>DBCB01000314.1:2454-12536 GCA_002303765.1 Planctomycetaceae bacterium UBA969
ACCATCGGGTTTGCCTTCAAAATTAAAATGAGTTGCAATCTTTTGTGGAAGGCTTAAGGTAAAAACCCAATTTGTAAAAGCACCCATAAAAATGAACGTTAATAAAACAATCGTATTAATGAGCCTATTTGTTGGAATCATTTCTCTGAAAACCTCAGCATATGTAGTGAAAAATATATCACTTATTACTGTTTAAATTAAACTTAACCTTGCATACCAAAAATGACCTTATGTAATTAAAATCTTTTTTTAACTGTTACCTTAAGAAGAATCATGGCAAATAGTTTACATTCATGTTTTTAGTCATTACATTAGTTAAATCTACCAGAGTAGCTAAAATATAATCATTAATGATAAGGAATGCGCAACTTTTTCTAGCCAACTAATCTCACAAATTTATAAGAAAGATTTCCTATGATTTGGATACGCTGTTTTTTCTTGCTGCTAGGATCAACTTTTATATCATCGCAAATTTTTGCAGCGGATGAAGATTTCACCACACAGTTAATGCGTGCGACTATTAAAATAGCTCATGAAAAATTTACTGCAACTGGTTTCATTCTGAAGAAAAAAAACGAAGAAAAACATTTGTTGATAACCGCATATCATGTTTTAAACAACACGCCAGGAGATGAAACCACCGTCATATTCCGAACAAAAAAAGCAGAAGGCGAATACATCAAAGAACCAATGAAAGTTACCATTCGAAAAGATGGCAAGCCCCTTTGGGCGAAACACCCAACCGAAGATGTTGCTGTACTTTGGGTAACCCCACCAAAAAATGCAGACTTATCAAGCCTATCAACCGATCTTCTTGCTTCCGATGCATTACTTCAAAAACACAAAATCCATCCGGGAGATCTAATTACAAATCTGGGATACCCTCATCGTGCCGAGGCTAACTCCGCTGGTTTTCCCATTCTAAGAAATGGTTCAATCGCAACTTACCCATTGTATCCCACAGCAAAAACACGGACATTTCTAATGAGCGGAAACATTTTCGAAGGAGATAGCGGTGGCCCCGTATTCCTATATAAACCAAGCCGAACTGAATCAGATAAGGATGAAACCAGACTTATTTTAGGTTTGGTCACTGCTCAACATTTCCTGGATGAAGATATAAAACTCATTTACGGCACTAGCAAAATTCGCCATCGTTTGGGCCTTGCCATCATTGTCCATGCATCCATCATCAAAGAAACCATAGACCTTTTAAAATAAATCACCATCGCAAGGAGGCGACACAAGAATGATCGAAAAAATATTCCGACCAGGGCCAAGGCCAAATAGTGTTATAAACGAATACGATATAATTATCGCAGTTCCCAAAGAATGGAGCTTATTACCGCCCGGTGATGCCGGTTTAACAAGGCGGGTAAAAGCTGCTGGGGACTATTGGGTGGTGCAAGAAAAGAAAGGCCGCAGGATATTTTCCAAAGGCATTTGGGCTGCTGCTGCTACCATCGAAAAAACTAGATTAGAATTGGAAGCGGAAAGATCAACTGAAAGTTATAGCAAACGCAAAGAAAGCGCCGCCAAGAGAAGAGATAAAGTTCAATTAGAATACGTGGAAGATTTTACCGGAGCTGTAGTTGCATTTCTGGCATTCCACCCAAATCATTCGGATTTAGCCAATAAACTTGCAAAAGTTGTCGCAGATCACGCCACTCCTGTTGGCAGTGGTACGGTCGCCCGAACCAAAAGAATTCCAGTAGAACGAAGAGCGGAAGCAGCAGTTATCGCATGGATGAGGCATCAGACTACAGCCTATGACTCAATGAGTATAGCCAGAATCAAAGGCGAAAGGCGCGAAGTAAGGCGGATGCTAGCTCAACGATCTAAGAGTTTACTGGCACGATACCGCAAAGAAGAATCTAGCAGCGAACCTTGTTTATTGAAAGAAGCTCTGAAAATCACTTAAAAGCAAATGTAAAACAATAAAAAACACCCTAGCGATGTATTATTTCATCATCATTTCTTTTGATTTTTCATGCTTATCCATTAGATTAATGGTTAGGTTCTCGAATTAACGAAAGTGGATTAATCATGAAAAAAACTACCAAAGATGTAGCACCGAAAAAAGCTAAAAAGCCAGCAGGAGTGAAGGCTACTCCGAACAAGGACATCAAAAAATTAAAGGCTAAAATCATCTCGCTTGGAAAACAGTTTCATCGCAGGGGTTGGTCGCTTGCAACCAGCAGCAATTACAGTGCAATTATAAGCAAAAAGCCTTACCAACTTCTCATAACAGCAAGTGGCAAACACAAAGAAAACTTAGGGATGAATGATTTTCTAGTACTTAATGATAAAGGTACCCCCTTAGTTAAAACGGAAGAAAAGCCCTCTGCTGAAACAGCTTTGCATCTTATGTTAACCGCTAAAGAAAACATCAATTCGGTGCTGCATGTTCATTCGGTTTGGGGGACCTTGCTTTCTGAAAAATACGGAGCCACAGGTGGTTTCTGGGTGGAAGGCTACGAAATGCTTAAAGGGCTTTCTGGAATCAAAAGCCATGAAACCCGCATTTGGATCGATATTTACCCTAATAGCCAAGATATAACAGCATTGGCAAAAAAAGTGAATGAGCGCACTTTTGCAAATAAAGATTTTGTACCCTTTGGGTTTCTAATCCGAAAACATGGTTTGTATGCTTGGGGCTCAAACCTTGAAGAAACGCAAAGACATGTTGAAACTTTGGAATTTCTTTTTGAAGTAACAGGCAGAAGTTTGCTTCTGCGAGACTAATAATAATTTACAGGAGATAAAAATGGCAGTCGTATTAATACCAGATGAAAACAGGGCGCTGAAATCTGAAAAAGAAATTCAGGAATTCATTAACCCGCACGGAATCTTTTACGAAAAATGGCCGCTTGCTGAAAGAGTCAACCCTGAAGCGGATGCAGATGATATTCTCGAGGCATATGCACCAGAAATAGAAGTACTAAAGAAAAAAGGTGGCTATGTGACCGCTGATGTCATGAATGTTTCGCCTGAAACACCAAATCTTGACGAAATGATGGCTAAGTACAAAATGGAACACACCCACTCTGAGGATGAAGTCCGATTCATCCTTAAAGGGAAGGGCCTTTTTCATATTCACCCAACAAGGGGGCCTATTTTTGCTATTCAAGTTGAAGCAGGCGATCTCATTAATGTTCCTCGGGGCACAAAACACTGGTTTGGTTTATGCGAAGATAGAACTATACGGGCAATACGATTATTCCAGGATAAATCAGGCTGGACTCCCCAGTATATTGATAGTGGTATCCATGGAAATTACGCGCCCTTATGCTGGGGCCCCACTTATTTAACAGGCGAAGGAAACATGGAAACCAAGTTATCCGTATGATTAGCGAAAAATACAAAGTGGTTCTTCTCGATATCGAAGGAACCACTTCTGCAATTGATTTTGTGCATACGACAATGTTTGATTATGCGCGCAATAATCTAGAGGGATTTCTAGATTCAAGTTTTGAAACCAAAGAAACAATCGATGCTCTTGAAGTTTTCGCACAAAATGAAAACTGCCCTACCCTTGCAGTTTTTTTAGAAGGCACTTCTTCCAAGTCCGAAAAAATAAAACGCATCGTAACCTTGGCTATCCAGCGCATGAAGGAAGATAGTAAAGCAACAGGGCTTAAGGCTCTGCAAGGGTTAGTTTGGCGAAAAGGATTTAACAACGGAGAACTAAAAGGCCATATTTACGAAGATGTTCCTACGGCTTTCCATCGTTGGAAAAGTTCAAACCTTACCATTGCAATTTATTCATCGGGAAGCATCCTTGCGCAAAAGATTTACTTCGCAAACACCACTGCAGGAAATCTTGGAACTCTAATAACCCATCATTTCGATACAACTTCTGGGCCCAAACGAACTTCTTCAAGCTATGAAAACATTGCCAACAACCTTTGCACCGATGCTTCTGAAATCATATTCCTTTCGGATGTAACCGAGGAGCTTGATGCTGCAAAAACTGCTGGTATGGGTACCGGGTTATTAATTAGACCGGGCAATAAGCCTGCAGGCAATAACGAACATATTGCCTACCACGATTTTAACACACTTTAAAATCATTCTACCGTAACACTTTTGGCAAGATTTCTTGGCTTATCAACATCACACCCGCGAAGTAAAGCCATGTGATAGGCAAACAATTGCATAGGAATATTGCTAACCACGGGTTGAAGGTATTCTGCAACTTTAGGAACAACGATAACTTCATCAGCTTTCCTCGAAAGTTCAGAAATCCTTTCTGAAGCCACCGCGATAACAGGTCCACCTCTTGCTTTTACCTCTTCAAGATTGCTCATGACTTTATTAAACATCAGTCCACGGGAAATTAAAAACACCGAAGGTGTATCACGATCCACAAGCGCAATCGGCCCATGCTTCATCTCTGCAGCAGGGTATCCTTCTGAATGGATGTAGCTGATTTCCTTCATTTTCAATGCTGCTTCAAGTGCAACCGGGTAAAGATACTGCCTGCCCATGAATAGGATCTGAGGCGAATTGCAGTAACGCATTGCAATTTCACGAATCTGTGCTTCTGTAGCCAATACCTGACGAACAGCTTCTGGCAATTCCTTCAAAGACTCTACAACTTGGGCCCCTTGAAATGCAGAAAGGTGCCTCATTCTTCCCAAATGCAGAGCTAACATCGCAAGCACAACAACTTGATTCGTAAAAGCTTTGGTACTGGCAACCCCGATCTCTTGCCCTGCGTGAAGATAAACACCGCCATCAGCCTCCCGTGCAATCGTACTACCTACCACATTACAGATAGCTAAAGATGGTATTCCTTTAAGCTTCGATTCACGAATGGCTGCAAGTGTATCTGCAGTTTCACCTGATTGGGTGATACCTATGACTATACTTCTTCCATTCATTGGGGAATTTCGGTAACGAAACTCGGATGCGTATTCGACTTCGACGGGAATTCGGGCAAGTTCTTCAATCAAATATTCGCCAACCAAGCCAGCATGATAACTGGTGCCACAGCCGGTAAGAATAATTCGCTCAATATTCCTAAGCTGTTTGGAATCGAGATTTAATCCTCCGAAACGTGAAGTCCACTCATCTTCATCAAGCCTGCCTCGAAGTGCATTCTCCAGAGATTCAGCCTGTTCATGAATTTCCTTAAGCATGAAATGATCGAACCCTGATTTATCTGGCGAATAAACTTCATGGTTCAAAGCTTCTATCACGGGGCTAATTTGAACTTGTTTCATATCGAGGATTGACCAGGAATCAGGAGTGAGGACACAAATTTGGCGATCATCAAGATAAATTGCACGGTTGGAAAAACCCATCAGTGCACTTGGATCACTCGCTAAAAAATGCTCACCGTCACCCAAGCCAAGAACCAACGGGCTACCCAAGCGCGAACCAATAACCAAATTGGGAAATAATGGGCATACAAGGGCAATGCCATAGGTTCCTTTAACCAAAGAAAGAGCTGCTATTACCGCTTGAACTAAATTATCAACGGTGGGGATATCCTCGGAAATTTTATCAAAGTGATAAGAAACAAGATGAGCAAGCACTTCGGTATCCGTTTCACTTTTGAACTGATAATCCATATCTTCAAGGAATGTTTTCAAACTGGAATAGTTTTCAATCACGCCATTATGCACTAAAGCAATGGACGAATTTCCACCCAAATGGGGATGAGCATTTACATCATTTGCTGGGCCATGAGTTGCCCACCGTGTATGTGAAATCCCAGTCGTGCCAAGCACGGGAAAATCTTGCAGCGATTGCACAAGATTATGAATCTTACCTGCTTTTTTTCGAAGTTGAATGCGGCCCTGATAAATCGTGGCAAGCCCTGCACTATCGTAACCGCGATATTCAAGCCTTTGCAAAGCAGGAACGAGAACAAGATCGGCTTGTTTCAAACCAGTATAGCCAACGATTCCACACATAATTTTCACCCTCCTTGAGAATTCAAGAAAGGTAGATTAACAGGAAAGGGTAAAAACAAACCAGTGGAAGGAACGAGGAAAGAGAACAGGCAAGACAGGAGGCCAAGGAAAAATAGGGCTGTGGTTTATTTGGTGCGAATCCCTAATCCCCTGCGAACTTCCAACTCCAATTCAGCCAATTGCCTTTGATCTACACCCTCATCTTTTTGATTTTTCCACACAATGTTTCCTTCATCATCCAATAGTACCAACGAAGGAAAACTGGTGACATCAAACTGAGTGCGTACAGGGCATGGTTCAGGCCCAGACCCACCAAAAAGGGTTGTATAATTCATGTGATATCTAGCCCTTATCGGCCTTACCTTAGCTACCTTTTCTTCGGGCGTACCTTTTTCGTATGCAACTCCGACCACTTCCAAACCAAAGTTCTTATACCTTCGTTGCAACTCAACAAGGTGCGGAATCGATTGCAAACATGGCCCACACGAACTAAACCAGAAATCGAGCAAAACCATTCTACCTGTCTTATTTTTCTTGTATTCCCATACCTGACCATTCATGTCATAAAGGCTGAAGTTGTCGAGTTTTTGCCCCACCAAAACACAGGATGGAACAGGCGTTGGCAATGCTGAATAACTCCCAATACCAGAAAACCCAGGCTGATTCTGCACTCCCGATGAATTAATCGAGATCACATTGCCAATTTGTGGCAACGAAGGAGGCGCAGGCAAAGAGTACCCACCCTGATCATTACCTCGGGGCGGGATAGACAGGATAGCTCCAGGAATTGAATTACTCGCAAGATTATCCCGGGCGATTTTATCAGCATTAGGTAACGAGGTTGTACTTGCAGGGGCATTGCCATCTTGGGCAGATTCGGCACTTTTTGGCTTGTCTAAGGCCGCAGGCGCATTAGGCTCGGAACCTGCTGTTTTATCATTGGGATTTTGTGGGGCCGGGAATGCGCCAATCTCTTCCTTCACGAAAATTGAAACCCTTGGATTCGGAGGCGTAGCCAAGATTGTGCCGCTATAAAACTTTTCCCCATCCTTCACCCGAGCAACAAGCTGATAGTTCCTGCCTGGCTGAAGATTGTTGATAGTAAAATAACCTTGGGAATCAGCAGTGATATCAAACTTTCCATCCGGCGTATTTTTTTGCAAATCAACCACTTGAATGATAACGCCCGCAGGCCTGCGATTATTCCGATCCATAACTTGGCCAGCAAGGACTCCACTAGGCTTTCCGGTAGGATTGGAGGATGTAGCAGAAGAATTAGCAGGTAAGTCCTTTTTGGTATCAGGTTTTTTCTGAAACATACCAAAGGGTGAAGATGGTTGTGTTGGATCTTTTGAATCAGCTTTATTCCCGGAGGAACTACAACCTGAAAGCAAAAGAGCCATACCAAGCATTGTCAATGTAATACGAAACACAGCCGAGCACCTCATCCCCACGATGCGCCAAAAGTCAGGCGATCTGTATCCATACCAGCGTGCGGGAAACTATCCAACCTATAGAATTTCAAAACCCCCAAAAGCCTTCCCTTTAAAAAGGAAAAGACGATCCCCACCTATATCCAATGGACTCTTACCCCGAAACCCAAAGTGGTCAAGCTGTTTCTTGAATCAATTTTTACAAAACAGGGCGAAAGAAGTGAACGATGCCATTAAAAACAAAAAGGCAGGAGCATTTTGCAACTCCTGCCTATCCCCTACATCCCAACCTGCTTAACCAAATGGAATTAATGATGACCAGAAACTCTTCTTCCCTGAGCACTATGAGGGAAAAGAGCCTTTTGATTTAAATTGCCCTTGTCATCAAATTGAAGATCAAATGATTCCCCACTGATTGCAAGATCCTTGTTTTTTCTAACCTCTTCTAGTAAGGGCGCTGAAACATACAATTCAGCAAGTTCCAAGGTGTTAGGAACAACAACCATGCGAATGGCATTTAAATCCGGCTGCCAGCAAGTTTCCAACCCAGTTTGAATGCATTCCTTGTCGTTAGGAAAGGCAATGGGCAATTTTGATCGCCAAAGAAAACAAGCAGTGAGGTTGTTCATACGAAAAGGGACCGGATCGATCGAAGCAAGCAATTTATCCGTGGTTAAGTCTGCAATACCAACTCCCGTTCCATTACCATGACTCTCGGGCGAAAGATCCAATGCACACATGCGGATAATTTTAGGGGTTTCAAAATCATTTTGGCCTTCAATTAGAAGCCTTCCTACCACATTAGGATCAATTCCTGCTCCACTGTAGTTTTTACCTATTTCACCCACCACCAGAAGATCAATGTCATGGAAAGGAAGTTTGCCAAGCAATTGGCGAGCCTCATCAAGCAATTTGGGTTCAACTGCCATCAGATTTTGGGTTGATACAAACTCGAGCTTAGCGGTTTGCTCATGAGCATTTTCCAACACAGCCAACCCACCAATGAAATTCGTCTTCTCAAGAATAACCTTGGCAGTTTCGGGAAGCATATCGCGCAATCCCTTGAAACCCCACCGATGGTGCTGGGAGGCGCCTTCGCGTTTTCCAAGCCCAATTACAAGCATCTTGGCTATGCCACTTTCAAATTTACCTCGAAAATCGGTATGGGGCTTAATCCTCGAAATAGTCACGACCGCATCCGCTGCCAAGGCGTTTTTATCCCAATAAACGGGCTCATTCCAAGAATTCTTGCCAATAACAACAGAGTCCATGTCCGTCTTTACCGTAACTCCAAGATTCTCTTCGGAAATCCCATACTCTCCAAGCAACTCCCTTTGCCCCTTCGAATTAGCTCCACCATGACTTCCCATCGCCGAAACAATAAAAGGCTTGGCTCCAATCCCCTTAAAATACTCAAGCGTTGCTTTCACAATTACGGCAAGGTTGGCAATACCTCTACTACCAACACCAATGGCAACATGGGCGCCCGGCTTGATTTTCTGCTGCAAACCAGAGTTTTTCCACTGTAATAGGGTTTCCCCTGCAACATCTTTAACTTCAGGTTGCTTTGCAATTTGCTTCACAAGTGTCAATGCTGGAATATGCACAACAATACCTCCAATAATTATTTTGTCTGCTTTTTTTATATCAAGGTACAAGGCATGTTGCGACCAAAAAATACAACATACCGTTTTCTATGGATCCCAAGCCATCACAATAGCTTTTAATTGCTAAACCACTTCTTGCTTCCATTTTTCATAAAGCGTAAAAAAAGGTTGGAATTATTTTAATTAACAGGCAAACTCATATCGCTAAGCAATCTTTTATTAACGCAATCGACCCAAATCATGAAAGTCACCATGAATCCTAGATATCTTTTTCCCATAATGGTTTTGATCCTTGCGGGAATTGTTAGCCAACAGATCACAAACTTCTGGAAACTTCCATCACAAACACATGCACAGTCTTCACCCGAGGAACTTGCAAGCAAGCAAAACCGAATTGTTCTGCCCCCCAGCCAACCAGAATTCAAAGGCAAAATCGGAAAAAATTATAAAGAGTCTACACCAGATTGGAACCCTGCGCTTCCAATGAAAGCACCCGCGGGCGCACCCAACATTATTTTAGTTGTACTAGATGATGTTGGTTACGGACATTTAGGCTGCTATGGTGGACCTATCCAAACCCCAAACATCGACAAACTTGCATCGACCGGACTACGCTACAACAACTTCCACACAACCGCCCTTTGTTCACCGTCCCGTGGGGTTTTGCTAACCGGCCGAAATCATCATGCAATCGGTCTGGCGGCGATTACGGAAGCAGCAACCGGCTTTCCGGGCAACTATGGAAATATCCCCAAAAGCGCTGCGATGATTCCTGAAACACTTAAGCAAAATGGATACAACACCATGGCTTTGGGTAAGTGGCACCTTGCACCATACACGGCTTACACTGCAGCCGGGCCTTTCGATCGTTGGCCGCTTGGCATGGGCTTCGAAAAATACTACGGTTTCCTCGGGGGCGAAACCGACCAATGGGCCCCACTTTTATGCCAGGACAACCACTTCATTGACACCCCGACTCGCAATGGTTATCACCTCACCGAAGATCTAGTAGACCAAAGCATTAACTATATTCGTGACCAACAGCAGGCAAATACCGGACGACCTTTTTTCACTTACCTAGCCCTTGGCGCCTGCCATGCACCTCTTCACGCCCCAAA
>DBCB01000314.1:12561-14573 GCA_002303765.1 Planctomycetaceae bacterium UBA969
CATTGCAAAATACCAAGGCAAGTTCGACCAAGGATGGGATAAAGTTCGGGAAGAAACTTTTGAAAGACAAAAGAAAATGGGAATCATTCCCAACAGCTCGATTCTTCCACCTGCAAATCCTGGAGTTCAGGCTTGGAATGATTTAAGCGATAATCAAAAGAAAGTTTACTGTAAACTTCAGGAAGTTTTCTCTGGGTATCTTGACCATGCTGACCACCAATTGGGACGGTTGTTTAATGTTCTTGATGAAATGAAAATCCGCGACAACACATTAATTATTGTTGTTTCCGACAATGGCGCTTCTCAGGAGGGTTTGCAAAACGGGACACTCAACACCGACCGCTATCGCAGTTTCTTCCCTGATACTATCCCCGAAATGATCAAAAATCTTGATCTAGCGGGTGGGCCTTCTTCCGACCCCCACTACCCAATGGGATGGGCAATGGCAGGAAATTCCCCACTCAAACGATGGAAGCAAGATACCCATGCGGGCGGGAACACCGATCCGTTTATTGTCTCTTGGCCTGCCAAAATAAAAGATGGTGGCTCTATTCGAAACCAGTACCATCACCTAGTTGATGTTGTTCCAACCATTCTGGAACTCACCGGGCTACCTGCACCAACTTCAGTCAATGGCGTTTCTCAAATGCCCCTTCATGGCGTAAGCATGGCGTACACATTTTCTGATGCAAAAGCCAAGACCACCAAAAAAGTCCAATACTACGAAATGTTAGGCAGCAGGGCCATTTGGTCTGACGGGTGGACCGCAGTCACTTGGCACAAAAAAGATTCTTCCTGGGATGACGACATTTGGGAACTTTACGCAGATGATGACTTTACCCAGTCCAACGATTTATCAAAAAAACACCCAGAGAAACTTTCGCAATTGCAAACACTCTGGCTGGCTGAAGCTGAGAAATATAATGTTCTCCCCCTAGATGACCGCCGTTTCGAACGAGCAGCAGACCCTACACGCCCAGTTGCATCTCTCCCTAAAAAGCTTTACACTTTTTACCAAGGCACTTCTATCCTACACCCACTTGCAGCCCCACAATTAATGGGAAAAGAACACACAATTTCTGCTCATGTCGAAATACCAGAAGGATCAGCAGATGGCGTTCTGGTTTGCAGCGGTGGCGAATTTGGAGGCTGGTCACTTTTCATGAAAAACAAAAAGCTTCACTTCGTTCACAACTATTTGAAAATCCAAGAGTTTATTGTTTCTTCTCCGGATCAAATAGCAGCCGGAAAACACAACCTATCAATACATTTCACGCCCACCGCTAAAAACTCCAAGCCCGATTTCATCACGGGAGATGTCAAGCTTTTGGTCGATGGCAAAAATGTTGCAAACTTAACAGGAATAAAATCCGCTTTAAATTACAGCGCAATGACAGGATTTGGATTACTAGTAGGCCGAAACATCGGCACACCAGTAAGTCAGGAATACAAAGTTCCGTTTGCCTTCACAGGGAAAATCGAAAAGGTGGAAATCGAATTAAAGTGAATTCAAACAAAAAGACTCAAAGCCACATGCCTAAAAGAGATGGCACAAAACTTCGAAAGATTATTTACCAGCGGGCATCTTTCCCGTTTGAGGCGGAATTCTCGATTTGATATTCTTTCCAGCACCTGAATCTTGCGGAGGCGTTACCTGCCCTTCTACAGGTGCTGGTGCAGGAGGTTCAGTGCCACATGCGTTAAGTGATAATAACAACACCATGATTCCAAAACTTCGCAGTGCACGTCTCATTTTGGTTACCTTATTTGACATCACGGAATGTTGGATATTTCGCCGGTAGAACGAGTACTCAAAGCACCTATTATCGTATTACTGGAATTAAAAATCATACGGGTGGATCCATCGCTCATAAGAAATACAGAACCACCATTATGAAAACTCCAATAATGCGCAGCATCACAACCCACTTCGGGAGTACCGTTCTGTAAACCGATTTTTTGGGCAGCGGTACCGTTGCAAGGCTTATTAGGCGGACCGGAATAATTAGCTA
>DBCB01000314.1:14578-16876 GCA_002303765.1 Planctomycetaceae bacterium UBA969
ATGAAATAATTGGCTATCGCAAGATCATTAGATGTCATCACACAATCGCCATTGCCCTTGCCATCATAACCATAAGCTGCAAACCACCATCCAAACTCCAAATTGGAATTTGGGGGCCTCTCACCCACCACAAAGGTATTACTAAGACCATCTGTGATATCAGTAAATCTAACCTTTGAATCCATAAAAAGCACGCCATCCATAGATATAGAGGTTGTTCCTGCATTTCCCAGATAACCTGTAAGTGATTGGTCCACCGCAGTACCTGCTGCTGCTGCAGTCATTGCCAAAACCCCACGAGCATCAGCAGGGCAATTATAAATTTTCATGTTTTGAGCAGCCACTGGGTTATTCCACGAATACGCATTAGCAGCACTCGAGCCATAAGCCTTGGCCTTCTTGTAAATAGCTTCTTGTTCGATGAAAGGAAGAATGTAGACCAAAAATGACCAACATCCTTCAAAAGGTGTTACGTTCCAAACATCCGCCGTATTTGACGCATTTCTCCAAGGTGATTGCCCAGATGGTAATCTTGCATTCACATCATGGTACCCATGAAGGGCCAGACCTATTTGCTTAAGGTTATTCAAGCAACGCGTTCGCGAGGCAGCTTCACGAACTTTTTGCACCGCAGGTAATAGCAAACCCACAAGTATGCCTATGATTGCAATAACCACAAGCAACTCTATTAGCGTAAATCCTTTTTGATTTAACTTCCTGCAATTTGCCATGGCAGC
This sequence comes from Planctomycetaceae bacterium UBA969, assembly GCA_002303765.1. Classification (GTDB taxonomy): domain Bacteria; phylum Planctomycetota; class Planctomycetia; order Gemmatales; family Gemmataceae; genus UBA969. The sequence goes on from DBCB01000314.1 coordinate 15,316, forward strand.
CTACCTTTCAGAATTGAAAGACATTCAGAATATCTCAAAACTTCTTTAACTATAAAATGAAGAGCTGACTAAAATAAAAGATTTATGATTTAAGTATGACGACTAGATATTCTTAATGCAAGTAAAATAATATTTTTCTAATGGGCGACCTTAACGATATTCTTTGTTTTAGACATCAGACGGGTTCCGACTTGGTTAAAATCTTACAAACCAAGCAAGTCACCTCCCTCGAACACGACTTTCAAAGTAAGAAACAATAAGAATCAGTTAGGCGAATTGACAATACACTTTGTCTTTGCCAAACGAAAGCCATAATCAGTAATGCGGAAAGATTGCCCAAAACTGTGCCGAGCAGCAGACCGACATTCCGATACATAACTAAGGAAAGAACCTCCTCGCAATACGCGAAATTCTCCTGTTGCAGCCCCTACCGGGTCTGTGCCCGCTTCCCCATTATAAACTGCATGCCAATCCTCGCACCATTCCCATACATTCCCGTGCATATCATACAGGCCAAAAGAATTCGGTTTGTAACTTCCTATTGCTACAGGCGTTCCTATATTTGAATCATAGTAATTTAAGTCCTTTGATATGATCTTATCCCCAAACGAATAAGCAGTAGCCAGCTTGGGATTTCCGCGACATGCATACTCCCAATCGGCTTCCGTGGGCAATCGATATCCTCCCTTGGTGAGTGCATTAAGCTTCTTGATGAACTCTTGACAATCTTCCCATGAAACATGTGTAACTGGTAATTTTGGGCCTTTGGTTTTCGCACTTGGATTACTTCCTATCACCGCTTCCCACTGCTCCTGTGTAACTTCATATTTCCCCATATAGTAAGGCTTGGTTATGGTTACCTCATGCTGCCTTTCATTATTAAAACGATCCTCAACCAAAGCCTTGATCTCTTTTTCTTTTTTCCCTTTATAAAAATTATCCCTTCTAATAGCTTTCTGAATATCAGCTTTTGTAGATCCCATCTTAAACTTCCCCGCAGGGATTAGCACCATCTCCAATTTCACACCTTTACCAAGGTCGATCGTTAACTCATTTTCTGATTGCACTTCCTGCGCACTAACAATCAACGCACCAAGGAAACCAATAACCAGTAATAATCCAAGAAGTCTTTTCATTTTTAACCAGTAGAGACAATTTTTATTCTGCCATCATTCCAAACGAAGATATCAAACAAACAGAAAAAATCATTACGAAACTGTTCTGCACATTTAAAGTAAGTTTAAACAGTTAATTATTCTAACATCTAATCAACATCAAGAATTAGGGACCTCACCTCCTCAACCCCAAAAACCCAAAACCCCCAGCCCCTCAACTTGCCCATTTCTCACCTTGCAAAATCAAGTAGTTTAAGCCCCACGGGTGTATTGACTTAAATTTCTAAAACTTGTATCAGACTAATCAAGAATTGCGTATTTGCAACAATTAATGGTTGGAGATATATACTGGTGTTTGGAATACTTCAAAGAATGGTTTTTTGGGAACTCTTTAAGGTGTTTTTCCTAGCCTTAGTGGGAATTACCGGAATTCTATTAATGGCGGG
>DBCB01000314.1:16931-30852 GCA_002303765.1 Planctomycetaceae bacterium UBA969
CCTCTTTTAATCCCTAGCACCCTGCCCTACACCATTCCGGCAACTACCCTTTTTGCAACCTGCGTCGTTTATGGGAGGTTGTCTGCAGATAATGAAGTACTTGCCATTCGCGCATCAGGAATTAATCTTGGGCAAATAATATTCCCCGGCCTTATCCTGGGCCTGATCATGAGCACCGTTACAATGGTTTTGTATTATCAAATCATTCCCCATACGCATCATCTATTGCGCGCAATGGTGTTTAACGATGCGGAAGAGTTGCTTTACTCCATGCTTAAAAAGAACGGCATGATCAATCACTCCAACATTCCATACTCAATGTTTGTCAAAGGGGTGCAGGGGAAAAAGCTGATTAACCCAACTTTCAAAAGACGCGATGCGAAAGGTGCAATTGATGTAGTTGCTCAAGCAAGGGAAGCGAAGCTTACTGTTGACCGTGACCGAAAATTATTGATGATTCATATGAAACATGGTATTGCAACCTTCGAAGATGGCAGCAAGGGTTATTTTGAGGATCGTGTTTGGGAAGTTCCTTTGCCCACGAATATGAACAACGATGCAAATCGAAGAGCCCGCGATATGACTTGGCAAGAAATCCTCGACAAGCGACTAGAATACCAGGAAGAGATGACTAAAGTATTAAGCGAAATAGACACAGCAGCAATATCGCTTAACACTGCTTCTGCAAATCCAGATCTGCCCAAGCATGTCGAAAACTTGAAAGGCAAACTAAAACACTCCAAGCAGCAATATCTCTTTTTGAATGTGGAATTATTGATGAGACCTGCGCTAAGCCTTGGCTGCTTTTGTTTTATTCTTGTTGGTTGCCCAGTCGGAATCTGGCTAAGTAAAAGTGATTTCCTTAGCTCATTTATCACGTGTTTTCTACCAATCGTGCTTATCTACTACCCATTAATGCTGTGTGGCACGGGGATGGCAAAAGAAGGCCGTATTGATCCCGTCGCTTTAGTTTGGGCTGCAGATACAATCATAATTTTTATAGGAACATTTTTGTGCTGGCGCACTGTTCGCTCTTAATTTCGGCGCTTGCGAATGGTGGCCCGGAATATTCTGGACGCCCCTTCCGGCCTATCATGTTCATCTTCTATTTCGCCCACAATTTCTTCTAAAACATCTTCAAAGGTAATTAACCCCAAGACCTTCTGAGAAACTTCATCCCGAACCACTGCCATATGTCGATGACTATTCTTAAAAATTTTTAAAGCATATGCAATTGTAGATTCTGGCTTCATAAAAATCACAGGGTAAAGGGCGTCTTCAAGAACAACAACTCCCTTGGCACTGATAAGGTAAAAAAGATCCTTAGTGTTAACAATACCAACGACATTATCAATTTCTTTATCAAATACTGGCATGCGTGTATGGCCACCATCGCGAATCAACTCCATAACTTGCTCGAAAGGTAAGCTCAGTTCGATCATACCCATTTTTTCACGGGGAATCATGCAGTCAGAAACAGTCTTAGAGGAAAGTTGGAACACATTTTGAAGGAAAGTTGCCTGCTCTGCTTCTAAAATCCCAGCCTCTTCTGTATCTTCGATCAACAATTTCAATTCTTCCACAGAATGCACGATCACAGGAACTTCGGAAACTGAAATCCCCATCCTTCGAATCACAAACAACGCCGTCCCATTCATTAATTTAATAATTGGAAGAGTAATGGAGTTGAACAAAAGCATAACCGAAGAAACCGCGATCGAAGCCTTTTCCGGTGCCCGCAATGCTAAAGTTTTGGGAATGAGTTCACCAAAAACCACATGAATGAATGTTACACCAATAAAAGCAATGAGCGTTGCAATTCCATGTACGGTCACTGCTTTCCAATCAGGGATTACCCATTGAAAAAAAGGCAGAACAATACGGGCAGCAGCAGGTTCACCAACAAAACCTAGACCTATGCTTGCGATAGTAATGCCAAGTTGGGTTGCAGCAATAGTCTGATCTAGGTTTCCGATAATTTTTTGAACTTTCGATGCACCAACTATGCCACCGTTCACCATCTCTTCAATTCTAGTTTTACGCACGGAAACCAAAGCAAATTCAGCTGCGACAAAAAAACCATTAATGAAAACGAGCACAGGCACTGCAAACAAAGCTAGCATTAAACCAATATGATCAGTTGCTGAAACAATATCCAATTCCATCAAACTCCCCTATCTAACATCATATGCCATAATAATTTATAGTGTTAAAAACAAAACCTTGCCATATGATGATACTTTTTTATAATATTAGATTAAGTATTAGTGAAGTAAGTATCTTATTTTGAAGGAATTATATGGGAACTAGCAAAGGTCGAAGAAAAGTAGGGCGCAAAAAGCGAAGAATGCGCGCAAAAATTAGACATCGCAAGTAAGAATTGGTCACCCAGACTACACCTAACTGCCAAAATAACCATTTAGAGCCTAGTATTGATATACTGGGCTTATAGTTATTACAAATTGCTTTAACTCTCCCGAGCCCAGTCTCGAGGTTTTAAATAGATATCGTATAACTCCGCCTCTTTTGAACCTATCGAAGGCTGATAATCGTACAACCAGCGCACTTTTAATGGCAACGACATCAAAATAGATTCGATTCGACCACCGGTTTTAAGCCCAAAAATCGTTCCTCGGTCGTAAAGCAAATTAAACTCTACGTAGCGCCCACGCCTATATTCTTGAAATTCTTTGTGCGCCTCACCAAAAAGATGAGTTTTACGGTTCTGAACAATAGGTAGGTACGAAGAAAGAAAAGAATTGCCACAACCTTGCACGAAACTCCAAACTTGATCCAAATTTTTATCAAGATAATCAAAAAATATTCCCCCAACCCCCCTGGGTTCATTCCTATGTGGAAGATGAAAATACTCATCGCACCAAGATTTTAATTTATCGTAATCAGCAACATCCGAATGAGTTGTACAGGCTTTATGCCATACCTTGTGAAACGCAATCACATCTTCGCGAAAAGGATAATAGGGAGTAAGATCAACACCTCCTCCAAACCAAGCACGATTACCTCGAGTCAAATAGCGAAAATTTGCATGCACGGTTGGTACAAACGGATTTTTAGGGTGAAGAACCAAAGATATACCACAAGCAGTAAAGGCACGCCCATCGCCAGGGATTTGCTTGGCGAATTCTTCCGAAAATTCACCACTCACATCAGAAAAATTAACTCCAGCTTTTTCAAAAGTAGAACCATCCAATAGCACCTTGGTTCGGCCCCCACCCCCGGCTGCCCTTTCCCAACAATCAACATGAAACTTTTTTTCGTCCTCTTTTTCCAAAGTGCTAACGATTAAATCTTGAAGCGAAAGGAAGTAATTACAAATTGCCGTACGATCAAGAGACATAAAAGCGCCCTCCAAAGCAAAATAAGACCAGATTGTCCAATATTATATCAAGGTATAGAACCCATGCAAATTATTTCTGCACGCCCAGCGGGACATTAAGTTCATCTCCCAATCTAAAAAATACCTCCCTAGCTTCTTCTTTGGGTTCCTCTGCATCCTTCCAAATCGCCTTGAATGTATAAGAATAAAGTCTGCCAGGAACCAATTCAGGACTAAAAATCAAACGCTTTTGACCAGTGCGATCCGACTTTTTACCGTCCACAAATAAATCTGCATTTTCAGGGAGAATTACCAAGAATGTAGCTCCACCGGTATTGGTTGGAACCTTTGAAACTGGTGGGGTTGTTGGAATACTTATTGGCGGAGGCGGATTTACACCTCTAGGGTTTTGCCTAAAAAATCGCCTAGGGTTCTTTGTGAATTCCCTATCTGGATCTTTTGGGATTTTTCCAGGGAATGGACCAGGGTAGCCTCCCAACCCTTGCCCCACCCAGCCATACGCATAATTCGCGGTATAGTCGCCACCCCCATACCACCCGGGGCCAGCTTCAGCCCAATCAAGGGTACAAAGCATCAAACAGGCAGAAAAAAATATAATTCTTCGCTTCATGGTTCTTCTTTTTTCTAAAAACAAATGTCATGTAATTATATTTCATGAATCGCCCCCTCCTTGATGGGTGTTCTACTTTTTTCTTATCTTTGACATGGTAAAGTTACGATTGAAACGAATAAACTCTATCTAATTGAGTTATTTGTTTCCAAAAGCTTTTCATAAGGTTTTATCATGACCCAAGATCTTTCACTTGCTGCAAAACCTGTTTCAAATCTCTTTCAAGCCGACCTAGCAAAAAATCCAGCTTCATTTTCAATTTCAAATGATCAGCTTCGCTTTTTCAAAACCCAGGGGTATCTACCAGACATCAAGGTTCTTAGCGACCTCCAAGCAGATAAACTCTTGGAAGAACTGGTGGACCTTTCCAACCCCCAATCACCGGGCAATGAACTTTTCCACGAATATCATTCCAACGAATCCACAGACCCGAATAAAATATTATTCCATGCTTTGGGTGCTTGGCGAATCAAACCCTCTTTCCACGATATTCTTTGGGCGCCTGGGTTCCTTATACCTGCCTCCCAATTACTAGGGGGTGCTGTTCGCTTCTGGCATGATCAACTTTTCTGTAAACCAGCCCGACACGGGGGCGTTGTTGCCTGGCATCAGGATTATTCCTACTGGACACGAACACAGCCAATGCAGCATCTCACCTGCTGGATAGCGCTCGATGATGCCAACGAAGAAAATGGGTGCCTTCATTACATACCCCAAAGCCAAGAGTGGGATTTACTACCCATCACGGGGCTTGCGGGCGACATGGAATCCATTAAATCCGTTCTGAAGCCTTGGCAATATGACAAGTTCACCCCCACCCCTGTTCCACTTAAAAAAGGGCACGCCACTTTTCATCACCCACTAACCATACATGGGTCATTTGAAAATCGATCAGCCTTCCCGCGCAGAGCTGCTGTTCTTAACGTTTTCCTTGATGGCACTTTTTCTTCTAGTGATGAACCATTGCTTAAAGGTGTCCCGCCAGTCCCGAAAGGGCAATCGCTAAGCGGGCAATTCTTCCCACTGCTCTTCGATGGCAAAACTATCCAAGCTTGAAATGAAAACCATGCAGACTCCGCCAAGACTCCACTATCGGCACTTACGCTCAGTTAAAATCCTGATTCTAATAGGATTGCTGGCGACTGCTTTATTTCTATTCACGCAGATTGATATTCGAGAATTAATTGTCTCAGGGGCTCAATGGATCAAGGATCTTGGATGGAAAGGAATGTTTTTATACGGATCATTCTATTTCTTGCTCGGTGTATTTTCATTGCCTGCATCACTGATCACCATTTCAGCGGGATTTCTATTCGGATTCCTCCCAGGGATTCTTATCGCAAACTTAGGAAGCACCCTTGGGGCAGCAGCGATGTTTATTCTCGGTCGATTTCTATTTCGCGACTTCGTTGAAAGGCAAGTTGAGAAATCAGGCTTCCTGAAAAATTTTGACACTCTCATGGAAAAACGAGGTTTTAAAATAGTAGTGCTTGCAAGATTGGCAATCTTTATGCCCTATGGCATTTTGAATTACGCCTTCAGTGCGACTAAAATTCCTCTGCGTACTTTTATTCTCGGATCAATGATTGGTATGCTTCCAGGTTCCATACTTTACATTCTTATTGGAACTTCGATTGAGAATTTATCTGACCTGCTGGTACTAAGCAATAAACCCTCTGATCTTGCAAACTCTTCCGATCAAAACTTCCAATTCTGGTACTTCGCGTTCATGGGTGTTGGTATTCTCGCTATGTTTATCCTGCTTTATTATCTAGGAAAAATAGCCACTCTTTCGCTTAAAGATATCAGCAAGCAAGTTCATCCCAAAACTGATGACTTAAAACAGAATTCGAACCAACCTTAACCCAAGTTTTTTTTCTTTTGCTTTCGCTGCTATCATGTATACAAATTCGTGTATGATGTGCATTATTTAGGAACCGGTTTGTTTCATGCCAGATCTTTCTAAAAGAAATCGTTTGCCAGAATGGATGGATCAACCTGATATTGATACAGCTTTGCACCTTCACGCTCTTAAGGGACTCTCAAGGCTTAACTACTTTAGCAACAGCGTAAGTCTGCTATGGCAACCTATTCGCACACTGGCACTGGCCAACCCTCATGATTTTTCAGTCCTAGATGTTGCAACTGGAAGTGGCGACATACCACTCGCCCTCTCAAAAAAAGCAAAAAAAGCTGGCATAAACATCAAATTTAGCGTAACCGATAAATCTGCATTCGCATTAAATCTCGTCAGAGAAAAAGCTCAGCAATATAATCTACCCATTGAATGTTTTGAAACCGATGCTCTCGATGCCCCCCCCTTCCCTGTTCATGATGTGGTTATCTGTTCACTTTTTCTTCATCACCTTGATAACGATGAAGCCATAACTCTTATGAAACGCATGGCAAAATCTGCAAGGGTTGCAATCTTAATCAACGATTTAGAGCGAAGTTGGCTCAACTGGAATATGGTTTGGATAGCATCGCATTTACTAACGAGATCGCCAGTGGTTCATATGGATGGGCCGCGATCCGTAGCAGGGGCATTTAATCAATCAGAAGTGCTGAAGTTGGCTAATCAAGCTGGGCTTACTAATGCAAAAGTTGAAACGCGATGGCCTTGTAGGTTTTTGCTATCGTGGAACAAAGAATGATAAAATCAAATATAAGTATTGAAAAATGCGCATCTCAGATTTGGGATGTGATCATTATTGGTGCGGGTCCCGCAGGAGGGCTTGCCGCCGTTCTGCTTGCTAGAAAAAAACTACGTGTTCTCTTGGTTGATAGACAGGCGTTTCCCAGGCCTAAAGTTTGTGGCTGCTGCCTCAACGGCAATGCTATAGCAACACTCAAAGAAACTGGCTTACATCATCTAATTACTGAAAATCAAGCCATCGCCTTGAACGAAATGTGCCTGGGTAGTAAAAAAATCAACCATACTTTTCCCTTACAAAGGCAGATGGTTCTTTCGCGAGAGTGCTTAGATTCCAGTCTTATACAAGAAGCAATGCAAGAAGGCGCATTTTTCCTAGCCACCACTTTGGCAGAATTAGGCCAGCTAACATCTTCATCCCGCGAAGTTTTTCTTAAGCAAGGAGAACTCCAATCCCTATCTACAGCAAAAATTGTCGTCGCCGCAGATGGCCTTGGTGGCAGGCTTCTCGTGCGCAAAAATATTACCACTCACCTTGTATCCAATAACACGCGGATTGGAGCAGGAGTCACATTAATTGATCCCCCAGACTTTTATAAAAACGGCACATTATTTATGACTTCAGGCAATGGGGGTTATGTCGGATTAGTTCGACTTGAGGATGGGAGGCTCGATCTAGCTGCTGCTTTTGATCCGAAAGCCATTAAAAAACATGGCGGCATGGGTCCACTTGCCAAATCCCTTCTTCAAGAAATGAACTGGCCTTTACCCTTGAATCTGGAATTTGCACCTTGGCGGGGAACGCCTGCACTTACCGGCCATATTGAACAGGTTGCTACAGAACGATTATTTGTCATCGGTGATGCTGCAGGCTATATCGAACCTTTTACTGGTGAGGGTATGGCATGGGCATTTACAGGCGCCAACTTTGTTGCCCCATTGATAGCTAAAGGCGTTGGTTGTTGGGAACCAGAACTAGCAAAACAATGGATATCAAAATACAAGGCTCACATCACCAACAGGCAAGGGGTTTGCAAGGCTGCAGCTTTTCTGTTAAGATGGCCATTGCTTGTGAAACTTGCTCTTATGGGTTTAAAGGCTTTTCCTTTCCTGTCAAAACCAGTTGTCGCAATGCTGGATAAACCAAACAAGGCTGCAACAAGCATCTAAGGAATCAATATGCATCTTGCTTTTTTGGGTTGGGGAACTGCGGTTCCCGAGGGCAAATTATTGCAAGAAGAAGCATTGGAACTGGCACGATCACTTTGCCCCCAGTCTGAAGAGCAATTAAACTGGCTGCCTAAGTGGTACTCTCAAACAGGGATTAAAACCCGTGGAATAATTCTAGGACGGCCTGTTCTTGATGATATCCTGCAAAAGAAAAACGAAACAGGTTCCCCCTTTATTCCAAATGGAAAGTCTGATGATCTTGGCCCAACCACGGCTCAACGCATGGAGCATTTTCAAACACTCGGGCCGCCTCTTGCGCTTTTAGCCAGCAAGCAAGCCTTAGAAAACGCCTGCATTTCATCAGAAAACTTCAGTCATTTGATCACGGTTACCTGCACAGGTTTTTTTTCCCCAGGCTTCGATTACCACCTTATCCAGAACCTTTCGCTTTCCGCATCAGTTGCTCGAACTCAGATCGGTTTCATGGGTTGCCATGGTTCTCTCAATGGTTTGCGGGTAGCTCATGCCTTTGTAAAAGCACAGCCAGATGCCAAGGTGCTGCTTTCTTCTCTTGAACTTTGCAGCACGCATTTTCATTATGGCTGGGATCCACAAAAGATTATTGCAAATGCATTGTTCGCAGATGGCGCTGCTTCGGTGGTATTGGGTGCTTCAGATAATGTAGCCCAAGAAACTTGGAAGCTCACTTCCTCGGGTTCTTGCATTCTTCCCGATTCTGCAAATGCTATGACCTGGAATATTGGCGATCATGGGTTTGAAATGACACTCGCAAAACAAGTCCCTGGCCTCATAAAAAAACACCTCAAACCATGGATTGAACAATGGTTGGCCAAAAGTGGATTGAAATTGGAAGATATTAAATCGTGGGCCCTGCACCCCGGAGGCCCACGCATTCTTACAGCAATCGAAGAGGCTCTATCTTTACCAGCACAAGCTTCGGAAATTTCACGCGAAATACTTTCAACCCATGGCAATATGTCAAGCGCTACACTTTTGTTCATCCTGAAAAAGATGGCAGAAATCGAAGCGCCAAGACCTTGCGTGGCTCTCGGATTCGGCCCAGGGCTAGCTGCAGAAGCCGCCCTGTTTATTTAAACAGGATCTTTAGCATCCGCTAGTTCTTTCACCACGATCTCTTGCACCGTTTCCATTTTCGCCATGCCTTTGGTTTCGCGCATCACCGCACCCTTAATAGCATCCGCAGCTTTTAATTTCCCATTTTTAAAATCAACAACAGCTTTGGGATTACCTGCTATCGCCTTCCGAACAATCTCAATGATTTGGTTTACATCACCAACCACCTTGAATCCCAATGCATCCATACATGCTTTTGGATCTTCCCCTGTTTCAAGCATTCGAGCATAAACTTCGCGAGCTCTTTGCATATTCAAACCCGTTTTTGCGATCTCGATGACAAGGCTTGCAAGCTTATCAGGCGAAAGGGAAAAGTCTTGAATCTCTTTTTTTTGCTCATTCAAGGTGCTTAAAACTTGATTAGTGATCCAATTGCATGAAGCCTTGGCGTCACCCGATTTCTTCGCAGTCTCTTCAAAGTACGAAGTAAACTTCCGGCCCTGGCAAACCAAAACCGACGAATCATAACGGCTTAGGGCATAATCCTTCACCAAGCGTTCCCTGCAAGCAGAAGGAAGCTCTCCCATATTCGCTCTGACCTGCTCAATCACCTGATTAGTGACTTTCACTGGTACCAAATCAGGCTCCGGAAAATATCGGTAATCCGAGGCTTCTTCCTTTCGTCTTTGCACAATGGTTGCACCTTTTTGATCATCCCAACCCGCAGTACACTTGGGCACTTCACCAAATCTTTTTCCATCTTTCAAAAACTGATCATACTGGCGTTGCGCTTCGTACTTGATCGACTTTTCTACCGCACGGAAACTATTCAGGTTTTTAACTTCTACGATTGGAGTAGCTGCAACCGTACCATCGGGCATGGCAATATGAATGTTCACATTGGCATCGCAACGAAGGCTACCTTCCTGCATTTCACAATCAGAAATCTCCAACTCCTTCAAAAGCAATTTAAGCTCTTCGAGATATAATCGAGCTTCTTCACCAGACCTGATATCGGGTTTGCTTACAATTTCCAAAAGAGGAGTACCAGTACGATTTAGGTCAACCTTGGAATCGCTGCCCCCGCCAGATTCATCGTGCATCGATTTACCCGCATCTTCTTCCAAATGAGCGCGAAATATCCCAATCTTTCTAGTCCCTTGCGATGTTTCTATTTCCAAATGTCCTTCACTCGAAAACGGTAGATCGTACTGGCTTATCTGAAAATTCTTGGGCAAGTCAGGGTAATAATAATTCTTCCGATCCCACTTGGTATAAGCTGCAATGGTGCAATTAATTGCTAATGCAGCCTTCATTGCCAACTCAAAGGCATGTTTGTTCATCACGGGCAAGACACCTGGCATACCAATGCAAACCGGGCAGGTCGAAGAATTAGGAGCTAGCCCGAATTTCGTGCTGCAACCGCAAAACAGTTTAGTTTTAGTCAAAAGCTGCACATGAACTTCTAAACCTACAACGATTTTGAATTTCTCTTCTACTGCATTATCCATGGAACTCTCTTTAATTTAAATCTTACCAATCAGACGAATTCGGAACCTTGAATTCATTTTATTTGTTTTTGCAATAGTTTCACATGGATTATTAATTTCCCTAAGAATATTAGGGTGAAATAAAAACAGCCCGTGATATTACACACGGGCTGGGCAAACAGATTAACTAGTTACTTGCTGGTTTTCTTCGGGTCAGCGCTTTCGCCTGTACGAATTTCTTTCAGCCTGTTTTTCTGTTCATCGGTTAAGACTCCTTCAACTTCAGTCTTTTCCTTGGTCTTCAGCTCTTTTAGCTGCTTTTCAAGGTCGGCTCCCTTGCCGCGGTAATCCGTTTGGATTTTATAAATTTTCTGAACTTGATCATCACGGAGGCCAAGCTTCTTAAACTGGGCGGGAAGTTGCCCCTTCACCTTATCCTCTGCTGCTGCTAAAACGCAGATCGCAGAAAGAAAAACGCAAAGACTCAACAACTTCATTGAATAAAAACGCATGTGAGCGTCCTCCTAAAAACACCTCCAACCACAAGAAATAAGCACAAAACATTTCTATGCCAAAGATCCAAGATATCAGGTATAAATTTTATCACAAGAACTTTTTAATGTATTTTATTTTTTTTATTTGCCCCCTCACATACAATAATTTTGTGTACTTAATACCTGTTTACCAACGCCCAAATAACCACTCTTTTCAAGGATTAATTATTATGAAGGGTAATGACAAAATCATCGAAGGGTTGAACCAAGCACTCACTATCGAACTTACCGCTATCAACCAATACTTCATTCAAGCCAAAATGTGCAAGAATTGGGGCATTAGCAAACTTGCTGCAAAACATTACGAAGAATCAATGGGCGAAATGAAACACGCCGAAAAACTCATCGATCGCATTCTTTTTTTGGAAGGCGTTCCGGAAATTGCTAGGTATGATGTAATTCGCGTTGGTTCGGATATTCCCGAACAATTTACCAACGATCTAGCTCTCGAAACCAAGGGTGTTTTGGCCTACAACAATTTAATTGCTCTTTGTGCGCAGGTAAAAGATTACGGCACCCATGAACTTATTGCGCCTATCCTTACTGATTCCGAAGAACATGTTGATTGGCTAGAAACCCAATTGCATCTAATTCAAACTTTGGGCCTTCCCAAATTCCTTCTCTTGCAATCCGAGGCTAACGCTTAGAGAGTAGAGCGTTCTGATAAAGAACCGTTCTCTCGAATAATTTGATTTAACTTCTTATGGCAGGCAGTGCACCCACTGCCTGCTTCTGATTCCATTCTTAACTCTGCTAGGCACCCAATCATTTTGATTCGCATAATCTCAATCACTTCCACTTCTGTAATGCCCAAGCATTTACAAACAACCAGATCTTCACCAACAAGCAGAGTGCAATTGTTTTGATTCATCTTACCCCCGTATTGAGACTAGATATCATTAAATCTAGGCCCCCTCACCGCACCTTGTCAACTTCTTTTTTCATTTTCCTTCCATTCCTATTGAAATGGTACTAATTCAGTTCTATTATTACTATGTACATAACTTCTTAGCTTTATCTTTAAGGTTTTTATGTCTTTCTTCAGCCGAAAAATGGATTATGCTTTGCTGGTGCTTTCGCACCTGCACGGTAACCCTGACGGCTCATCCGCTAGAGAAATTTCTGCTAAATTTTCCATCAGCAGGCCTTTCCTAGCCAATATTATGAAAACTCTTTGTCATCATGGCTATTTATCAAGTCATAGGGGTGTTCATGGTGGGTATGTTTTAATCCGCAAACCCGAAGACATCGCTTTAGCAGACATCATGCAATCTCTTGACGAACCCTTTCATCTCACAGATTGCAGCAAAGATATTGAAAAGCAAACCTGCTCTGCCAGAACATTCTGCCCGATCCGAACCGGTATGAGTGGGGTTCACGATCGCATCCGCACTATACTTAAAGATGTGACACTTGCTGAGATTCTTGACCCGACAATCAGGCCTAGCGTCTCTCTTCAATTTGGACTCGAACTTGTTTCTAACGGAACACACAAATAATTCATCCGGTCTCTGGAGGACCTTTTTATATGTTTAAGTTACCTGTTTATATGGACAACAACTCAACAACCCGAACCGACCCACGGGTTCTTGAAGCCATGATGCCCTACTTCACCGAAAAATTCGGAAACTCCGCCAGCCGTAATCATGCCTATGGCTGGGAAACCGAAGAAGGTGTAGACCTTGCCCGCGAACAAGTCGCTAGCATTATTAACGCCTCTTCCAAAGAAATCATTTTCACAAGTGGTGCAACCGAAAGCAATAACCTTGCAATCAAGGGTGTTGCCGCGATGTACAAGAAAAAAGGTAACCACATTATATCTGCCGCAACCGAACATAAGGCAGTTATCGACCCTTGCATGCGCCTCGAACGCGATGGTTGCAAAGTAACCTTTCTGCCCGTTGATAAATTCGGGCTCGTTTCTCCTCAACAAGTTGCCGATGCCATCACCGACAAAACCATCCTCGTCAGCATCATGGCTGCCAATAATGAAATCGGCACCGTTCACCCCATGAAGGAAATCGGCGCAATCTGCAAAGCTAAAGGCGTGCTCTTCCACACCGATGCCACACAAGCCGTTGGGAAAATCCCAATGGATGTTGAAGATATGGGCATCGACCTGCTAAGCATGACCGCCCACAAAATGTATGGCCCTAAAGGCATTGGTGCTCTTTATGTTCGCAGAAAAGATCCCCGCGTTCGACTTGATGCAATGCTAGATGGCGGCGGCCACGAGCGTGGTATGCGCAGTGGAACCCTTAATGTAACTGGCATTGTGGGTATGGGCATGGCTGCTGAGATCTGCCGTAAAGAGCTTCATTCCGAATCCGAGAGGCTTCTTAAACTTCGCAACAGGCTTCACGAAGGCATCAGCTCTAAACTTGAAGACGCCTACCTAAACGGCCACCCCATTCATCGCCTTCCAGGCAACCTCAACATCAGCTTTGCTTTTGTTGAAGGCGAAGGTCTTATGATGGGCATCAAAGATGTTGCAGTTAGCTCGGGTTCTGCCTGCACTTCCGCCAGCCTTGAACCCAGCTATGTACTTAAAGCTCTTGGTTTGGGCGATGAACTTGCTCACAGTAGCATTCGTTTCGGCCTAGGCCGATTCAACACCGAAGAAGAAGTTGATTTTGTCATCAATGATGTGGTTAGGGCTGTCAACCATTTGCGCGACATGAGCCCGCTTTACGAAATGCACCGCCAAGGGATCGACCTTAAAACCGTCCAGTGGGCTGCGCATTAAGCAAAGTAAAGTTTCGTTTATTACAGTTTATTCAGGAGGATTTCTTATATATGGCTTACAGTACCAAGGTTCTAGAACACTATAACAACCCGCGAAATGTCGGCAGCTTCGACAAAGATGACCCGATGGTCGGCACCGGCATTGTTGGCGCACCCGAATGTGGGGACGTCATGAAGTTGCAGATCAAAGTCAACCCACTTACGGGCCTTATTGAAGATGCTAAATTCAAAACTTTTGGTTGTGGT
>DBCB01000078.1:0-6264 GCA_002303765.1 Planctomycetaceae bacterium UBA969
CACCTTTAGGCGCATCAGTACCCTTTGTATCAATGCCTTATGTAACTAAGGAAGGCGCAGGGGGCCCGCCTCAACCTGGTTTTTTTGGTGGAATTCTAGGCCGATCCTTCGACCCGATGTTTGTACTGCGCAATCCCAATGATTCAGATTTTGGTTTGCCTGAGCTAACTTATTCTCCCGATGTAGATGGGTACCGGATGGGGAAACGCCGTTCGCTTATCAGTGCCCTTAATAAATCTAACTCCAATAATTTAGGCGATCTCGATGCCTATCAAGCTAAGGCCTTTGATCTTCTTTCTTCAGAAAGAACCCGAACCGCTTTCAAGATCGAGCAAGAACCTGACAAGCTTCGTGAAGCATATGGCAGGAATATCTATGGCCAGAGCGTTTTGCTTTCGCGCAGATTGATCGAAGCGGGGACTAGGCTTGCTTGTATTTCTTGGGCGCCCGATGCCAATGCCACCTGGGATACCCATGGCAATAACTTCAAGAAACTCAAGGGCGAGCTATTGCCTCAGTTTGATATGGCAGTTTCTAGTTTGATTACTGATTTGGAATCGCGAGGAATGCTCGAGAGAACGATGGTTGCAGTTCTGGGTGACTTTGGTAGAACTCCAAAAATCAACGCCAATGCGGGACGTGATCATTGGAATTTTTGTTACTCACTTATGATCGCAGGGGGTGGGTTTAAAAAAGGTTTTGTCTACGGTGCAAGCGATAAGATAGGTGCGAATCCCAGCCTGAACCCTTTGGTTCCTGCGGATATCATTTCGACTATTTATCATTGTCTGGGTATTTCGAATGAGCTTGAAATCACAGATCGGCTGAATCGTCCGCAAGCACTTTGCCCTTGGGGTAATCCGGTAAAAGAATTGCTTGTCTGATTATTCCTTAATCGGGTCTTTTAGTTCTATACACGAAAACCATAAAACTACTACGCTTGAAATCAGCGAAGTCCCAATACTGGCAAAAGGGATTATATTTCTTGTTTCAAATGCGTTCATCCACGCAGTTGGTGGCGGAAATTCTTTTATAGTTCCCATTAAATCACTTAAAATAATGCTGAAGTCGATGGGCTTTGGTAATGCCCAGTAGGCAATTTCGATTAACCAAATTGCCACCCCTGATGAAGATTCTGCAGTAGTTGCGCTGAGGTTGCTAATGCGGGCGTGATTCACCATCCAGCAGATGGCCCAGAACGCAATCGAACCTATGATTGCCACCATGGTGCTTCTGCTCCATGTACCAAGAAACACCGAAGCAGGATAAAAACAAATAAATTGGACAACTAATATTGCGAATGACCAAAGGAATAATCCATTCCAAACATTGGTTGCAATGCCAAGCGCAATCCAAGAACCGCCTATCAAAATGATTCCATGCAGGCTGAGAACTATAACGATGGAGAATGTTTTCCCGAGTAGCATAAAGCCGGTGGATAAGGGGCGAAGGCGGAGCATGTTCCACCAGAAGCCTTGCAGGAATTCTGGAATGAACCCCGCAGTCCAGATTAATGCGAAAATCAAACCTACCGCATCTGAAGTGAAGAAGACTAGCATGGATTCAAAGTATCGAACGGCATTTTCTCTAAACTTGACCCAGGGTATTTTGACTGCTCCAAACAAAAGCCTGATCTCGCCCTGTATTAGGGGGATTCCAGATTTTTCAAGTTCATCCTTCCCTATGCGTGCTGCTTCTTCTACTGGGGCTCGCTGTGCAATTTCATAACTTGAAGCTTCGGGTATGTTCGAAAACCTAACCGTTGCTGCCAAAGTGATAATCATTGCAGAATAAAAAAGAAGCAGCGGGAAAAGATATGATGCAACAGCCTGACGTAACGATTCCCCTGTGAAGCATTTCATGATTTGGAGAAATTGTGATCCAGTCATTTGGGTTATCCAATTGGTGTCGTGTTGGCGCAAGCTAGTTGAATCGCTTTTTGAAGGAAAGGGCCTTGGCTATTCCCACGCCAGTTTTCAATTGGTTCATCTCTTAGTATTTTTCCATTCGCAATTAAGATAACCCTGTCGCAAAGGGCTTCAATTTCTTCAAGTTCATGGGAAACTAGAATTACACTTCGGCCTTCCTGGCGCCAATTGATCAATAGATCCCGAACTTTTTCCCTAGCATCGAAGTCCAAGCCTTCGAGAGGTTCATCGAGAATTAGCAAAGTGGGGGTTGCAAGAATAGCTTGTGCGATCAAAAGCCTCTGGGTCATGCCCCTGGAAAATCCCCCAACACTTTGTTCTTGTCTGTCTTCCAGCCCAACCTTGGTCAATGCTTCAATTATCCTTTGGGAAAGATCTTCTGTTGCAATGCCTGAAAGTGAACCAAGAATATGCAAAATTGCGGTGGGTGTTAGGTGCGAAGGGAAAACGGGAGATTCTAAAACCGCACCAATGTGCTTCAAGGTTGAACGATCTGAAACTGGTTTTGAAAACCTTGTAATGGAACCAGAATCGGGTTTGATCAAACCCAACGCAAGTTTCAAGAGTGTAGATTTCCCGGCACGATTAGAACCAACCAGCCCAATGATCGCACCTTTGGGTACACTCAAGCATATGTTGTCCAATGCCTGAATCTTTGATCTTCGATTCGTTTTGAAAGCCTTACTGACATTCTCGATTTTCAAGATACATTCGGTCATAGTGTGTTTGTAGCTACCTTTTGATAGATCAGCACAATCGTAAACCCAAAGGAAACCAAGTTTTAGTCACATGTTATTATAGTGATTTATTCAATCAGAGTGATTTGAATCCCGCTTTGCAATACCTTTTCAAAGGCACTTCGGATTTTTTCGATGCGCTGGTTATAAGTACCAGTGATTATTTTTTCGCTGTTCAATGTTGTTGCTCCTGAAGGGGAGGTGTTTCCTTTGATCTGGCATTTTACTAGGAAGTCCATTGCTGCTGGGGTGCCTGTGCTTGTGGAGTTGGTTTCAAAGAGCTGCCCGAATGCAATGCTGTGCACGCTGACAGGGTTTTTAATGGTTGAATAACCATTTGGGTTTGCAGAGGTAAGGTTGCACACATATTGCAAAGTGTTTAAAGCATAAATATCATCCGCTCCAGAACTACCCGCATCAGAAATACCAGTAAATTTGGAAAGATAAGCACCACCCGATTGGAAAGTGCCATTAGCATTGCTTGTTGGTACCCCATCAGTTTCAAATACAATCATTTTGTTGGCGCCTTTTCTTCCATTAAAACCTGTCGCGCTGCTGAACTGATTGTAGGCTACCATGAATGCCATTTCCGGATCAGTGCCCCCATCTGCATTGGGGATTTCCCCTGAAGTTTTGCTATCCCATTGCCCAGAAAAAATAGACCCGCTGGAAATTGTACCGAGATACGAGGTATTGAAACTATTGCCGTAGGGGCGGATTTCTGCATTTGAATCACTTAAACTGTCTAAAAGAGAATAAGGATAAAAAAGTGCGTTATTCATGCGTGTGAAATCCTTACCCATGGGGACTCTTGCAACATTGTATTCGCTAAGGGTTGAAAAATAGATGAGAGCAGCTTGATCGTTGGGATGATTTTTTTTAATGTCAACAAGCGCGGATTGAATTCCCGCTTTGAGCTGCCAAGTTGCTGATTCATGGGCGGTACCGGGCAACCAATTCCTTCCGATCCGATAGTCGGATAAAAATGAAAGGAATGAAACGGGGCCAAACCAGAAGTTTAATCTGGGGTGAATCGGGTTATCGTTGTAATGCATATAAGGCTTTGGGTTGGCGCTGAGGCTTGCATTTGCAGTGATTCTGGTTGTGCCAAAGGCGGTGGTGTTTTGCCCATAAAGAATTTGAGTCTGATTTCCTGCACCGATTACATAATCAATATAAGACCTCCAGAATTTTTGATCGAGTGTACCACCTGTATCGGGGATGGTTGTTGGGATTGCGCTGTAATAAAGGACTCTTCCAGCGCGCAAATTATCAGGGAATACTTTGGGCCCGGAATTAATCCAGTTCATAACTGCAGTGTAATTAATCTTGTAGCTTGATGTGCTTGCAGTGCGAAACCTGCGGTCACTTGTGCTGAAAAGTAAAGAGTTATCATCGCATGGTGTAGTGCTGTTAGAACCATAAAAGAAAAATTTTTTGCGCCAATCGTTTGCAGGTCTGGGGTCGGGTGGCCACATGTAAAAAGTTTTACCATAGTAACCAGGCCCCATGGTAAAGCCTTGGAAATCCGTATACCCAGCAGACTCAAACGCTACATTTTTGGCATGGGAGTTAGCTTGAGTAGTCGTATTACCAGAAACATATTGCTGCACAGTGGAAGCGTAAGGGGTCCCCGTATTATTAGGGACTGCACCAAGATTATAGCCATTAGTTTTGGGCCAGCGATCGCCCCCCATGCCCGTGTCGGAACTTGTAAATTTTACAGGGGTATCTAATTGGGTTTGAAAATTCTCAGGTGCGGGTAAGGCGAAATTGGTAGGAGTGGTGCGCCAATTGTAGGGAGTAAGTGGCCTGTAAAAAGCATTGATGTAAGAACCATCTTGCTGCTTGCAATAAAAGTCTTTTACAATTGGGGGCCCATCATTTGTCTCGGTGGTATGGTTGTTGGGAGCGGAATCGCTGTATTGGCTCGTGCGTTGCATTACGGAAGTAATAGTCGACCATGGTCCAAATCTTGGGATATTAGGATCGGGATTCATGGATCCTGAAATCGAACCTGATAAAGGGTATGATGGAATACTGTTGAAGCGCATGGAACCAGAATAATCTAGAATAATTGCCAAATCTCTGGGGCGATGCACAGCGGTTGCTGAAGCGGTTGCAGAAAAAGCAGAGTAATTAAAGAACTTTGCAAGAGAAGTTGGCTGACTAAAAGTAACATCTATTTTCACAGCACTCCAGTTTTCGGTTGCGGGTTTGCTACCTGTAAAAATAGTCTGAAACTTGCCTAAAACTGCATCGTAATTGTAATAACCAACTTGTGTTGTCAATTGGCTTGCTTGTAGGGTTTGCCCCATGATTGTTGATGCTTGAATTGTACTTAATGTCAATCCATTGACTGCAGCTCTGTTGTTATCGGTGCTGGTGTCACCAGTCAAACCACGCGAGCCTGAAAATGCTGCTGCATCCGCTGCGCTTTGTAACTGGGATTTTGTTTGCGCAAGTATTCCTATATCCACAGCCAGGGCGATTATTCCTATCAAGGCGACCATGCTGACCGCAAGCAATGGAAGGATGGCAGCTTTTCTAGCTTTGTTTTTGAACTTTATTTTTGTCATGGTTTATATCCTCTTAGCTGCCTTCACTATTCATGATGTTGCAGACTGGAATGTAAACGATGAGGGCAGAAACAAAAGGAATGGCGCTGATCGTGTGTGAGTGCCTGAAATATTGACCAAGATTATACCACTTAATTGCGCATCATTGCAGTTGCTGTTAGCAATAGCTACGCCTGTCGATGTGTTTACATTCTGAATGAAAATCGTGTACCCAGAGAGCATGTTTTGTGTACCATTCATTTTCGTGGCAACCACATTGCTAAACTGAGTTGAGGTTGCACCATCGCCTGCATGGACTAATGCGTATATTACAGCATTATTTGAAATTCAAACAAGATAATAATATATCCCATACTCGAGTATACAAATAAACATTATCTGGAAAATAATGAGGACTACACCCATTTCTTTTCTGCGAAGCCATGGTTACGGATGATTTCATTGAATATGGATTAAAAATATTGAAATTAATGTTGTTCATATCAGCATAGGCGATTGTAACAGTAACCTTGAACACTTGCCCTTTCACGGATTGGTATGGCTGGGTGATGGGGCTGCCGGTAAGGTTTTAACTTCACTGTGAAATTGGTCGAGAGCAAACTAGCCCTTGCAATGGTGACCTTCACAATAGAAGTTACCAAAGAGGTTTCAAATTTAAATTGATTTGTGTGCTGAAACCAGTGGAATTAATAATAATGCCCTGAGCAGAAAGTCGGGCGCCTTCTCATGCTGCATTCGATAAAATTTGCTGCACTTGGGCCATGCGGGAAAACTTGAGTAAACCAACTACCATCAAAAATACAAACGGTGAGAAGGGAAAACGAGGGATTCTAAAACCGTACCAATGTGATTCAAGGTTGAACGATCTGAAACTGGTTTTGAAACCCTTGTAATGGAACCAGAGTCGGGCTTGATCAAACCCAACGCAAAGTTCAAGATAATCTTAAACTCAGAGGAAACCAAGTTTTTTAGTCAGATAGTTATTTTAGTGATTTATTCAACCAGAGTGATTTGAATCCC
>DBCB01000078.1:6278-7791 GCA_002303765.1 Planctomycetaceae bacterium UBA969
CTTTGCAATACCCTTTCAAAGGCACTTCGGATTTTTTCGATGCGCTCGTTATAATTTCCAATGATAATCTTTTCGCTGTTCAACGTTGTTGATCCTGCAGGGGAGGTGTTTCCTTTGATCTGGCATTTTACCAGAAAATCCATTGCTGCTGCGGTGCCTGTGCTTGTGCTGTTGGTTTCAAAAAGTTGACCGAATGCAATGCTGTGTACGCTGACAGGGTTTTTGATGGTTGAATAACCGCTTGGGTTTGCAGTGGTAAGGTTGCACACATATTGCAAAGTGTTCAAAGCGTCGGTTGCATCTGCACCTGAACTCCCATTGTCTGAAATGCTCGTAAATTTTGACATATACGCCCCCCCCGATTGGAAAGTACCAACGGCAGTACTGGTTGGTTGCCCATCGGTTTCAAAGATAATCATTTTGTTTGCACCTTTTCGTCCATTAAAACCAGTTGCGCTACTGAATTGGTTGTAGGCTGCCATGAATGACATTTCTGGATCGGTACCGCCATCAGCATTGGGAATTTCCCCTGAAGATTTGTTGTCCCATTGGCCAGAATCAATGCCGCCAGAATTAGAAATCGTTCCGAGATAAGAGGAATTGAAATTACTGCCATAAGGCCGGATTTCTGCATTTGGGTCACTTAATCTATCAAGAAGAGAGTAAGGGTAAAAAAGCGCGTTACTCATGCGGGTAAAATCTTTGCCCATGGGGACTCTTGCGACGTTGTAGTTATCAAGGGTCGAAAAATAGATGAGAGCAGCCTGATCGTTGGGGTGATTTTTTTGAATATCAACAAGGGCGGATTGAATACCAGCCTTGAGTTGCCAGGTTGCAGATTCGTGAGAGGTACCGGGCAGCCAATTCCTGTAAATTCGATAATCCGACAAAAACGAAAGGAAAGACACAGGCCCAAACCAGAAGTTTAAACGGGGATGAATCGGGTTATCGTTGTAATGCATGTAGGGTGCGGGTACCGCAGTTAAGCTTGCTTTTGCAGTGATTTTGGTTGTGCCGTAGGCGGTGGTGTTTTGCCCATAAAGAATTTCAGTCTGATTTCCTGCACCAATCACATAATCAATGTAAGCGCGCCAGAATTTTTGATCAAGTGTGCCACCTGTATCTGGGATGGTTGTTGGTATCGCACTATAATAAAGCACTCTTCCAGCGCGCATATTATCGGGGAATACTTTGGGGCCAGAATTAAGCCAGTTGATTACCGCAGTGTAATTAATCTTATAGCTTGTTGTACTTGCAGTGCGAAACCTGCCGTTGGTTGTGCTGAAAAGTAAAGAGTTATCATCGCAAGGAGTCGTACTGTTAGATCCATAAAAGAAGAATTTTTTGCGCCAATCGTTTGCAGCTCTGGGGTCGGGTGGCCACATGTAAAAAGTTTTACCATAGTAGCCAGGCCCCATGGTGAAGCCTTGGAAATCTGTATATCCAGCAGACTCAAACGCTACATTTTTGGCATGAGTGTTGGCTTGAGCAGTCGTATTACCAGAAACATATT
>DBCB01000325.1 GCA_002303765.1 Planctomycetaceae bacterium UBA969
TTAGCGCTCTTTGCGTCTTTGCGGTGGAAAGTCTTTGCTGTTTAAAACCATTCTTACCAAAAACCTACCTAACCCTTAATTTATGTTGGCGTTAGGTCGATAAATGGTGTAGAATATAATTATATTTGAAGCATAGTTTTAACCTGCCTTACGGTCAATTTGACTTCTCTCCTGAATTAAGGTGCAGCTTTGAGAATAACCCGACTAAAAGCTAAAGAATTTACCTCAATTGCAACGCTGTTTGTGATGAGTTTCTTCAGCTTTGTAAGCAATGCCGCTGCCCAAGATTCCATCACTATTCTTTCACCTGTAAAAACGATTGAGTTAAAAGATGCCTTTGCGGGCTGGCAGATCATTGCCAACGCTGGGCAAGCCGATGTTACCAGAATTGCAAACTATAAAAGTACCAATCCCAAAGTTGCTCGGGTTGATGAAAAAGGCTTTGTCGAATCGGTTGGCGATGGCCAAGCTACGATTCATGTAACGCATCAAGGTAAAATCCTTGATGTGCCTGTTGAAGTATCCGGCATTAGCAATGGTAGGCCGATTGATTTTCGCACAGAAATAGTTCCCCTTTTAAGCAAGCTTGGATGTAACGCAGGCGGTTGCCATGGTAAGGCGAGTGGGCAAAATGGATTCAAGCTTTCGCTGTTTGGCTTCGATGCAGATTTTGATTTCGAAAGCATTGTGAACGAAGGCCGTGGGAGAAGGGTTTTTCCTGCCAACCCCGAGATGAGTTTGTTCATCCAAAAAGCATCGGGTCAGATGCCTCATGGCGGTGGTAAAAGGTTGGTCCCAGATTCAAACGATTATCAAATTGTAAAACGCTGGATCGCAGCAGGCACCCCTCCCGTTGCTAAGAATGTTCCGATCGTAAAACGCATTCAGATGATTCCCAATGATCGCATTTACAAGCACGGTGATACTCAGCAAGTTGCAGTAATAGCAGAGTACACGGATGGATCTTTTCGCGATGTCACCAGGCAGAGCGAATTTGCAAGCAACCTCGATGTGATTGCTGTTGCGGATGCAACGGGTTTTATTAAAGCGGGCAAACTGAGTGGCGAAGCTGCGGTCATGGGCAGGCACATGGGCCATGTAGCTGTCACCCGTGTTTTAGTGCCCCATGGCGAAGCGTTAAAAGAAATCCCAGGCTTCAAGCCGACATCCCAGATTGATCTGCTTGCAATTGCCAAATGGAAAAAGCTGGGTCTTCAGCCTACCCCTGTTTGTGATGATGCAACCTTCATCCGCAGGATAAGTGTTGATCTTTGTGGCAGATTGCCCACGCTGGAAGAGGCAACCGCATTTGCCAAAGATACTGATACCAACAAACGAGCAAAGCTTGTTGATACTCTTTTGGATTCATCTGATTACCCTGCATATTTCGCAATGAAGTGGGGCAGCATTTTAAGGAACTCGAGCCATGCGGGGTCTGATCGGGCCTCTTATGCTTTTCATAATTGGATTCGTGACATGATTGCTCGCAACCGTCCTTACGATGAATTCGTTAGGGGTGTGGTTGCTGCTTCGGGCGAATGGCAGGATGCGCCCGCAATCAATTGGTACTGGCAAAGTCGGGATGATCAACTGCATCAAGTCTCTGCAGATACATCGCAGGTTTTTCTGGGTGTAAGGTTGCAATGTGCAAGGTGCCATCATCATCCATACGAGCGCTGGGGCCAAGGCGATTATTATGGCTTGACCGGTTTCTTCACTCGTTTGGGTAAAAAGAGTTTCGGCGAACCACCCCCATACTTTTCTTCTGCGAGTGTGACTTCGAGCGAGAAAAACCCACTCACAGGTAAATCTCCTGAACCCAAGTTTTTAGACGGCCCAGAGATGAAGTTCTCTGCAGAAGAAGACCCCCGCCATGCCTTGGTTGATTGGATGGCTAAGCCTGAAAACCCCTTCTTCTCCAAAGCTCTTGTGAATCGGATGTGGGGCCATTTTCTAGGCCGTGGATTGTTTCAAGAGGTGGATGATCAGCGCGAAACCAACCCGCCCAGCAATCCAGAGCTTCTTGATTACTTAGCCAAGGAATTGGTTAGCCACAAGTTTGATGTAAAGCATATCATCCGGCTGATCACCACAAGTAGCGTTTATCAATTGGGTTCGGAACCAACCGAGCAGAATAAGAATGATCACCAAAACTTTGCCCGCTATTATGCACGCAGGATGCCCGCAGAGGTTTTCTTGGATGCGGTTAATCAGGCCACTGGCAATAAATCTGGGTTCAGTGGCATCAGCGCCAACGGCAGGGCCATTGATCTTCCCAATGAAAACTTTGGTTCGTACTTCCTCGATACATTCGATAGGCCCAAACGGGTTACCGGGTGCGAATGCGAACGCTCTACAGGCGCGACTTTGGCGCAAGTGCTTTTGCTAGCCAACTCGGATGAGATGGAAGGCAAGATTACTGCGGCTCAGGGAAGGCTGGCGAAATTGATCAAACAAAACCTCCCCGCACCCGAGGTGATTGATAACCTGTACCAAGTTTCTTTCTCAAGGTTGCCTACAGCCAAAGAAAAAGCGCGTTCATTGGATCATGTGAATAAATCGGATAACAAACAACAAGCCCTCGAAGATTTGCTCTGGGTGATTTTGAACTCGAAAGAGTTCATGTTCAACCACTAGTATTTTTATTAAAGGAAGATGCCATGTTAGAATTTATTGGAAAAGGTTCAGCCACTTGCGATGGAGTTAATCGCAGATCATTTCTTAAAGTTGGAAGTCTTGCCCTAGGTGGTTTGACTTTACCTCAATTGCTAAAGGCGAGAGCTGCATCCAAGCCAGCCAAGAAGCGATCAGTGATTCTAATCTGGCAGGCAGGTGGCCCTAGTCATATCGATATGTATGATCTCAAGCCCAATGCGCCTTCCGAGATTCGTGGTGAATTCAAGCCCATTGCAACCAATGTGCCCGGCATTCAGATTGGCGAGCATCTACCTCTTCAATCAAAAATCATGGATAAGCTTTCCATCCTTCGTTCTGCTTGCCATACCAATGCAGGCCATGGAATGGGCGCTCAATGGATGCTTACAGGTTATCAGCCAACCATTGAAGTTAACGATAATATCTTCCCCTCGCTTGGTTCGGTGGTTGCGAAAATGAAGGGTGCAAACGATCCTAGCATGCCCCCTTATGTGAATCTTCCCAAGTTGTTGAACCTTGGTAAAGCAGCTTACCTTGGCGCTTCTTACAATCCTTTCGCACCAGATAATGATCCAAACATGGAAGGGTTCAAGGTTCGAAACTTAAGCCTTCCTGCGAAGATTAATGTCGATCGACTTTCCCGCAGACGCGATCTACTCAACGACCTAGACAACATCCGCAGAGATATCGATACCAAGGGCGACTTAGTCGGCCTCGACTCCTTCTACAAAGATGCCATGGAAATGGTTACCAATACCAAGGCGCAAGATGCCTTCGATATGCAGAGGGAATCTGTGGTTCTTCGTGATACTTATGGCAGAAACGATTTAGGCCAATCCTGCCTTCTGGCCCGTAGGCTGGTTGAAGCGGGTGTTACATTCATCACCATTCAGGCGGGTGGTGGTTGGGATACCCATGGCGACAACTTTAAAGGTTTGAAAAACAATTTGCTTCCCAAGTTCGATCGTGCCCTTACTGCCCTTGTGGAAGATTTGCACGACCGCGGCATGAGCGATGATGTACTCGTGATGGCGATGGGCGAGTTTGGCCGTACTCCTAAAATCAATCCAGGCGCAGGTCGCGATCACTGGCCCGGTGCGATGTCTGTGGTATACGCAGGTGGCGGCTTGAAAATGGGACAAGTTGTTGGCTCAACTAATGCCAATGCTGAATACCCGACCACCAAGCCCGCAACACCTGGATGCGTTCTTTCCACCATGTATCATTGCCTGGGGATTGATCACCACTTTGCTTTCCATGATCAGGCACAACGACCCATGCCTATCTTGAGTGAAGGTGAACCCATTCTAGAACTGATTGGTTAAACAGGCTTTCTGAACTGCAATACTACCTGGGGGCATTACCGTGCTGCGAGTTTTTCCGTTGGCATTATTACCTTTATTAATGCTGGCTTTTGTTGCTTCCGCAGATCTTCCCTCCATCAGGTTAGATCGAATGTACCCTCTTGGCGCTGCTGCAGGCTCCACCATCGATGTAGAAGTTCAGGGTGCTGAATTCGAAGAGGTGCGCGAATTAAAATTCGATCATCCGGGCATCAAGTCCGAATGGCTCAAAGATAAAA
Organism: Planctomycetaceae bacterium UBA969; assembly: GCA_002303765.1. GTDB lineage: Bacteria > Planctomycetota > Planctomycetia > Gemmatales > Gemmataceae > UBA969. Next base: position 4,238 of record DBCB01000325.1, read on the forward strand.
AGTTTAAAGTTGCAGTTGATACCGGAGTTCCCGCCGGCTCTTACGATTGCTGGGCTGTTGGCAGGTTTGGCGTAAGTAACCCCCGCTTATTTGCCATCTCTCGTGGCTTCAAAGAAGTCGATGAAAAAGAACCCAACGATGATGATGCAACCTCCCAAGCTGTTGAAATCAACACCATTATCAATGGCACATCCGACAACAGCAAAGAAGATATCTTCAAGTTTGCTGCGAAGAAAAACCAGAGGGTTACCATTGCTTGTAATGCCGCACGATTGGATTCGCAACTTGATGCGGTGCTTGCGGTTTATTCGAAGTCAGGCAAACAGATTGCATCCAACGGCGATTACGATGGCCGTGACCCTTTCGTTGATGTTCTTATCTCCGAAGATGGCGATTATTTTATTCACTTGAGTGATCTTTCGTTCAAGGGTGGTTTGCCCTATCGCTTGGTTCTCAGTGATAAACCCCAGCTAGAAAATGTTTTTCCGAGGGCTGTTAAATCAGATACCGATGCGGAGATTGTTTTGCTGGGTAGAAACTTTGGCTCTAGTGCCACCGAATCCAAATGGACTATTCAAGACCTTGCCTTGCAAGAAACCAAAGCGAAGGTGCGAGCAACGAAGGATATTCTTTCGCTTGGAAGGTATAAGTTTTTAGAACACCCGACTTCGCATACCGTGCTTCCTACTGCTGCAACTTGCACCTTGGATGGTTTTCAAGAGGCACTTGTGGTGAATAACAACACGCTTGTCACAACACCAATTTTGGTTTCTCCAAATGATGTTACGCTTGAAGCTGAACCCAATGACACTTTGCAACAGGCGCAGAAACTTACTTTGCCCGCGGTGGTTTCGGGCAGGTTCGACCGCGAAAGGGATGGCGATTGGTATGAGATCGAACCCACTGAAACAGGTGCCTACAGCATTGAAGTTTATTCTGAAAGAATTGCAGGCAGGGCTGATCCCTATGTTTTGATTCAGGATGAAAAGGGAAATAAGGTGGTTGAACTTGATGACTTTGGCCATCGTATGAATGCCTTTGATGGGCATTTGCGTGATCCTTCAGGGATTGCCAATCTTACTACCAAGAAGAAGTATCATGTTTTTGTTCAGGATCGTTATCGCAGGGGCGGTGCGCGATTTCAGTATGTGCTTGCGATCAACAAACAGGAGTTTGAGTTTCATATCGCCACTATGCATTCTCTAAACCCCGGCCCCGCGGGTTTAAACATTTATCGTGGTGGTTCCGCATACTTGAATTTTGTGATTCATCAAAGAGGGCCGACTAGCCCTATTACGGTAAGGGCGGAAAATCTTCCCCCCGGCGTTACCGCGCAAGATGTCGTGCTTAGGGATAACACCAAGGGCGTGATGGTTTTTCAAGCCGATAAACAAGCCAAGGACACAACGGTTCCCATCAAGCTAGTTGCGTCAAGCAAGCGAGGCGAGGTTTTATTTGAGCGCGAAGTTCGGGCCTACACCCGGGTTTCATCCGATGCCAACCCAGCTTCTAGCAGGCCCATGCGCACTCAATGGCTTGCAGTAAGAGAAGAAGCACCATTCGCAATAGCTATGGAAAAAACAAAAGTAGAGGTTGATGCTGGGCAGAAAGTGGAGATGAAGGTAAAGCTTGAAAGGCATTGGCCCGATTTTAAATCACAGGTAACGCTTCAAGCTTTGGAGTTTCCGGGCAATATCAAAATGACTAATGTGGTACTTCCTACAGATAAAACAGAGGCCTTGGTCACGATAGAGGTACAGGCAAACGCTGCAGGTGGCGAATACACCCTCGCCATTTCAGGGCAGGCTCAGGTTCCTTATAATAAAGTTAAGACTGAAACCACCAAGCCCAACACGCTTGTCACCCAGCCTTCCAAGCCCTTTACGATTATCGTAAAGGCCAAGGAAGAGAAGAAGAAGTAGGTCGGCATGAAGGTATTATTCCTGCATGGCTGGAATTCGAAACCGGGCGGGATGAAGCCCACCTATCTTGTTAATCATGGGCATGAGGTGATAAACCCTGCTCTTTCAGATGATAATTTTGCATTGGCTGTTGCAGTTGGCCAATCCGAATTTGATAAACACAAACCCGATGTGGTGGTTGGTTCCTCTAGAGGAGGTGCAGTTGCCCTGAATATCAATTCTGACGATACCCCTTTGGTGTTGTTGTGCCCTGCTTGGAAAAACTGGGGCAAGGTTACGACCCTAAAAAAAGGGAGCGTGGTCCTGCATTCCCGTAATGATGAAGTAATCCCTTTTGTTAATTCAGAAGAGCTTGTTTCTAAAAGTGGTCTGGATGCAGAGGCACTGTGGGTGGTGGGCAATGATCACCGACTTGCGGATGATGAATCGCTTGCGAAAATGCTTAAAGCAATTGAAACACGCTAAGGTTTTTCTTGTTGAAGCTGTTGATAAGTTGTCGAATCACTTTTTAGGTGTTCACGCGAAGGGTACCTTGAAGGATTTTCCTTGCCACAGTTATTCTCATAAGGTCTTCATTCATGGTCGAAAAGTTTTTTACCGTATCCGTTCCATAAACATATCCATTCATATATTCGAGATTCTTGTCGAGGATTCTTTGAGGATGATCCTTGACAAAACGCTCGTCTTTAAGAAAGACACCGACAAAATCATTCCAAAAACCATCATCTTCTCTGGCTGGAACTTGTCTTGAAATGTAGGATTCCAGTAAGACTGCGGGAATGCCAGACCTACGCGCCCATTTAACCAAAGAGTGGCCGCTATCTGGATAGAAACGCCAGGAGTCCACAGGCCATCTGTGGAAAATGCCGTTGGAGGGAATGTTAAGGTAAAAAAGGCCATCAGGCTTTAGAATACGCATTATTTCGTTGAATAATAACCAAAACATGTCTGAATGTTCAAAGCACGAACTGGATAAAACAACATCAAAGGAGTCGTCTGCGAAAGGCAGTTTGTAAGGGTCATCCAGAATGATGTCCACGCCTTTGCCTGCGACAAAATCAATTCCTTTGTACTCATGGTTTGCAGGAAATATGCTTCTTAGACTGCCATTCACATCTTGAGACCCAATCTCTGCGATTTTCAGATTATTGGTATTTGGCTTGGTAAGGTAAGAATCATAAAACCATTTGCAATTAGCAAGTGCGCTATGGTGCATTTATTACTCCAGAATTAGTTTTGTTTTGGGCGATTGATTTAAGATTACTAAACACCTTATTTCGAACCTTGGCAAATTCCTGTAGATAGCACAAGGAGTTCGTTTTTAAGTATTGGCCCTTGAGTGCATCGCAAGTAAGCAAATCACCGAGGAAGTTGGAAACATTATGAAGGTCAAACGGGGCCTTCCTAACATCCAATATATGAAAAGCAGAAAGATTTTGAAATTTCAAAACCAACGATACTAGTCGTTCCAACAAAAAAACTTTCATATGAAAGATATCATTTTTTTCCCTGTATTCAGTGAAATTGGTAAACAGTCTTCCCAGATCACTTTCTTTGTTTTCAACGATTTGGAATAATTGCTCAGCATATTCCAGCCATATTTTCCAGAACTCGTATTTCGCTACGAAGTAATTACAGTAGATGCAGGTTGAAACATCTGAAACAAAATTGCTCACATCGTAATCGATTCCAATTTGACGCAAAAAGGCGTTGGTCAAATTCTTAATGCCTGGGTGGTAGCTTTCTCCTTGCTCAAAACTGTTTAAATAGAGCGCCATTTGATCAAAATAGGGTGATATACTATAAAAATCGTGTTTTCTGCTGGCGATGGTATCAAGCACAACCTCGGAGGAGCACCAGGTTTTTTCATAAAACTTGGAGGAAAGAAAACCGATGTAATCGTTGGAGTTAAAATTCTGGTTCAACAAGACATTTCTTATGGGCCAATATTCCGCCCAATCTGGGCGCAAATTTTCGGTGTTATCCAAAGGAATGAATCCCTTGTCTAACTTCGATTTTGTCAAATCATCATAAAAAATTTGATATATGAAGATTCTTGGGCTGTCCGCCATCGATAAATTCCCAAAGCCCTGACTGAGTTCTCAATAAGATTAACTAAGATCAATATATAGTTTTGTTGGCATTCTTAACAATGTTAATTGGTTAGTATGAGGATTTATTTATTTGTTATAGTAGTAATGAGTATTTGTGTAAATACACTGTGGGTGGTAGGCAATGATCATCGACTTGCGGATGATGAATCGCTTGCGAAAATGCTCGAAGCAATTGCAGCACGCTAAGGCTTTTCTTGGTGCGATTACAGTTGCTGAAGTTTCCTATTAAATTAAAAATCTTTCTGCGTTGAATGCAACTGGTGTTTAAATCAATCAAGCCCACTCCTAAGGAATGGGCTTGAAAGGGAACACTAAGATTATCCGTTGTTAGCTAACAAACACGCCGCCAGTGTTGGTGGGGTCGCCGCTGTAGAAGGAGAATAAGAGATCTAAAGCAGGGAAGCTAAATCCTTTAACTTCGGGGCCGCCACCGGGGCCTGCGCCCGTGATCAGATCAAGAATTCCATCGCTGTTGCCATCACTTACGCCAACCCGTACTCCGCCTGAAAATTCCTCTGCATATGCCATGAATTGTGCAAGCAGTGCGCCTGTGTAAGGATCCCAGACAGCGACAACGGGTGCTCCGCCCATGCCAGCGCCGGTAACAATTTCGATATTTCCATCATTGCCTATATCGCCTGCTGCCACGTAAACCCCACCTGTAAAGGAGATGGGGTAGGCGAACCACTGGCTGATGATGGAGTTGGTAGCCCCATCGAAAACTTTAACATGGGGGCCACCGCTAGGCCCTGCACCGGTGACTAAATCTAAAATTCCATCTCCATTAAAGTCGATTGCCGCAACGCTGACACCGCCTGTGAAGGATTCGTCGTATGCGAAGAAAGCCCTAACAACATTAAGATTTGTGCCATCGAAGATGCGAACTTCGGGGCCACCACCAGCGCCTGCACCAGCAATGATATCTAAGATTCCATCCCCGTTGAAATCGCTCACTGCAACAAAAACACCGCCGGTAAAGGCTGGATCAAAAGCGAAGAATGACTCCATAACTGCGCCGGTTTCGGAATCTAGAACAACGACTGCTGGCCCACCGCCAGGCCCTGCTGCTGCAATAATATCAGCCTTGCCATCGCCGTTGAAATCACCTGTTACTACGCGAAGTTCTCCACTAAACCCTGGGAAGGGAACCACAGTTCCAGTGGGTTGCCCTGTGACTGGATCGTAAAGTGTTACAGTGCTTGAACCGCCAGAAGAAGGGGCGGAGGTCCCCGTAATCAAAGGTAAAGGGGTAGGTGCGGGGACAATGGTGGCAACCTGAACGGTTGCGCCGCTGCTTACGCTATTAGTAGTAACCACGGCAGTCAGGCTGCCAGTGCTTGTTGGTTGTGTGGAGAAGGTTATTGTCAGCAGTGTGGAGGTAGCAGAATTGACGGTACCGATGGCCCCATTGTTGAATGTAGACTGAGCCAAGTTTTGTAGAC
>DBCB01000218.1 GCA_002303765.1 Planctomycetaceae bacterium UBA969
GAGTATAGTCGTTGGAAAATTAAACCAACGGATGGAGTCCCTCCATTCCAAGGTGGGATCGCAGGGTTATTTGGCTATGGGCTATCAAAGCAAATAGAAAAATTGCCTTTGGATAGCAAAGCTTTTATTCCATCGCCCGACTTATCAATAGGCTTTTACGACTGGGTTCTGTCATTCGATTTACGAAAAGAGGAAGTTTGGCTGGTTTCAACTGGTTTCCCTGAAGCGACTGGAAATTTACAGGCCCTTCGTGCTAAAAATCGCGCCCAAATGGTTCTTAAACTTCTGGAAACTCCAACGAAAAACCATCTGACAAACTTGACCCAGAAAGAATTAAGCTATAAAGCTCCTGAAAATTTATTCAGGTTATTTGAAAACGAACATTTTTATTGCGATAATTCCGCGATTGATTACATGAAAAGCGTTGAAAAAAGTATTGAATACATCAATGCAGGAGATTCGTTTCAGATCAATTTATCACAAAGGTTCTGGCATCCAAAATTTTGCGATGACCGATTGCTTTACGAATTACTTTCAAAAACATCCCCTGCCCCATTTTCTTGCTACCTAACTACTTCGATGGGTAACATTTTAAGTGCATCTCCTGAAAGATTTCTAACCCTCCAAAATAACAGAGTAATAACAAGTCCAATTAAAGGAACGAGGCCCCGAGGAAAAACAGAAAAAGAAGATGCCGAGATGGCGTATTCTCTTCTAAATAGCCCAAAAGATAGGGCTGAAAATGTAATGATTGTAGATTTACTCAGAAATGATCTGGGGCGAGTTTGCTCGTTCGGAAGCATTCAAGTAGAAGAACTTTGCAAACTTGAAACCTACTCCAATGTACACCATTTAGTTTCTAAGGTTACGGGCAACTTAAAACCAGAGCATGACGCCTTAGATTTATTGCTTTCATGTTTTCCAGGAGGATCTGTTACAGGTGCCCCGAAGATACGATCAATGGAAATAATCTCTGAGTTAGAAACATCACCCCGCGGAATTTATTGCGGCAGCGCTGGGTATCTTGGTTTCGACGGATCCATGGACACGAACATTTTGATACGAAGTATATTTTCATCAGAAAAATGGCTGCAATTTGGAGCGGGAGGCGGGATTGTTGCAGATTCGAATCCTAACGATGAATACCTAGAAAGTTTAAACAAAGCTTCCGGTATTATACAAGCTATTCGCTCTCATCCAGACTCCTCTAATTTGATTCAATTAAAGCGCTAGGATTTACTGCTTGGTGCGTTGAAGCTGAAATCATAACAGCTTCGCATAAAGCAATAGTTAAAAGGTTATCATCACCACTGATTTCCGGCTCGATCCCAAGTTCAACTGCGCGCAATAATTGAGCCATTGTGCCAACAAAAGCATCGGGAAACCAAACTTCATTCCATGCTGGTGAATGCCATTTACCATTGTCACCAATAGTAGTGAATTCCAGGGTGCTTGGGATTTTTTCAGGATATTTAGGCCAACCGATGGTACCTTTAGCCATACCAAGAGTACCTTCAATGCGCCAACGAATATAAATATCCTCGCCGGCACCTTCCTTGGCAGGACCGGCCCAAACATCATCCCATGAAGAAGCGCGTGCACCGGAATCATATTCGAGGATGTATAAATTAACGCCATCGGTATGCGAAAATTTTGTTCTTGGGTCTTTGGTAGTACTAGCAAAAACGCGGTTAGGGTTCCCCAACCAATAGCGAAAAGTATCTAAATGATGAATGCTCATGATAAAAGTTGAAAGCGATTTTAAACCTTGGGCCCAAGGCATCCAATGTGGAATAGCTCGCATTTCAATAGTTGCCAGAACGATATCTCCAAGTTTTCCTGAATTTAAAAGAGATTTAGCTACTCTTACCGATTGATCAAAACGCATATTTTGATTCACTGCAAGAGTGACAGACTTTTGTTTGCACGCAGTAACCAATTTTTTTGCAGTAAGCAAATCCATGGCAAGAGGCTTCTGGGCTAAAATTCCTCGCAATTTTTTAGATTGCTCAAGGGCCTTCATTATAATTTCTGGTTGAGCTTCCGGCGGGACCGCAACATCTAAAATATCAAAGTCACCATGTTCAAGCATTTCATCAATCGAATCATACACGACTGGGATATTATGATTTAAAGCAACTTCTCTAGCTTTATCTTTAGATCTTGAAGCTATGCAAGAAACATGAAATCCCGCACTTTTATAAGCAGGGATCTGACAATCTTTCATAATAAAACCAGAGCCTATACATCCTATCTTGAAATCTTTTTTCAAAGGAAGAATTGAAAGTCTTGAATCAACAAGATGCTTGATAAAGTTATCCAAATTTGGTTCCTATCAATCAAGAAACAGAATTGGAAATAACTCTCAACTCTCTAGGCAAGGGAAATTGGACATGCTCTTCCCGGATGATTCTGTTTTCAACTTGGGCATTATAATTAAGTCTGAGCCATTCAACACATTCTTCAACAACATCTTCCGGGGCACTAGCACCAGCAGTAATTAAAATAATTTCAGTATTAACCAGCCACTCGGGATTAATTTCTTTGACAGAATCAATCAAATAAGCAGGTTTGCCCAAGGATATTGCAAGTTCAGAAAGACGCATACTATTTGAGCTGTTTTGACTTCCAAGAACTAAAACAAGATCAACTTCAGGAACAAGCTCCTTAACTGCTTCCTGCCTATTCTGGGTTGCATAACAAATATCATCCTTAGATGGCCCGATGATATTAGGGAATTTTTTCTTCAATACCTGAATAATAACCTGTGCTTCATCAACGCTTAAAGTTGTTTGAGTTAAAAATGCAACCTTAGTATCTTTAGGAAGAACCAAATTGTTTGCACTTTGAACATCTTCTACCAGAACAATACTTCCAGGAGCTTCACCCATCGTGCCAAGTACTTCGTCGTGCCCTTCATGGCCAATCAAAATAATGGTATAGCCTTCACTTGCAAATTTTACAGCTTCTTTATGAACCTTGGTCACAAGTGGGCAAGTGGCATCAATCGCGAGTAAATTTCTTTTTTGAGAGTCCAACCTGATAGTGGGGGAGACGCCATGCGCACTGTATAAAACAGTTGAGCCTTCAGGGATATCATCAATTTTATCAACGAAAACGACACCTTTTTTACTGAATCGTTCGACAACCGGTCTATTGTGAACAATTTCATGATAAACATAAAGAGGCGAGCCGAATTTTGCCAATGCTTTTTCTAGGCTTTCGATAGCCATATTAACACCAGCGCAGAAACCTCTTGGATTTGCGAGAATCACTTTCATTCAGTCATCTCCTCCCTGTGTAGACTAATCCATGATACCAAATTATTGTAGCAGGGTAATCAACAAAAAAGCCGCGACTGGAGAACCAATCACGGCAAAATTAAACACAAGAGGATGAAAATCAGTCGTACTTTACGCCATCTTTTGCTGGAACAATCCACTTCTTTCCATCTTTTTCAAGCACAACGCCTTTTACGGAACCTTTAGCTGGTCCGTTGCAAACCGTATCATGATAAGGTTCGGCTTTGCCATTATCCTTAAAGTAATAAATTACTTCTTTGCCATTTTCTGAAACCTTGATGGCATGGCCACAATCTGCAGTTTCATTCAAGGCACATTTAGAGCAATTAATTTCACCTTTTAGGGTGATTTCTTTTGCAGGCTTATCGGCAGCAGACACCATTCCGACAATAAACAATAATCCAAAAGCAGCAAGAACTAGATTTTTCATAACTTCCTCCAAACAAAAAAGGGAAACAGTTGTTAATTATACCATTTAATATTTTTATTCCACATCAAAGTTTCAAACAAATAATAATTAACCCCTAGAAGTGTTGACATCTTAGAAATCAGCCCTATTATTACCATTTATTACTTGGGTTTAATAAAAATGAATGCACTACATAAAGCTGAGGCATTGGTAGAGGCGCTGGATTATTTCAGGGCCTTTAGAAAAAAAATTGTGGTGGTTAAATTAGGCGGAAGCATCATGGATGATTCAAGCTGCCTCACCAGCACTCTGGCAGACTTGGTTCTAATGGAAACGGCTGGCATGTTCCCCGTTTTAGTTCATGGTGGGGGAAAAGCAATCGACCAAGCTATGGCCAAGCAAGGCCTTCAACCAAAAAAAATTGCAGGTCGAAGAATTACTGATGATGATACTCTTGCTATTGTCAGGGAAGTTCTCACAAATGACACCAATGCAGATATAGTTAGACGAATCAGAAATCTTGGGGGCCGAGCTATCCCTCTTCATACCGGCGCAATGCAGGTATTGTGGGGCAAAAAATGGTTGTTGCCCACTGAAAATGGTTTTACAGATCTTGGACATGTTGGAATCGTAGACAAAGTAGACAACAATCTTATTTCTGATTTTATAAGCGCCGGGGTGATTCCAGTGATTCCTTCGCTGGCAATTGATGATAAAAACTCTTGGCTCAACATCAATGCTGACACAGCGGCTTGCGCTGTTGCAATGAGTTTAAAAGCTGAAAAACTTGTTTTCCTTTCTGATACCCCTGGAATACTTCGAGATCGCAAAGACCCCTCCTCTTTGATTACCAGTCTTAATGAAAAGGACTGCAAGGAATTAATCGAGCAAGGAATAATTGATTCCGGCATGATCCCAAAGGTTGAAGCTTGCCTTGATAGTTTGCAAAAGGGTGTTGGTAAAACCCACATGATTGATGGCAGGCAAAAGCATTCACTACTTCTTGAAATATTTACCAAACAAGGCACTGGTACTGAGATTACACTTAATTAGTGTTTAATTAACAATTAAAGAAAAGGACTACTATGAATTCAAACTTGTTGAACAGTTACAACAAGTATGTAATTGCGAATTACAAAAAGTTTCCTGTTTGCTTGGTTCGCGGCGAAGGTTCCAGAATTTGGGATGATGAAGGAAATGCCTACCTAGATTTATTTCCAGGCTGGGGATGCGGATTGCTTGGGCATTGCCCGCCACTTGTCGTTGAAGCAGTAAAAAACCAAGTAAGCAAACTCATACATGTCCCAAATTCATGGTACACAGAACCTCAAGGCATGCTTGCGGAAGCACTCGCCACCAGAACTGGTTGGGGTGGACAGTGCTTTTTCTGTAATAGCGGAACTGAAGCTAACGAAGCAGCTATTAAAATGGCGCGGTTGAATGGTGGCCCAGGAAAATACAAAATCATTACTGCGTTGAACAGTTTTCATGGCAGAACTTTTGCTGCTCTTAGTGCAACCGGCCAACCAAAATACCATCAAGGCCTCGAGCCGATGTTGCCGGGATTTTCTTATGTCCCATTTGGCGACCTAGAAGCAACTCGCCAAGCCATTGATTCAGAAACCTGTGCCATCATGGTTGAACCAATACAGGGTGAAGGTGGGATTAACCTACCGCCCGCAGGTTACCTTGAAGGCTTGCGAAAGATATGTGATGAAAACAAATTAATGTTAATATTCGATGAAGTACAAACAGGAACGGGAAGGACAGGAAAGTGGTTTGCACACCAAAACTGGGATGTTATCCCTGATTGCGTTTCGTTGGCCAAAGCTTTGGCGGGGGGTGTTGCATGTGGGGGCTTAATAGCCAGAGAAGAATTCGCAGCAAAGCTTAAACCAGGAACACATGCTGCAACATTCGGAGGAAACCCAATCGCCTGTGTAGCGGCACTAGCAACGATTGAAACAATTGAAAAAGAAAACCTTCTTGAAAGGGCCGTTGTCATTGGCAATCGGTTTAAAAGCAAATTCGAATCTTGGAAAGAAAAATGTGCTCTGATTACTGACATCAGGATATCTGGTGCCATGATTGGGCTCGAACTTTCAGAAGATGCCACCCACATCGTCCAAAAATGTTTGGAACAAAAATTACTCATCAATTGCACCCACAACACGGTAATTCGTTTGTTACCGGCTCTCAACATTACCGATGCTGAGATTGATGAGGGTTGCGACATACTTGAAAAAATCATTCTTGGATAATGTTTTATTGCTGCACAATTTTAGCAGTTAATGAAAATTATTAATGGTAACGCAAATGAAGCATTTACTTTCATTACTTGAATACAACGAATCGGAATTCGTTAAACTTCTCGAATTAGCAGAAAAGATCAAATCAGACTGGGTAAAAGGAAAAAGGCCAGACCTACTACCTAGAAAGGTTTTGGGACTTATCTTTGAAAAGCCCTCACTTCGAACCAGAGTTAGTTTTGAAGCTGGGATGATGCAAATGGGTGGAAATTCAATATTTCTTGGCACTTCAGATGGTAAGATCGGCGTCCGCGAAACTGTTGCGGATTTTGCCCGCACTATGAGTCATTATGTTGACACAGTTGTGCTACGAACTTTTTCCCACGACACTATTGTCGAATTTGCTAAAAACTCTTCTGTCCCCGTGATCAATGGCCTAAGTGATCAATTTCATCCCTGCCAATCAATTGCAGATATCCTGACAATCCGCGAATCTTTTGGGCCAAAACCAGGAAAAACTGTGGTTTTTATTGGGGATGGTAACAATGTTTCGAGATCCCTTGCAATCTCTTGCGCAATGGTTGGTTACCACTTTATTCTTACAGGGCCCAAGCTTTATCATTTCGACAAAGAGTTTTTAACTTTGTTTTCCAAGCGTTTTCCAAAAGCGGTTTTAATTCAATCCTCAGATACGATTAATAGCCTCAAAAATGCGGACATCGTTTACACAGATGTTTGGACCAGCATGGGGCAGGAAAACGAAAACGAAAAACGTATCAAGAAATTCAAAGACTTCCAAATCAATGATCGTTTGATGAGCAAAGCTCCAAAGCATTGCAAGTTCATGCATTGTCTTCCTGCCCACAGGGGCGAAGAAGTTACAGACTCAGTAATTGATGGCGAGGCAAGCATTGTATTTGAACAAGCAGGAAACAGGATGCATGCCCAAAAAGCTATATTACTCGATTTGATTCTTGGTTCAAAAAAATAACTTACACAGATTAGGATTACCAACATGCGTATTGATGGAAGAAAAGCGAATGAGTTAAGGCCTTTGCGTTTCAAACGAAATTTCACCAAGCAAGCCCCAGGAAGCGTTTTGGTTTCTAGCGGCAAAACAACGGTTCTTTGCACCTGCACTATTGATCAATCAGTTCCACCTTTTTTATTAGGCAAAGGAAAAGGCTGGCTATCTGCCGAATACTCTATGCTTCCGGGAAGTACGGGAAACCGCAAGTCAAGAGATCGATCAGGGAAAGTTGATGGTCGTAGCGTCGAAATCCAAAGACTTATCGGTCGAAGTTTACGCGCAATTGTTAATTTGGAAAAGCTAGGTGAACGTACCCTTTGGATTGATTGTGATGTATTAGATGCAGATGGCGGGACAAGAACAGCCAGCATTAATGGCGCATTTGTTGCTCTTGTAGATGCATTGCGCTCACTTGAAAAAAAGCACTCCGACAAGCCGCTTGCACCTATTAATGAAATTTTAAAAGACAGCATTGCTGCCATTAGCATGGGTATTGTTGATGACAAGGTGTTACTCGACCTATGCTACGAAGAAGATTCTGGGGCCGAAGTTGATAGCAACCTTGTAATGACAGGTAGCGGGAAGTTTATTGAAATCCAAGCAAGTGGCGAAGAATCAGTATTCGACCAAAAACAACTCGACAGCATGTTAAAACTGGGGAAACAGGCAATTGGGGAGATAAAATTAGAGCAAATGAAGGCCTTGGGAAGCAATTGGCCTCTGGACTAATTTATTTTTATTTGTTATGGGACTCTCATCTAATAACTAAAGTTGTCGTTCGGAAAAGCCGAGCACAAGGTTTTGGTTGATTAAATGGAGGTCAAGATGCGTCTTTTTGCATCCGTTATTTTAAGTGCGTGTATCTTTGTAGTTTCGGGTATTGCAAACACTTCAGCTTCAAAAAACCCTTATCCATTAACGGTAGAAGCAGGCACATGGCTAATATGCTGTGCCAGTTATTCAGGAGTCGATGCGCCAGAATTATCAAAGCAAATTTCAGAAATACTGAGAACAAGAGATAATCTCAAAGGGTACATTTTCAATTACGGGGAAGAAGAAAAGAAAAAACAAATCGCTGACTTCGAAAGACGTCAAAAAATGAGTCCTGAATTAAGGCAGCCGATGAAATTCACCCGGGTTTCCGAACAATGCGCAGTATTAGTCGGTGGATACAAAGATATTGAAGATGCCCGTAAAAATCTTGAGAAAATAAAGAAACTTGCTCCCCCTGATTTGAAACTGGAAAATGGAAAAGAGACCTCTGATGTAATTAACATTTATGTTCCAACCGCAGACAAAAAAGGCGCTGAAATCCGAAGAGAGAGAGTGAATCCGTTTTCAAGAGCTTTTGTTGTACGAAATCCGCTTGTACCAAATCAAACTATTGCAAATAACAAACCTGATCCAGTATTAAAAACACTAAACGCAGACGAACAATACAGCCTCTTAAAAAACTCAAAATCCGTCACTTTGGTTGTTAAAGAGTATAACGGTTCCGCCATTCTTCAATCAACCAAAGCGGTAACCACATCTTTTATGGATAAACTATTTGGAAGCAGGCAAGGCGATATGTTAGGTGCAGCAGCTTTGCAAGCTCACGAGACAGCCCGTGTTTTAAGAAAATTGGAATTCGATGCCTATGTTTTGCATACGCGAACTAGCAGCATTGTTACTGTTGGTGGGTTTGATTCACGAGATGACCCAAATATAGCAAGAATTCAAAAAGCAATTACTACACTGAAAATAACAGCCCTCGATCTTTACACAAATCCATTGCCAATGGATGTGCCAAAGCTTTAAGAATTACTTAATAAACTCTAAGCCCGACTTATCTGGTCGGGCTTTTTTATTTAATCCCACTTTATTTTTAAAATCAAACGTATCCAAACAAAGTTCATCATCTGTATGGGGGCTGGAATGGCAGCCATGATTAAATAATGGGACCAAAATTAAACCCGTTAGTAATAAATAAAAAACGATGCTATCAATAAATCTTTCTTTTATAAGCGGTACAGACTCTTTACTCTGAAGAGAACTTAATGCGATATGTTTATTAAATTTCAAATGTTGCATGGCTTAATCTGCTAAATAGAACAAATCACATGTGTAAACCAAATCTTAGAATAAACTTTTTAACACTATTTTCCATTACTTAAAC
>DBCB01000041.1:0-167 GCA_002303765.1 Planctomycetaceae bacterium UBA969
TTTAAAATCTGTAAAGGATGTTGTATGCGGCATGATGGTTAATCCAGGCAATGCTGCTGCAACTAAAACCCATAACAACGAAACCTATTATTTTTGCCACGCTTCTTGCGCTAAAAAGTTTGAATCAAATCCTGAATCTTACTTGAAAAATGATCTCAAAGTAATCA
>DBCB01000041.1:203-2935 GCA_002303765.1 Planctomycetaceae bacterium UBA969
TGGTTTTAACAGGTGGGAATCTGCGTTATTCATGCCCAATGGACCCAGAAATAATCCAGGTTTTACCTGGAAGCTGCCCAAAATGCGGCATGCCTCTAGAAGCAATGGCTACAGCAAATGAAGAATCGAAAATCATAAACCCAGATCTAATTAAAATTTTAATTGCTGCTGCGTTATGGTTACCTCTTCTAGGAAGCCACCTTCCAGTTTTTGACTCCCACAAATTTTTAATAGTTCAAGCGATCCTTTCTTCACTGGTTGTGTTTATTTTTGGTTATCCAATTATTAAAAGCTTTTTGAAGTCGTTATGGCCCGGTCCGTGGAATATGTTTACTTTGGTAGGCTTAGGGGTTCTTGCAAGCCACGCATTAAGCTTACTTGCTATATTACAACCCGAGATGTTTGGCCATCACAGTTATTTTGAATCTTCAGCGGGAATTGTAGTCCTAATGCTGCTTGGGCAGTTTCTTGAAAATCGCCTACATAAACAAGCAAACAAAGCACTATCACAAATGATCATGGCCATACCTAAGGAAGCTCGATTAATCGGCCCTTCTGGTGCTGAAAATAACATTCCAATAGATCTTATCCAGTCTGGCGACCTTGTTCGGGTTAGGCCTGGAGAAAAAATCCCCCTAGATGGAATTATTGCTATAGGCAATTCCAGCATTGATGAATCAATGATTACTGGTGAACCCATGCCCAGAGATGTAGAAAGCAAAGATTTTGTGTATGCAGGCACTGTAAATATAAATGGCTCTTTCACTCTAACCACAACAGGCTCGGGCAAAGAAACCATGCTGGCTAAAATCATCCAGATGGTGGAAGATGCGAAACGGACTAGGCTTCCCATTCAGGCAACAGTCGATACTATTTCAAGAATCATGGTTCCATTCGTGCTGTTGATTGCTGCGTTAACTTTAATTTACTGGACCCTGAAAAATGAAGGGCCGTTGGGCTGGGTTGATGCATTGCAAAAATCTATCGCTGTTCTGGTAATCGCCTGCCCTTGCGCTTTGGGTTTAGCAACCCCCATGGCAGTAGGAGTTGGCATTTCCAGAGGAGCAATGCTCGGCATTTTAGTACGAAAAGGGGAACACCTTGAAAACCTAATGCATATTAATGTGCTTGTAATAGATAAAACGGGTACACTCACTGAAGGAAAACCAAGTGTTACTGCAATTCACTCTTCCACCAACATTCATCCAGAAGAATTGCTAAAATATGCTGCAAGTTTGGCACAATCAAGCAGCCACCCTCTCTCCAAATCGATTGTAAGTTTTGCCTTAAAAAAAGGAATTCCTCTAAGCTCCCCTACAGAAATTCACGAGGAACCGGGGCAGGGCACTTCTGGCATAATTTCAGGCCAGGTAACAGCAATAGGAAAGCTCACTTTTCTTAACGAGAAAGGTATAAACACTTCAATCACTGAATTAGAAGAATTTGCAAATAATGAATCAACAAAAGTTTGGGTTGGTATAAAAGGTATTAATTCAGGATTCATCGAATTATCAGACCCAATAAAACCTTCCTCCGCAAAGGCAATTAAGCAATTACAAAACGATGGCGTAAAAATAATATTACTCAGTGGCGACAACGAACAGACCACCGCCAAAGTCGCAAAACAACTTGATATTAATGATTTCCAAGGAAACAACACCCCTGCAGACAAAGCTACATTTATTAAAAATCTTATTCTTCAAGGAAAAAAAGTAGGAATGGCTGGAGACGGCACCAATGATGCACCTGCCTTGGCTTTGGCCCAGGTTTCAATCGGCATGGGTACCGGCACCGATTTAGCACAAGAAAGTTCCGGGATTATTTTGCTAAAAGGCGATCTAATGGCTATTGTTAACGCTAGAAAATTAAGCAAGTTTACAATTAATGCAATATGGCAAAACCTTGCACTGGCGTTCATTTACAACATGTTAAGCATACCATTGGCGGCATTTGGCTTTTTGTCACCACTGCTTGCGGGATTAACGATGAGTTTAAGTTCTATTTCAGTTTTAATAAATTCTATTAGGTTGCGCAAAATCTCACTATGAATTGAGTGCCCTTTTCCTATAAGATTATTAGATATAGATGTCACAGAGTGAAAATATGCCTGCCAACTTGAAACCGTTAGCCGATTTCCTTCAAGGAAAAACCAATATTCTTCTGACCACCCATGCAAGAGCTGATGGAGATGCAATCGGTTCGTGCCTTGCCATGCTTGAACTGCTAGAGAAACTACAAAAAAAGGTTGAAATCCATCTTCCAACCCCTTTCGCGCAACGATATGTTTTCATGGATCCGGGTAAAATCCTCCGTGTCTATGGGCAAGATGCGGACCCTAACAAAAATTGGGACGGATTAATCGTTCTTGATACAGGTACCTGGAGCCAACTTGCCGAAATGGGCAACTGGATTAAACAACAGTTTGTACCAACCTGCGTAATCGACCATCATGTAACCCAAGACTACATTGGTAACCCTTTAATACTGGATGTTTCCGCAGAAGCCACTGGCAGGCTTGTTTATGAATGTTTTAATTATTTTGGTATTACTCCGACTACCTCTGCTGCGAACCATATGTTTATTGCAATTGCAACCGATACCGGTTGGTTCAGGCATGCAAATACAACCGCTTCCAGTTTTTCCCTTGCAGGAGATTTGATTAAGCTAGGGGCCACTCCTACCATGCTTTATGATGCATTGTTTGATAGCAACAGCTTGGCCAAACAAAAACT
>DBCB01000041.1:2970-25408 GCA_002303765.1 Planctomycetaceae bacterium UBA969
TATCGAGGTGCCAAACTAGGCAGGGCGGAAAACTAGTGTATTCTTGGCTAACCCAAACAGATTTTAGTAATGCAAATGCAAGAACATCTGATGCGGAAGATCTTATTGTTTATCTACGAAGTACATCCTGTGCAGATATTGTAATTTTCTTTTTAGAAATAAATGAAACAACAACGCGCGTGAACTTCCGCTCCCGTACTGGTGCAGATGTTTGTCAAATTGCCCAGCAATTCGGTGGGGGCGGGCATAAGCTTGCTGCTGGCGCTACTGTTTTGCTTCCCATAAACCAAGCGATCGAAAAAATCTTAGTACTAGGCGAGGGGCTTGTTAAAACAAAATCCAGCCCGCGAGAGAACCAATCATGAATGAATCATACCTAAAAAAATTGCCTTTTGCAGGAAAAATCGTTGTAGCAACCTTATTACTTAGCATTGGAATAGGTTTCACTTCTGCAATTGTTAATCTGCATTTCCAATCTGCAAATGCTGGGCAACCCTTGCCAGGCCCCGAAGAAACCGTCTCTGAATTCCATGGTTCAAAATTGTATTCACATATCGAACGCCTTTTGATTGCAAATGAAACAAAACCTTTTAATGGTTCAGGAAGTATGAGAAGTGCCTTTACCAGCAAGAGAGCAGGCGGCATTAAACGGGCAATCAAAGAAAAGCGGATCCTCTTGACTGAACTTGCTGAAGAGAAACTCAAAGACAAACCAGAAGAACTAGCTAAAGAAAAATCCCGAATTGCGAATGATCCCGAAATTGAAAAATTAGTTTATCAAGATATCGATGGCGAAAGAATTGCCCTCTTGGCTTGGATTAAAAATGGTTATAAAAAAGAGTATTATGAGAATTCACAACTGCAAGGTTATCCTTTAGCAGGTAACCTTGAATCGCTAAAAATTTCGCCTCCCATGGTCCATATCACTGAAGATGGCTCGCAAAGATTTGCCAATATCGAAGGGATTATTGAATCAAGGTGCGTGAGGTGTCATGATGCCAACGCGGGTGGAAGTGCAGCAAATTTCCCATTAAACACTTATGAAGAATTCGTGGATTACTGTGTGCCCGAAAAATCTTCTGCAAAATCTCTTGAGAAGCTTGCTCTCTCTTCCCACGTGCATTTGCTTGGTTTTGCAATGCTTTATGGAATTACAGGATTTTGCCTAGCAATGACTGGGTTCCCAAACTTCCTAAAGGTAATCATTGCACCATCTGCATTAATCATTCAAGTAATCGAAATTTCATGCTGGTGGTTTGCCAGAATGGACGCACCACTGGGGCCTGTTTTCGCTTCTGCTATCCCAGTGCTAGGGGGGTTGGTAGCCTTGGGACTTTTAAGCCAGATATTACTTAGCCTTTGGGATATGTTCGAAATTGGCGGAAGGAAATTCATCATTACCCTTCTAATTATTGGCGCTATTTTTGGCGGAATTATTGGCATCAAGGTAATTCTTCCTTATCTAAAAGAAGAAGCTGGCCAAATTGAAAATTAACAGTTCAATTACTTAGTTTCAGGGGGGGTCATAACCTCCCCGATTCCAAGGATTGCATCTGCAAACCCTACCAACCCCTTTCAAAGCCCCTGAAAATGGGCCATACTTATTAACTGCCCCAATGAAATATTCACTGCAGGATGGATGAAATTTACAAACCGCAGGCAATATCGGCCTTATTATGAACTGATAACAACGCACCAGTCCCACCAAGATCATGCTTATAAAAAACAATAAAGAAGCTTTCATCGTTGCTTTTTATCATTTAGAAACTTTAAAACCTGCGATGTAAGATTTAAAAACGAGTCTTTAATATTCCCTAATTCTAAAATTGCGCTTTTTCTAGGGACAACCACGAGATCGAACCCCTGAGCCTGCTGTTGACCTTTTGTCAATCTAAACGCTTCTCGTAACAGCCTTTTAATTCGATTTCGCACAACCGCATTGCCATTGACTTTGCCTACCGCAACTCCAACCCGGTTAAAAGAAAGACCGTTAGGCATAGCATAAAGAGCAAGATGGGGATTTGTGACTTTTACCCTAAAAGCAAACACTTTACGAAAATCATCCGATGATTTAATTTTATATTTTTGCGAAAAACAGAACTCAGATAAGGCCATCAAATCCCCTATGATTATTAATTCCAAGGCATGTTTTTTCGAGGTTCCTGCGGATTAAGTTTTGCAAATTCTTCAATAAGTTGCTTGCTAGGCTCATCAATGGAGGAAGGCGCAATAATTTTAAGTTGAATAAACAAATCACCCAACGCAACACCTTTACCCTTAATTCGCAACCTTGCACCGCTGGAGGTCCCTGGAGGTACTTTGACAGTCAATTTGGAGCCATCAATTACGGGTACATCAATTTTAGTACCCAGAATGGCCTCGGAAATTGAGATAGGAACATCTACAACGAGATTATCGCCTTCCCTATTAAAAAAAGCATGGGGTGCAGATTTTATGGTGAGATACAAATTCCCACCATCCTGGCCCTGACCAGTAAGCCGAATTTTTCCGCCCTCCTTTACACCGGAAGGAATGTTAACATCAATATTTGATCCATTTAAAGAGAGAGAAATTTTACCGCCGAGCACAACTTTCTCTAGAGGAACCTCTACATCAAAATGGCTATCTTGAGGTTGATTGAAGGGCTTTCTTCTTCCTTTAGCTTTTTTCCCAAACATAGAGCCAAAATCAAATCCGCCTCCTGCATTGCCTCCAAACATACCTGCCAAATCTTCCATGTTGATGGAACCTGATCCGCCATGAAAGCCACCACCTGGGCCTCTCGGCCCCCCGCCAAAACCTGCGGAAGGATCTACAAACCCAAATTGATCATATTTGGCACGCTTTTCTTTATCGTGGAGAACCTCGAAAGCGTCTTGAATTTCCTTAAATTTCGTTTCAGCCTGCTTATCTCCAGGATTGCGGTCAGGGTGAAAATCTCTGGCAAGCTTCCTATAGGCCTTTTTAATTTCATCTTCGGTTGCGTTTTTCGGAACGCCCAAGACTTCGTATGGATCGCGTGGCATGATATTATTTGCCTTTTGTCCTTAACTGGGAACTTTAATCATGGATCAATAACTATACCGTTATTTATAAGAATAATCGCTGTTTTAACCCTCGCAAATTTTATTGAAATCGAGATTTCTTCTTTTGGATTGATCCAAATGGCAATTTAGCTTAAAAACTTGATCGTGAGATGATTTTTTTCTCAATTTATAAGGGTATCGTGTGTTTAAGCTGGTTTCTGAGGGAATTAGTTCGGGAAATTCAAGTTATCAAATACTTGGTTTTAGCAAATTCACAATATTAAGCAGTGAAATAGCAAAAATCCGCACCGAACTTAACCCTTCTTTACCGAACCCTTTATCAACCTCAATTTTAAAATATTTGGACGACCAAACTGTAATTGCACTGCAATGCACCCACCAAGCAACTAAAGAAATAAAAAATCTTGCGAATTGGGGCGTTATTGTTTCCCCCAAACATCCAGGCCGAAAAAGAGTTTCTGGGGCATTCGATAAATTCAAACTTGAAAGCGCATGGGGGATCTCGCCCCACTTGGTGCCTTACGATTCATTGCATTCCCCTTCTGGAATCGTCAGCCTAGCTTATCAGATGAATGGAATTAATCTTGGGGCGGGTGGCTTTGCAGGAATGGAAGGGCAGGGCCTTCTTGCGGGCTTTACTTCACTAGAGAACAATTTCGCTGAAGGACTTGTTCTTATTTGGACGGGTTACCAAGAAGAATTTTCGCTATATCACTTGGAAAGCCATAACAATCAAATAATTGAAGGGTATGCTCTTGCAATTACCAAGCAAAAGAAAACAAATAGTAATAAAAGCCCTTATCCAGGGTTGAACATTTCTTGGAACAAAAACGCAAAGAACTCTGCATTTGTTACGCCGTTGTCGCTTGAAAATCTTTTTAAAATTCCTGACAATTTTCAAACTGACTGGACATTCCAAATCGCCATCAATGTGCTTGCTGATTTTATTCCCGCAAGCATTTAAGGACTACAAAAAGCAATGGATGACGACGAGATTTGGATTACTGGAGTAGGTATAGGTTGCCCAATGGGCTTTAGCCTTGCTGAATTTTCCAAAATGCTGCTGGAAGGTAAATCGGCGGTACGAAAAGTTGAATTGTTTGATACCACAAATCACCCTAGTCAAATTGCAGCTTACATTGATGAGGTACCAGCATCAAATAAAGTTTCTAATGGAACATTTCGCTCTAGATGCAAGGCAGAGCAACTTTACATTCATTGCATTGGGCAGGCAATTCAAGATGCTGACATCCAAAAGGAATTAGAGAGAAAAAATGCAGGACTGATATTGGGAACCGGCTCGGACTGGCTTTTATCCTGGGAAGAGAATTTTTTCTTGGGAGGCGACAACTACAAATTACCAGGGCGCGAAATCGCTCCGTACTTTCAATACGCAAAAGATTTATACCAAATAGAAGGGCCGGCTCTTCAGGTCTCCACGGCTTGCGCTTCCGCCAATCACTCTCTGATTTTTGGAGCAAATTGGCTGAAAATGGGGATTGTTGATATATGCATTGTTGGCGCCTGCTCCATAAATGTAACCCCTATTACTCTGGCCTCATTTGGAAACCTAAGAGCTCTATCTCGCCGAAACGATACCCCAGAGCAAGCATCGAGGCCTTTCGACAAAGATCGTGATGGCTTTGTTCTTGGCGAGGGGGGCGCAATTTTTATCCTTGAAAAAGCATCTCACGCAAAAAACAGACGAGCTTCGTGCCATGGAAAAATACTAGGAGGTGGCTTCTCTAGCGATGCTTTTCATCCTGTTATTCCTAATCCCAATACTTTGCAAATTGAAATTGCTGTGAAAAACGCTCTTAATAATAGTCAAACCAATCTTGATGAAGTCGATTACATTAACGCTCATGGTACCAGCACCCCGGTCGGAGATGTTGGTGAAGCAAATGCAATCCGAACTGTTTTTCCAAACCAATTTCGAAACATCCCTGTTAGTTCCATCAAAAGCATGGCAGGCCACGCACTTGCCGCTTCTAGTGCAATTGAGGCTGCAGCATGCCTCGTAGCGTTACAACAACAGGCAATTCCACCAACTATCAATCTCAAAAACATAGACCCTGCATGCGATTTATATCATGTTGCAAATACAACAATCGAGAAAAAGCTTACACGGGTGATATCAAATTCATTTGGTTTTGGAGGCAGTAATAGTTGTATCGTGCTTGGAAAAGCATAAGGCCCACCAAAAAATGGCAGGCCCCTATAGCAAAAAGATTAGCATTCTTTTTAAAACAAGAATTGCAACTCGAGAGTTGGCCCTTGATAAAAGATAGTACCGATATCACTGGAACCCGTGGTTTCTCTAAGATTATAATTATACTGTGAAGATGCTTCTGCCATTCCTATAGCCCACAAAACATTATAACCCGCCCTGAATCGGGCCCTTTCAAGTAACAGAATATCTGCATAGAATCCCATTTCTAAAATCGATGCAAAGGTTGCTCCGTTTTGTGATCCGCTAAAACCTTGCAAGCCATCACCGCGCACAAGCGAAACTTGCGAATTCCACCAGTTCACGCCAGCAGAACCTTTAGTCATCATCCCTATTCCTAAATGCTTGAAAACTCGGTGATTATATTCAGAACCTACTTGCAAACCTAAAATATGATTATGTGCACGAGCATTATAGTTGGCTTCCAATTTAGGATTTGATGTATTTATATCGCCAGAATGATTAGTCGAATAAATCATGTTCTCAAGAATATCAAAATACCTTACCCCAAACATAAACTCGACATCTTTAATCCCAGGACTTGCATAGCGGTAATTAAGTTCAGCATTTCCAATTGCAGAATTCATGGTTGTTGTCATGGTATCCGCATTTAACCAAAGACCCTGAAAACCAGCCGGTGCATAAGGTGGGGGAGGCGAGCTACCAAATGGACTGGATAACCTTCCTTGGTCTGTATTGGAAATCGAGGTTGAATTTTGTGGAATGTAAAAACCATAGAACTCAAGCATGTGATTGTTTTCAAGGAACCCTAAAGTCACAGTAGGCCCCCACCCCATGGCTGGATTCAATTGGTTAAAATTTTGAACCTCGGGTAAACGAGCAAAATCTGCAGCACCCACCACATCCCCATCACCTTGATAAGCAGACCCTAAACTGCCGTTATTTTGCCTTTTTAATGCCCTTGCACCAATGCTCCCATACCATGCAAATTCAATAAGTGGAGGCTCTTCCATAAACGCACTAGGGGACAAACTGGACAAACTTAGATCTAGAGGTGCCTCCTCGGGTTCACCATAGGACTGGGGATTCCCCATTGGGCCAGAATTCGGAAAACCCTGATTACCAAGGTTTGAGCCACCTAATGGGATTGGCTCAGCAATAGGTCGAGGGCCTTGGCCAGATGGAAAATTTTGAGCTTGAACAAAGGAAGCCTCAAAACAAAAAGCTGCAGAGACCAGAATACTTGATAAAACTTTTCGCATGACCACCACTCCCTCTTTACTTCCTAACCATCCCAAATATACAAATTTTGAGATTTCCTTAACTTGGGAATCCGTATTAATGGAATCGTCACTATAAAGCTCAACCTTGAAAAAATCGGTAAAGGTTTCCAACCGTATATAGAAATCATCTCGCAAAAGACAGCCCAGACTTCGCAAGCAACCTATACTCAAAATATTTGAACTTCTAAACACAGATCCCTTAATTAATTACGAATCCCATTCCAATATAATCACAATGTTTCTTTCGAAACTCACACTGGGTTGACATTTAAGCTAAATCCTTGGTATTGAGGAAAGGTCTAGGTTGATTTTTGGTAATTTCAGGCAAAGAGACCTGCATCAAAATGGCAAGATTATCTTTATATTTGGCACTGGCTACTTTCCTTAGTTTACTATCGATTGGGGGAGTTATTTTATACTCCATCATTCGACATGAGCCGAATTTTTACAAAACAGCTTTGCTAGTAGCAAACGATCCGAACAAAAGCGATAAATCAAAAGAATTTACCTCTGAGTGTTTCGAATTCGTTGGGGCTGTTGGAACCGAAAAAGAATGGTATGCCCAATTCAAAGAAGATCAGATCAACAGTTTTTTTTCTGAAGAACTCGACGAAACAGGCAATAAGAATAAATATTTCCCAAATTACATTCGGGCTCCACGAATCTGCCTAGAACCAGATCGTTTACGTTTGGGGTTTCGTTGGGGCGAAGGAAAACTAAGCACCATCGTTTCAGCAGAATTAAAACTTTGGCTTGCCAAAGACGAGCCCAATGTGATTGCTATTCAAGTTTATTCATTAAAGGCAGGCGCTTTACCCATATCCTTATTATCCATGTTCGACAAAATATCAGATACTGCAAGGCAAAATGGAATTGAAATATCTTGGTATCGGCATCAGGGAAAACCGGTAGCAGTGGTTAGATTTCAAGCAGATCAACCACGCCCAACAATGCTGTTACAAGCTTTGGAAATTGAAAGAGGGTTTCTAACGCTACGCGGAAAAAACATGGACAGTAACCGTCCAGAAATTCCAATTGCTAACAAACAAGTCTCTAAGGCAAATTAGGTATTAGAAACCGTATTTAATTCGGGTGGCTTGAATTATGGTTTGAATCGTACAGTCCTCACCCAACCGACTTGAGTTTAAAATGAGATCATAGCAATAAGGCTCATTCATAACAGACTTAAAATGGCCGTGCAGGAATTCCACCCGCCTTTCATCAGAATTTCGAACTTTGTCTTTTGAATCCTCCAAGGTCAAGCGATCATATTGCGAAATATAAGAAGCTCGATCCTCAAAAGGTGCAATAATTCGCGCATGCAAACGATTGGCGTCTGGAACAAGAAACCCGGCACCTGAACCAACAAAAACAGTATTACCAATGCAGCCAAGAAGCAAAATCACACGGGCCAAATCTTCAACTTCTTCTGTTCTGGTAATTCGCTTTTCATCAACAAGTTGCGACCATTGCCCTTGCACCCAGTCAACAATTTTAGGGCCTGCAAAATCAAACAACTCCTGTTTTGCTGCTGGATTAGAAGCCATGTATTGTAGAATTTCATGGCTATAGATTTGCCAACCCAATTTTTTGGCAACTTTCGCAGCGATTGACCCACCTCTCGCTCCAAACTGTCGAGAAATGCAAAGACAGTGCCCAGGAAAAGAACTGGGTATACTATCTGGGAATAAATCACCTCGATACCCATGCTTGGGGAAATCAATAAACAGATCAGGTCTTGGGGTACTATCATTTCTTTGCATTGGTCACCGGTAAAAAAATCATCTCTGGCCTCTTAGCTCTATCTTCCCAAAAAAGAATATTCCTGCAACCAGAAATAATGATGCAATACCCATCATAAAGCATATTGCCATTGTTTCCGAAAAATCACCATACCCACCACCTTGCTCTAAAACCACCCCTAAGTCCGCACTTTTTTGAAACATGATACATCTTGCATAAAAAGCAACACTTAATTGCTTTAGCGAACCAGGCATACTTCCTAGAAGAGTTTCAACAACAAAAGCATACGCCAAGGCAATCAATGAGGCTCTAGGCAAACATGCACCCATAAAGAAAAATACTGAGGCATAAGTTACGCTTGCTAAAGCTATGGGCTGCCAAAACAATTTAAAAGCAAAAAGCCCAGAATCACCGGCACAAACTGAGAGAACAAAAAAACCTCCAAGACTCCATATTAGAACCCAGGGAAGAATCGCCAAGAATTTTCCGATGTATATACTTGACCGTGGAACAGGCTTTGAGAACAACCAAAACAAGGTCTTACCTTCTCTTTCTGCCCCAAGTCCCTCAACCGCAAAAGTAAGGCACCACAAAGGAAGCAGAAATCCCAGTAAAACAGAGAACACAACATTTTTGGTGAAAACGGGGAACCCTGATTGGATCAATAATCCAGAACCTGCACTTGCAACCGCAGAACAAACAGAAGAAACTCCAGTATTATGGCCCAAAACCAAACTACCCGCCTCGATCATTTCAATTGAATTTTTAAAATTTAGGCCAACCTGACCACGTGGTTTAAGCGTTTTATAGTTCCACTGATTTTTCAGATTAACGGAAACAACAACACCGGCAACAAGCATTAAAAAACCAACCGAAACCCAAAACAATCCGTGCCCAACCCTAGCCCGAAAAAGATGGACTACAAGCTGGGACTTTACACCTTGAATAAAAGATTTTAGAAAATCCAAACTTAAACCTCTTTCAAAAATCAACCTTCAAATAATGACTCCATGACTTCAGCAGGGGCTTCATCGACCACTTCCATCCTGCGAATTAGAAAATTATTCGCAATCGAAATCATCACCAAATGCGAAAAAACAAGCTCTGGCTTTCTGGTTAGCACCATTAAAATATGCTTTTCACCTTCAGGCAAACGAACTCCAAGTACCTCGGAATGACTTAAAACAGATTGAGCAAGCAATCGTATTTTTTCATTAGCTTGAATTTCCAAAGCAATTTCGACTGGTTTATTTAATAATCTATCTCGAGCCCGGGAAACAGGCCCAGCCGAAACAACCCTGCCTGATCTTAGCATTACTACCTGATCCGTAAGTTTCTCAATTTCTTCCAATTCATGACTTGATACCAAAATAGTTTTTCCTACTGCTTGAAACTGTATTAACAACTGAACTAGATCGCGCCTTCCTACAGGATCTATACCCCGAAAGGGTTCATCTAAAATCAGCAAAGGTGGATCCATCAAAATAGCATGGGCAATTTTTGCCCTTTGCCTCATTCCTAGCGAGCAGCGCCTTAACAATGTAGTTTGCACCGACAATAGACCTACCACCGAAAGAATTTCATTAAGCAAACTGGGAACCCGTTTACTTTCAATCCCTGCTAAACAAGCCATTCTCGCAAGAAAATCTTTAATACTCCATGATGGATAAAAATAATCCAGATCAGGACTATAACCGACAAGTTGTTTACCCTGCCAAGTCCAGGGATCAATTCCAAAAACATGAATAGAGCCAGAATCAGGAAAAAGCTGACCAGATATCAAGTTCATTAAAGTGCTTTTCCCAGAACCATTGGACCCCAATAGCGCCGTAATCCCCGGCCTAAGTTCCAAGCTGAGATCATTTAATCCGAGAAAACTGCCATGCCATTTAGACACTTTCCTGCACCATAAAGGTACAACATCAGATCTAGCGGAATCAGATGAAACCCCAATCATGATTCCACACCCTTTTTAAAATAGATTCGGATGGTAAGAATTGAACTAACCATAAAAACAAACCCCAGAGAAGCAACAGCTAGCCAAGGATTTAAGGAATGATCGGTTTGACCAGGAAGCAGGGTAGGGGATGCCCCGAGGCATTTTTCACCCAACCTTTCAACACAGTACCAAAAATCTAAAACCCTGAACGCAGGATTTAATTTTAATCGATCAATCATGATGGCACAAAGAGAAGGAAGAAGAAAGAAGACACCCGCCCAGCACATGATTAAACCAATGGTTGATCTGAAAAATCCGACCGTAGCAAACAAAAGTGATACAAGCCCAAGATTAATTACAAAACCATAGCCAACAATTCCAAGTAATAATCTTGGATGATAAAGCAGATAAGTCCAGGTATCGATAAAACAAATTTCAAGAAAAAGAAATAAGGCAGGAATAGTTGCGAATAGGTGCACCAAAAAAGAGGCTGCTAAAAACTTACCACCAATATAATTGCTCATTCCACCAGATTTGGATTGGTAGAAGATCAAAGAACCTTGATTTAAATCTTCGCCAAGCAAAGAAGCGCCGGCCAATACAAGAAGCACAATTATGCCCCTCGATTGCAGATTAATAAAATTTCGAAAGGTCTCAGGAGATCCATCCATCTTCAAAACACTGCGCAGAAATTGCATCATATCGTTTTGATTGGCACGCCCAAAACCACCAACGCGCACTAATCCATCTGGTTGTTGATCAGCAACCCAAAAGAAAAGATACTGACCAAAAAAATAGAGAAGAAAATTCAAAACAGCAAGTGAGAATACAACCCAAAATACTTTGCGCATGAATATTAATTTCAACGATTCGCGAGTAATCGCAAACGCACCCATCCAAACCGGGTTTCTTAAACCACGCCATGGCCTGTATTCCAAAAACGAATTAAGGGAGGTAACCGACATCAGTTAGCCACCAACCTTTGCTTATCTAAAAGTGCAAAAAAAGCATCATCCAGATTACCTTCCAATGGTACGAACTTTTTAATCACACCACCTGCAGCCAAAATCTGTGAGGCAATATTATTTATCCCTAAAGATGAGTCACACTGGACAAATACTTTGGTGAACCCGCCCATATCTTGCGAACCAACGCACTTTTCACCCAAAGCAACAATTGCATCAATTTGGTTTCCTGTAACTTCAATCAAATAGCTATCGGCTTTGTTTCCAACAAGTTTTTCAAGAGAACACGAAGCAAGGCAAACGCCAAAATTTAAAACAACAACCTGATCACAAACCGCTTGCACATCTCCAAGTAAATGGGTTGACAGCACGATTGATTTGCCTTGTTGTCTGGCAAAATAACTAAGGTAATCCAACATTTGATTTCTGGCAGGTGGATCTAATCCTGCGGTTGGTTCATCAAGGATTAACAAGTCTGGATCATGAACCAAAGCCTGTGCGAGTTTAACTTTTTGAATCATCCCTGTAGAGTATTCGGCAAGCTTTCTAAACCGCGCTTCACCCATGCTTAGGCAATCAAGAATCTCATGAGAACGCCTAAGAGCATCTTTGCGTTTCAAACCTTCGAGTTCGCCAGCAAATGCAACAAACTCAAATCCCTTCATTGAAGGAATAATTGCCTTTGCTTCAGGCATGAAGCCGATTTTGCCCAACTCAACTTTGGTTTTCCCAAAAAGGGATATGTCGCCAGAAGTAGGAATATCTAGACCAAGAATAAGCTTAATTAAAGTAGATTTGCCAGCGCCATTTGGGCCTAACAAACCAATAATGCCTGGATAAACTTCAAAAGAAACGTTATTCAGAACGGTTTTCGATCCGAATTTCCTAGTAAGATTTCGACACCCAATTACAGCGATCTCATCACCCACATTAAATTCTCGTTTAGAATTAAATCCGGAAGAAATCAATCGCTATTAAGCGCAGCAATTGCTTCCTTGCGATCATTGTAGATGGGCCAGAGGGTATCGAGCCCGGTAAGATGCAATAATTCTCTTGCGTTGGGAGAGGCCCCTGCAATTACCACTTCGCACCCATGTTTTTTGACTCTTTTATGGCATCTAAGCAAAAAACCCAAGAATAATGAACCGACATAATCAACTTCAGAGAGATCAAAAACAAGCCCGCTTGGCTTCATTTGATCTAACGGATCCAGCACCAATTCAGTTGCGGTAAGCATAAGATCTTCAGCCATTTTTTCAGCAGTTGGAGATGGTATTACAATCGCTATGTCACCAGCTTTTTCAATGCTAAACGTTGGAATTGCCATTGGTAGCTTTATAACTCCCCTTGAGATAAAAACTGATTTTTCAAGCCGTGCTTTAACTAACTAATATCCTATCTTCATGTGCATTGATAAAAAACACAAGTTATTTAAAGGAAATTAGTTACTTGGACACCATAAATCCAAAACTACCTGTTATCAAACTAAAAATCGTCAGGAACTCAAATCATCCATGGATATTCCAGAAAATGATTGAAAAGCCTGATCAAAAGATTCCCAACGGCTGCATTGTTGATATCGAAGATCGTGCAGGCGCCTGGGCTGGCCGTGGTATTTTTAATGGACACTCCAGAATTTCTCTTCGCATTTTAACAACCAATCAAGACGAACAGATTGACGAAGCTTTCTTTGATAAGAAAATAGGACTGGCTGTTGGGCTCCGTAAGGAAACCCTAAATCTAGAAACTTCAACCAATGCATACCGTCTTATCCATGGCGAAGGGGATGGCCTTAGCGGACTTATCATTGATAAATTTGGGAAAACAATCGTTATCGAATTTTTTTCTTCGGGCATGTACCGTCTTAAAGATACTATCCAAACGATTCTTCTTAAACATTATCCAGAGCATCAAATTACTTGGTTCGCTGAAAGTCATGTGCAGAAACAAGAGTCATTTAATTGCAAAGAACCAGGCTACGATATAAATCCTGAAATCATTAATGAAAACGGATTAAGCTTTAAAGTAACCCCGGGCACTGGCCACAAAACCGGTTTTTTTGCTGATCAACGCGAAAACCGATTACTTCTTAGCACCTTCTGCAAAGATAAAAAAGTCTTGGACCTTTGCTGCAATTCCGGGGGGTTTTCCGTTTATGCAAAAGCCCTAGGAAAAGCTGAAGATGTAACCGCAATTGATCTCGACGAAGAAGTCCTTGGGCTTGCCAGACATAATGCCAGCCTAAATAAAGTAAGAATTAAATGTGTCCAATCAGATATTTTCCCTTGGTTGCGAGATTGCATAGCTAAAGGAGAAAAATTTGATGTTGTCATTTTAGATCCATCCAAGCTAACCCGTGATCGCGATGAAATTGAAACTGCGCTTAGAAAATATACAGATATGAACCGACTCGCAATGCAGGTGGTTTGTGATGGAGGCATTTTACTTACTTGTTCTTGCACTGGTCTAGTTTCAGAATTTGATTTTTTTGATTCAGTGCGAAAAGCAGCTTGGCAAGCAGGAAAAACAGCCCAAATTTTAAAGTTAACTGGAGCCGGCCCGGATCACCCGTTTATGGCCCACGCGGGCGAAGGGCGTTATTTAAAAGCTATTTTTGCCAGAATTCATCATGGTACTACATAAAAAAAGCGCCTCAGCTTTAACTGAGGCGCTTAGATTTTATCATCAGCTAATTACTTTAAAGCAATTCTGTAACGGGTTCACGATCATCCAGAATATACATTGGACGGCCAAAGTTATCTGGGAAGGTCGCTGAAGAATCGACACCCATAGCGGAGTAAATGGTGCTTAACAATTGAGGCACCTTGTACTTGCGATCAATAGGATATTCCCCGCGGGCATTAGTTGCACCAATGGCTTGCCCCATTTTCAAACCGCCACCTGCAACAAGGGCACTCATTGCTGCTGACCAATGGTCACGGCCACCGCCATCTTGCATATTGATTTTTGGAGTTCTACCAAACTCGCCCCAAACCACGGTAACAACTTCGTCGCTCATCCCTCGATCATGAAGATCTTGAATGAGGCTCGAAATACCCCGATCCAGCATTGGAAGCTGGGTTTTCAGGGTTTTAAAGTTGCCGGAATGGGTATCCCAACCACCATATGAAAGAGTTACGCAGCCAACACCTGCTTCGATAAGCCTTCGGGCCGTAAGGAATTGTTCAACTCCTTTATAACGATCGCGAACTTTAGGTTCTTCTCTCGAAAGATCAAGAGCTTTGCGAACGGTACCTGATGCTACCATTTCAAAGGCTCGCGTGGCAAAAGAATCCATTCCCTTCATGGTGCCAGAGGCATCAATTTCACGACGAACATTATCAAAGTTTTTAAGTAGCGATTTTCTATCATCATAACGGTCATTTTCAACACCGCTAGGAAGTCGTAAGTTTTGCAAACCAGGACCGTCTGGAGTAAATGGGCGATGAGCAATTCCAAGATAACCAGGTTCGGTACCTTTCGTCATACCCCTTAAGCTTACAAAAGGCGGGATATCGGACTGATTAGATTGCAGTTTGGAAATAACCGACCCAAACGAGGGATGATGAACAACCCTATTAATATTTTCACTATAACCAGTCATCACTTGGGAATCGGAATGTTCATCAACAGAAACGAGACTTCGTACAACGGCAAGTTTGTCAAACATTTTAGCTTGGTTAGGAAAATGCTCGGAAATTTGAACCCCAGGAACATTGGTTGAAATCGGTTTGAATTCACCACGAAATTCTGAAGGAGCATTGGGCTTTAGATCATACATATCCATGTGGGAGGGGCCACCGGGAAGATAAATCATAATTGCAGACTTAGCCGTACCAGTTTTACCTGCTTCTTTAGCTCGAAGCATATCGGTAAGAGAGAGGGAGGAACCGAAAGCGCCAATTTTGAGAAAGTTTCGGCGATTGATGCCATCGCAAAATCTATTGGATCCACCAGAAAAAGATAACATGAGAAGACTCCATTAAAGGTTGGAAGCCACGCTTAAAAACAGGCAGGTTATTGAAAAGTAACTCAACATCACCAATAGGTCAACTGTTTTTATTGATAAAACCAAAATAATTCGAATAAAAACCCAAAAATCAGTTCAAAATATAACAAATGGTACAATAACTACTTTTATTTGGTGTGTTGAGCGTTTATGCCACTTAATAATGAAAGTCATTTCCCCTATTTGCAATAAACTAAAAACCATTCCTGAACACAATTTAAAACCTAGTAAACCTTAATTTTGAGTTGTTAACCTTCATAGGTTCCAAAACAGATCGACACTTGTTTAAATCCAATCGAATACAATCACTTTAATTAAGGATAAATATACCGTATAAAACCACATGGTAAAAAAAACATCAACAATCGCTGGCATCGACATAGGCGGGGCAAATATTAAATATTGCCAATCTGATGGGTACACCCTAAACACCATTTTTCCACTATGGAAAAAAAAGACCTCTTTACCTGCGATTCTTGAAGAAATTATACCTGCAAAAAAAATTAGAACACTTGCAATCACCATGACTGGAGAATTATGCGACTGCTTTAAAACAAAATCTGAAGGCGTGAGATACATCTTAAATTCTATTCCTAAGAAACAATTCACCCCCTTAGTTTGGACTACAAACCAAAAATTTATTCCTCTAGAAGATGCAATCCAAAACCCAACAATTTGTGCTGCATCAAACTGGTTGGGCTTGGCAAGTTTTATTGCAAAACACCATCCTGAAAACTTTGGGCTATCAATCGATATCGGATCAACCACCACAGACATCACATCGATCGATCAAGGAAACCCAAGCACAAATGGTATCACCGACACTCAACGGTTAAAGTATGGCGAACTTGTTTACACCGGCATGAAACGGACACCAATAGCGTCATTACTGGGAAGCAAATACGCACAAGAATTTTTTGCGACTATTGCGGATGCGCACCTTCTTCTAAATAATTTAGAGGAAGACGAAGAGGATACTGAGACTGCAGATGGAAGACCGTTTACAAAAACAAACTCAGTCAGGCGAATTGCCAAAATGCTTTGTGCGGATCAAAATGAAATCCCAATGCCTAGAATCATAAAAACAAGCGAACTTGCTATAAAAACTCAAACAAAATGGATCACGATTGCCCTGAAAAAACATCTCCAAAGAAAAGGTAAAGAACCAAAATGGATCAGCATATCAGGATCGGGGGAAACTTTGGGAAAAATGATAGTAGAATCATTTGAATGGAAAACAAAGCCTAGTATTCATTCATTTTCTAACACATTCGGAATCGAAAATTCAAGTGCGGCATGCGCTTATAGCATTATGAAATTAAGTGGTAATTATCATGAAGTGTAATGTAATAAAGGTTGGAGGAAGCCTTCTCGACACTAACGACCTACCACAAAAACTCGAGCAATTATTAAAGAAATTACAACCCGCCTGCACAGTAGTGGTAGTTGGCGGCGGACAATCGGTGAGAAATATAGAACTAAATAATTCAAACAAAAATCAGATACTTGAACATTGGGAATCATTGCAAATAATGACTGAAAATGCTATTGCGTTAATGTCTCATTTCAAAGAAGGCAAAATGGCGAGCATGCCATTTAAAAAAGAATACGGTTTGTTTTTTTTAGATGCTCATCAATATTGCAAAAATGATAAAAAGCTTAATGGTGAACCCTTTTTGCCACAGACTAGGGATGTGCGTTCTGATACTGTTGCACTTAGATTCGCACAAGATTTCGATTTCAGTGAGTTGTATTTATTGAAATCAGTCAGTTTCCCAGCGTCAAAAAACTGGGAAGATGCATGCAACCAAAATTATGTAGATCCTTTTTTCTGCAAGCTATTCAACAACAAAAAACATAACCCCACCATACATACAATCAATTTTAGATCATCGCAAACCATTCAGTTTTTTAACTCCAGCAATAAGATCTGAAGTTAAATCAAAATCAATTGTTTTATTTCGAGAACCCTCTTTGCAAACGGCGCCGCGAAACCCAAACCAGGCTGGCTTGACCCCCTCCCGAATAAGCCGGGTTGCTTTTTCAAGATTCAATGAGCCTGCAATAGCAAATTTTACATTATGAACATCACACTTGTTTTGTATTCGCAAAAGTTCATCAACTGTAATCCAGTCAAGAACTGAAGAGCCATCTTTGCACCAAGTATCGATCATAATCGCAAAAAAAGAATGTTCAAATAGCGTTTCTAAAAGATCGAATGGCGGGTTTGAATCAGCTTTTAAATAGTCGCCATATAGTACAGGAACTACAAAAGCAGATTTATTTAACATAAGAACCTGTTCGTTGATTAAAATCAAATTATCAACCCAATTATCTGTACTTTTGCATTTTGAAAGCCCAAACTTATAAAAAGAAATACCACTGGGGAGAAAATCTGGTTGGTTAGGCACGTCGCACAACTCCCCACAAGCCATGCTAAGGGGCAAATTATAAGGCAAAGCATTTTGAATTAGTGAAACAACCGATAAATCAACCATACCCATAGCGGCTTTTTCAGGGTCTTTCAAATCTATAAGATCAGCTCCAGCGCCTAAAGCAATTTTTGCTTCTTCAACATTTCGGACACTAACTAACACACTTACCAAAGTTCACCTCACAATTATTTATCAAGCAATTCACACAAGAGACACCGTAAACTGAGCATGTTTTATAAGGACCATTATTTTTATCAATTCAGCAATGAACAATGGTAAAGTAATAATAGTAATTAAATATTGCCAAACATTTATTGAAGTTAAAATTACATCAACCATGATAAAAATTTACCCGAATTATGAACCACTTCCAGGCTATCGAGTCCTTGAAAAAATAGGCAGTGGTGGATTTGGCGAAGTATGGAAATGCATTGCTCCAGGGGGGCTTCTTAAGGCTATAAAATTTGTATCAGGAAAACTTGGGGTAAAATCAGATATACGGGCAGAACAAGAATGGCGCGCAGTTGACCGAATTAAAATTATCAGACATCCTTTCATTCTTACGATGGAACGAATTGATATTATCGAAAACTGCCTAGCTATCGTTATGGAACTTGCAGACAAAAACCTTTGGGACCGATATCAGGAATGCAAACAAAAAAACCTACAGGGAATACCAAAAAGCGAAGCATTACATTACTTGGCAGAATCAGCAGAAGCACTCGATGTAATCAATTCACAGTATCAATTACAGCATTTAGACATTAAACCGCAAAACTTATTTTTAGTACACAATCACCTAAAAATTGGGGATTTTGGTCTAGTACACGACCTTACAATTGCAGACCAAGAATTTGAAGGAGGAATTACACCAATTTATTCCGCCCCCGAACTCATTGAGGGCAGGCCAAGCAGATTCAGTGACCAATATAGCCTAGCTATAGTTTACCAAGAAATGACAACTGGAAAAAAGCCCTTCGAATCAGATAATTTACGAAATATTATTAAATCGCATTTAACTGATGCGCCAAATCTTTCTTCACTTGAAGACAGTGAAAAACCTATTATTGCCCGCGCTCTTTCAAAAAAACCCGAAGAGCGTTTTAAAACATGCACTGAATTTATAACTGCGCTGAAAACTATTCATTCACCCTTTGGTTTTCAAATAACGAATCGGCCTTTTATTCTTGAGGAAAAATCGATTGTTCCTGAATCCAAAAATAAAGAACAATCAATCAAAAACATTGACCTAAGTAAAACATTATCTTTCAAAAAATCAAATGATGAACAAAATACATCAAACCCAACAACTGAACTAGAAGAATCAAGACAAAACAAAGAACAAAGTGCTAATCTAGAAAATCGTGCAGGTACATTAATAATTGGCTTAGGAAGAACAGGCATCGGGGCAGCTGCCTTTTTCGATAATGCGCTTAATAACCACTCAAAATCAACTGGACTAAGTTTACCTATTGAAGTACTTGGAATTGATATCGATACCCAGGGACTGACCACGGAAAAAGAAGACGATCAACTTAAACTTCCTTTTGACAAAGCTGTGGTTTTTAAACTAAACAGGCCAAACTACTATTTAGGGAACAAAGAAAAATCTGAAAAACTAGCACAATGGCTTCCTCTAAGTAAACTGTACCAAATTCCAAAAAACCTTAGCACAGAAGGAAATAGAACCCTAGGAAAACTCGCAATTCTTGATGCAGGAGATAAACTAAATGATGAACTAAAAAAACTTTTGATAAAAATCAATCAATCCGCATACTCGAACACTATGCCTGGGATAATTAGCCCTAACATTTGGATTTTAACTCATGCTGGAGGTGGCGCAGTTGGTTCACTTGTAGATGTTTGCAAATCAATTATCGAATCATGCCTCCAACTAAACTTAAAAACGCCAACATTTAACCTAATTTTGGCATTGCCTGCAAAAGAAAATTGCAGTGTGCAAATGGCATCAAATACAACAATCACGCTACAAGAATTAGAGAAAATAGAAATAGCAGATCGAACACAAAAAATAATCTTGATAGAAACATCACCGAATGAAAAAAATCTTCATTTAAAATTAATGCAAGATATGGGAACAATAGTTTACGCAAACCAATTGAAAATTTACACCCAAGGTTCGGAAATCAACAAAAATTATAAACCCGAATATTCGGCAAAAAGATCTTACAAATCTGCTGGGGCGCAATTAGATTTATTATCCAACGAATTAAATCAGCAAGTTATAATCAATAAAACATGTTTAGAATTAATCCGATCATGGGTACAAGAAAAACCTGCTTATCATAATGAAATCAGCACATGGATTGACCAAGAATTGATAAGGAACAATATTACATTTGAAAACCTAACATCAAGTTTGACAGAACACCTAGAATTAAAATTAGGTCACCCAATAAGTTCATTCATATTAAAAGACCTAATTGATCCATTATTCAAATTGGAATCTAAATTAGGAAACAACGACATATCAATTGAAACGATTGCAAAGACGAGCTTGAATATTCTTAAAAATTCGGAACAAAATTTAGGACTCGAATGGTATACAAGCGATAATTTAACTGACAAAGGAAATTTCTATAAAATTATGATGCAAAAAATCAACGAACTAACTGAAAATTTTGGTTCGGTGATTGATTCTTGGGTAGTTCAATGGATCGAAAAACCAGGATATCGTTTTCCTGTTGCTGAAATTATCCTTACGATCATCAAGAAAAAAACGGAAGAACTTCGAATTCAAATAAATTTAATCCGAGAAAAACACCATTCTATTTTAAAGGTTGATTTACTTCGGTTTAATAGTGCAATCCAACAACCTGCTGGAATGAAGGGCGTATACAACCAATCAATCCAAAAAATCATCGGTCACTTTAAATCACTGTTTCGAACTCAACTGGAAATACTTCAATGCGACTGTATTTTTAGTTTTATTCAATCCATCAATTTGCAAATAACAGACCACGCTAAAGAAATTGACGAGTGCAAATCAAAACTTTTGGGAATATGCAAACGAATAAAGGGGAGTAATGAATTACCCAATAGTAAATCAGAAGATATTTCTTCTATCACACACACAAAAACTCGAACAGAGGAAGAACTTAATACCCTAGATAAGACAATTCAAGAAGCAATCGTAAAAAACTTCGAAGCGTTTACACATTTGTTTATTGGAAGGGAAAACTTGATTTATGAACTTGAAAAAACAATCAATCAATCTGCAGCAACTTATTTAAAAAGCCTAGGTGAACTTTCTAAAAGTAACATCTTGGATTCGATTGAAGATTTAAGTACCAAGATTAGCTTCATCAAAAACCATATTGCCTCAGTTCAACACAAGAACCCTATGCATGTAAATGAATTTGCTAGTCAAACTATTTTTTCATTTCCCCAAAACATTCTAGGGGAGTGGAATAATATTGAGATATTTGGCAAGACTAATCAAAGCATTTACTTAGTGCCTGGAAACGCTGATTTTATTTCATGTATATGTGAAGAAAACATCATAAATTTGAATGATTCAAAAAGTTTTAACCACTTTTATGAAATACAACAAGAAATATGAATAATATTGATGATCAATCGGGTATAGAAACAACAAATAAAACGCTAAAATAGCAGGATGCTTACCATGCCTGAACTAGAATATCGAATTAATCAAGATGCATTTCACGGCCCTTTAGATCTATTATTACATCTCGTTAAAAAAGAAGAAGTGGACATTCTTGAAATATCAATCGTAAGAATTGCAGATCAATTTAAGGAATTCATGGAGGTTATCACATTCTTAGACTTAACTTTAGCAGGTGAATTTTTAGTAATGGCAACAAAATTGATGGAAATTAAAAGCCTATTACTATTACCAAGGCAGGTACAACACGCCAACAAAGAAGATGATCCAAGAAATGAAATTGTAAGGCAACTAGTCGAATACAAAAAATTTAAAGATGCGGTGGAAATTCTAGAGGAACAAGCAGAAACTGCAGGCCAGAAAATTCCTCGTTTAATTTCGGACCAATTCCATGAGGAACGAGTAAGTTCAGAAAAACCAATTCAGGAAGTAGAACTTTGGGATTTAGTAAGTGCATTTGGAAGAATCATGAAAGAAACTCTTGCAATTCAAGCGCAAGAAATTGTTGTGGATCAAACGCCTATGGAAGTATATCTTGAAGAAATAACGGGGAAGTTAATTCGAGAAAAATCGATACCATTCAGGGATTTATTCTGTCCCCCGTTCCACAAAATGCGTTTGATTGGACTATTCCTTGCGATACTCGAACTAATAAAAAAGCAATCGATTTTTGCACAACAAGATGAAAATTTTGGTGAGATTCATTTAAAATGGAGCCAGAGCGTTACAGTTTTTTAAATCTTTTTTTCTTTATTTGGGGTGCAGCAACTTTCTCACCTTTTAATGTTGCGATTTTATCTCGAAGTTGAGCGGCTTTTTCAAATTCTAAATCTTCTGCAGCTCTAAGCATTTGGATTTGTAGTTCTTCTATCATCTCATGTTTTTCAACCTGATCTTCATTTTCAATTCCTACCACTTTGTTGGCAAAATCATAAGCTGCTATTTCGTCTTCTATAAAAAGTGGTATCAAACTCTTCACGGATTGTGGAGTAATATTATTATCTAAATTATATTGTGTTTGCAATTCTCTCCTGCGTTTAGTCTCTTCAATTGCACGGTGCATGGAATTAGTTACTCGGTCACCATAAAGAATAACTTCGGCATTAACATTTCTGGCTGCCCTACCAATCGTTTGAATCAGAGATGTTTCACTTCTTAAGAAACCTTCTTTATCAGC
>DBCB01000041.1:25425-26308 GCA_002303765.1 Planctomycetaceae bacterium UBA969
CAGCATCTAAAATTGCAACAAGAGAAACCTCCGGTAAATCCAAGCCTTCCCTTAATAGATTAATACCGACAAGCACATCAAATGCACCTTCGCGTAATTCCCGCAGAACCTTAATTCGCTCGATCGCATCTAATTCCGAATGGAGCCATTTGCAGCGCATCCCAGTTTCTTGAAAAAACCGAGTTAAATCTTCTGCCATTCGTTTGGTTAGCGTTGTTACTAAAACCCTCTCTTTTCGATCAACCCGGATTTTAATTTCTTTTACAAGATCAGCAACTTGCCCCTTTGCTGGTCGAACATGTAAAATAGGATCGACCAATCCGGTTGGTCGAATTACCTGTTCAACAACTTCTCCCTTGCACCGAGATAACTCATATTCTGCAGGAGTGGCAGACATAAACAGTATGCTTTTGGATTTGTTTTCCCATTCTTCGAAACGAAAAGGCCTGTTATCCAAGGCACTAGGAAGCCTAAATCCATGGTCAACGAGTGTTGTTTTTCTAGAAAAATCGCCTGCATACATGCCTCTAACCTGAGGGACGGTAACATGCGATTCATCAACAACAAGAAGAAAATCTTCAGGGAAAAAGTCCATAAGAGTGTAGGGCGGTTCTCCGGGATTTCTTCCACTAAACCAGCGGGCATAATTTTCAACACCAGGGCAATGGCCTGTTTCTATAAGCATTTCGATATCAAATTTCGTTCTTGCAGCAAGCCTTTGGGCCTCAAGTAATTTGCCTTCTTTTTTAAAAACATCAAGCCTGTCATCGAGTTCTTTTTTTATACCTTCAACTGCGGTTTTCATTCTATTTTCTGGCGTTACAAAATGTTTCGCAGGGTATATAAAAAGTTCATCATTTGTTTTAAGAACTTCACCTGTAAG
>DBCB01000146.1:0-2133 GCA_002303765.1 Planctomycetaceae bacterium UBA969
GATTATGCAGTGCAAGGCCAATTTGTTTTAAATTACTGGTGCATTTTAACCTAGCGGCAGCTTCTCGAACCTTTTGAACTGCGGGCAAAAGCAAACCGATTAATATTGCGATAATTGCAATCACAACCAGCAGCTCAATCAGGGTAAAAGCTGTTTTAATGTATTTATTCATGAAACCCTATATTTTTCAAAAGAGCGATATCACACAAACAACTCTTAATTTTAATTATAAATGAATGAGAAAACAATATGATTTAAAGGTTAACAGCTCAAATAATCGCACTTTAGCCTATTACTTGAAACCACTTATCAGGTGTTTTAATTCTCGAGTAACAGTTTCAAGCAAGACCTCAAGGCTTCCGGGAGCTACAGTTGCAAATTTTTCTTGATAAATACCATACCCATAAATAGAAGCTTCCGGCAAATAACCAGGTTGCCATTCATTGGAAAGGGTGGCAATAATCACAGAGTGGCTTGGAAATCGCTTTCTTGTATTGATTTGAAACATCTGATAAAGTTCCCCGGGAAGGAATACCCAAAGCGAATCCCCCCATATCAATAATTGAAAAGCGTACTGATAAGTTTTAGTTCCGGGCAATGAAGAAAGCCTAGTGATTTGCCTAGTCATTTGTTCAACAAATGCCCTGTAATTTCTGGCACTCGTTTGATCACC
Organism: Planctomycetaceae bacterium UBA969; assembly: GCA_002303765.1. GTDB lineage: Bacteria > Planctomycetota > Planctomycetia > Gemmatales > Gemmataceae > UBA969. The sequence continues at coordinate 674 of DBCB01000146.1, forward strand.
TGAACTTAATGCTTTTGTTTCTTCGTGCTGCCAGTGAAGTAGTTGAGCCTTAGTTTCTTCTAATGTTGGCAGATCCGACCTAAAAGGAAGCTGAATGGTAATTTCTTTAACCCCCCACCTTTTTTTAGAATCTAATACTTCTTTTTGTAATGGCTGATGATTCCATATTCCTAGCGTTGCCCCTGAAACAACTGGACCTGAATAGGTAAAACGAGTCGAAGCGGGCGCTAGACTTTCCAACCCAGATAAAACAGCAAAGCCAAGTTGTCTGCCATTGCGATCAGCGACTTTATGATCTCCAACAAATCCATCTATAGGGCCAAGATCTCCTGAGGCCCCTTGTAAGAAAAGGCAGGGCGCAAGTGTTTCTTTCTCAATTAATTCGCGCATTGAACCAATATAATCGGGGCTTATTTTAGTGTTTTCATAAGCAAGAGTAGTTGGGTGGCACGCATAATTCACGAGAGTTGCAAAGCATTTCCCATCAGCATTTTCAATTCTTGCTAATAGCACGGTATCATCCGCCAACCCTTCCGGATTAAAACCACAAACGAACTGGTTAGAGGTTTCGTCATAATAATCGCGATGTGCTGCCAAGTTACAACGGGTAGAACCAAAAGTAACAAAAGCTGACTGACTGTTATTCATAGCATTAAAAGCAGTAGATGCACATTTTTGTATTAAGCCATCAAGATAAGGGCCAATGAGTTCGCCACCAGGAAGGTTGGAACGACTTCTTGACATCCAGCCAGAGCCGTGCGTATGTGACAAGCTTACTACAATATTTTTTTCTTCAATATTACATGAGGTTGAAACCAATTTACGAATGGCTTTGATTTCAGCACCATCAAGAATGCAATGATCCATGGTGATCAAAACGAATTTTTCAGAAGGCTCATCTGAATGCGCCATCCAAAGCACTGTAAGCATTAAAGGGCGATGCACACCCGTGGCCTGATCATGCTTTGCAGCCCCCCACATTCGATGATAAATTCCAATTGGTGGAGTGATGTCTAATTGGGCAACACCAACATTACCATTGCTTTGCCTTGAATCGACTTTGGTTATCATGAAATTTCCTTGCCAAATAAAGGGCCTTTTGGGTTTAAAAATGACCAGATCAAAGCATCAACAGCAAAAATCCCAGCAAACAAAAAGAGTGCGAAATCCCAATTGTGGTTTTTCTCAATTATTCTACCAACCACCAATGGGAATAATCCTGCCCCGATATTGCCACACATATTCATGGTGCTAAAAACAGTAGCGATGTTACGGCCACCAAAATCGATAGCTACTGAGTAGCCACTGACTCCACCAAAAGCAGCCCAAAAAGCCCCAAGTGCCATTAGAAAAACAGATGTGTTCGTATCAGTAATATAGTTTGCGGTTACAAAAAGCATGGAACAAATAATCATACCTGCAACCGCAATCCCCTGCCTGCTTAATCGTTTATTCCTAGT
>DBCB01000146.1:2145-2904 GCA_002303765.1 Planctomycetaceae bacterium UBA969
TGTAAATCCATTCACTTGAAATGCCACCTAAAAGTCCCCCCGCCATCATTCCAATACCAGGCCAAGATGTCATACGGCCAGCTTCAAGGTTGGTTAAGCCTCTTGTTTCTTCCAAAAATCGTGGAAACCATGTGCTGAAAAAAACCATCGCAGCGGCTCTTAAAAATTGTTGGGCACATAACAACCACATAGATGTGCTGGTTATCAATACCATCCAATCAATTTTATTTGAATTATCTGAGCCTGTAGATGGAGAGGTTTCCTTTGCATCTGATGTAAAGTAAAAAAATAATGTGGCCCATAATATGCCAGGTATTCCATATATGTAAAAAGTTTGCTGCCAAGTTGTTGTCGTAAGAAGCTGGGCGGTAAGGGCAGGGGCCAGAGCGCCACCAACTGCCATGCTTGAGGCAAGAAGCCCAGAGGCAAAGGCTTTTCCCCGATCTGAAAACCAGGCTCCTATGGCCTTTGCAGATGCAGGAAATATCCCCGCTTGTGCGATTCCCATGAGTCCCCAGAAAATCAAAAGTTGTTCGTAGCTGGAAGCACAACCAGCAATAGCGGTAAAAATCGACCAAGTAATTGCATAGAAAACCAAAGCTTTTCGACTTCCGAGATAATCTGCAAGCCACCCTGATGGAATTTGAAAAAGGGCATATCCCCAATACCAAACAGCCATCACCAAACCCATGGATGCAGCATCCATATCTAATTCTTGCTGGATAATTTTTGCGGGAACACTTATCGCAGAGCGCTGTA
>DBCB01000146.1:2943-9533 GCA_002303765.1 Planctomycetaceae bacterium UBA969
TATACGCAATCAGGGCAGCCATGCAAAGCATGCTTAACACCCTGTAACGCATCACGATTGCTCCGGGGACATCGCTTTATCAAGAATTTGAAGCAACCTTAATATTTCGGAAGAAGTTTCAAGGTCAAGATCCCAAGAGTAAGGCGACCTACGCACTTCGTTCTTAAATATCCCCCTATGCTTAAGAATGAATTTTTCGATTGCCAGAAATCCATCCAACCCCGCCTGCAACTGCAGGGCGACTATTGCGCAAATAGGAAAATAAACACGATAGGTCGTTTTTTCATCCCCTTTAACCAACGCATTCCACAACGAAACAATTCCATCAAGAAGATCAACACCAGGCATGGTGCCCGTGATCCCTCTCCTAAAACTATCTACCAACAAGATTCCTCCAGAACCTTCAAAGATTTTTGCTTTTCCTAATGATGCATCTCTTAAAGCGGAAAGATTTGGGCCGATTGGCGATGCTTCTGGTTTAAACAGAATCTTCTCGTTGCCATAAAGTTCAAGTAACTGAATATAAATTCGCAGGGGAATCGCCTGGCCGACATAACCAGAAGCATCTTGAACAATCAAAGGTAGATTTACCTCTTCTGCAAGGGTTCGAAAATGTTTTAAAACAGCTTCTTCTGGAAGGCTTGTAGTGACTGGAGGAATGGCCATGATACCATCGCAGCCTGCTTTTTCAGCAGCCTTGGCATAAACCAATGCCTGCTTTGTGCTTTCAGCACCAATACCTGCAAAGGTTGCGCCTCTTCCTTCAGTAAACTGAACAATATGATTGGTTAGGGAGATTCTTTCTTCGAATGTCAGTCGTAATATCTCCGAAACCATACCGGTGCCTAATCCTTGGGCTTTTACTGCAAAGATCCAATCGATTTCTTTTTTTAAAGTTTTCTCATCGATTGTTCCGTCATCTTCAAATGGAACATGAACAATCGGTAACACCCCTGCTAATTTTTTTTTCATGACTATTACCAATCACCTACACTGCCATCGGTATAAAACACACGTTGCGGTAATTCCTGTTGGAATGGATGTTTCTTTAACTCGCCTTCATTAATTTTAATACCAAGCCCAGGTCGGGTATTGGGTTTTACAATCCTACCTTTACGCTCGGTAATAAAACCTTCTTCAACAACATCCTGCCTCCATGGAACATCATTATGAACTGTTTCGCAAATAATATAACTTGGTTGAGAAAACCCAAATTCAAGCGAAGCTGCAGTGCTAACTGGTCCTTGTGGGTTATGCGGGGCTAAAGATATTCGATAAGCTTCAGCTAATGCTGCTATTCGTCGGGCCTCACTTAATCCACCGCAATGCGTGATATCCAACTGGCAAATCTCACAGGCACGCGCTGCAAATAGATCCCTGAATGCCGCAAGATTTGTCACCCTTTCACCTGTGGCAATCGGCGTGGAAACAGAACTATTAATTGCCGCAAGCCCTTCAATACTTTCAGGCCAACAAGGTTCTTCCAAAAAATACAAACCATAAGGTTCCAGCGCTTTGGCAAACTGCATCCCCATTGCAGGTGATGGTCTAGCATGGCAATCAACCATAATATCAATGGAATCGCCAACAGCTTCACGCATCGCAGAAACGCATGCCACCGCTGTTCGAATTGGTTTTAGCCCTTCTAAAGGAAGCGTAGGAGGAACCGCCATGGATTTAAAAGCCGTAAACCCATCTTCTACTGCCTGAAGCGCAAGGTCTGCAAAACGATTAGCGTCTTCAGAAGCGGTTTCATAAAAGTCTTCCATTTTTCCACCGCCTAGATGGCAGTAAGTGCGAATATGATCACGAACCGGACCGCCCCATAACTTTGAGCAAGGAACTCCGAGCGATTTCCCCAGAATATCCCATAATGCAATATCAATTCCTGCAATAGCGGTAGACCGCACAATACCATTGCCATGCCAAAAATGCTGGCGGTACATCATCTGCCAAAGGTATTCAATCCGGGTTGGATCTTGCCCGATCAGAAGTTCCGCCAAATCATCAATAGCTCCAACAATACTTCTCGTATGCCATTCTAGCGTTGCTTCTCCCCATCCAAAAAGTCCATCTTGATCAGTTAATACTTTGACAAATATCCAGTTTCGCATTCGCGCATGGCATACATGAGATTCGATTGCAGTAATTTTCATAACCTTACTTTCCTTTTGATCAAGCAACTATCAAGCAATTATTTCATTAACCAAATTCCCATGCACATCGGTCAATCTGAAATCACGACCTGCATAACGATAAGTTAACTTTTCGTGATCCATGCCAAGCAAATGAAGCATTGTTGCATGAAGATCATGAACATGCACAGGTTTTTGTTCTGCCTTAAAACCAAACTCATCAGTAGAACCAACAACCGTTCCACCTTTTACTCCACCACCAGCTAACCAACAAGTAAAACCATAATGGTTATGATCTCTGCCACTAAGTCCAGGCATTTCAGCTACAGGAGTTCTGCCAAATTCACCGCCCCAAAGAACAAGCGTACTGTCAAAAAGTCCCCGTTGTTTAAGGTCCAAAAGAAAAGCAGCGATTGGTTTATCCCAATCACCAGCGAGCTTTTTATGCTGTTTCTCCAAACTATCATGATTATCCCATGGTTGGCCTGCACCACTCCAAACTTGGATAAACCGAACACCTTTTTCAATTAATCGACGGGTATAAAGCAATTGCCGACCGTTAGTTGTATCGCCATAAAGTTCCCGTATAGACTTGGTTTCTTTTGTAAGATCAAAAGCATCAGTAGCTTCTGATTGCATACGAAAGGCAAGTTCAAAACTTCGGATTCGGGATTCAAGTTGTGGATCAAAATTACGAGAAGCTAGATTTTGCTCATTAAAAAGCCGAACTAAATCCAACTGTTTTCTTTGTCGAGCGACGGGCATTTCGGAATTCCGAATGAACGCGACAAGTTTTTCGGGGTCTGAATTTTTTGTATCTAGATAGGTTCCCTGAAATACACCAGGTAAAAAACTAGAGCGCCAATTTTGCGTGGTCACAATAGGGTAACCACCCGGGCACATTACTACAAATCCAGGAAGGTTTTTGTTTTCAGATCCAAGGCCATAGGTTACCCAAGAACCAAAACTCGGACGGGGAAGACGGCCATCGCCACAATTCATTAACATTAATGATGGTTCATGATTTGGAACATCAGCATACATTGAACGGATAATGCACATATCATCTATATGCATTGCAGTGTTTTCGAAAAGTTCGCTTACTTCAATTCCGGATTGCCCATGTTTTTTAAACTTAAAAGGTGAACGCATTGCTGCACCTGTTTTTCTTTCCGTACGAAGATTAGTTTCGGGCAAAGGCTTTCCGTGATACTTATTAAGCATTGGTTTAGGATCAAAAGTGTCTACCTGGGAAGGGCCACCATTCATGAATAAATGAACAACATGTTTTGCTTTTGAAGGGTAATGCGATTTCTTTGGAGCAAGGGGATCCGTTTTTTCAACTTCAGCTTTGGATTCATTTGCCATAAGATCAGCAAGTGCCAATGAACCAATACCAGTTCCAGATCTTAACAAGGCTTCCCGCCTTGAAATTAAAGCCATCTCGGTCTCCAATTAGTCAACGAAGGTAAATTCATTGATAAGAAATAATCCATGAGTCAAATCCAACCAAGCTTCATTTTCAATTCCACCCATTACAAATTTAATCATCTGAAGTTTTTCTTTTTCCGTTGGTTTTCGGCCTAACACAGCAAGCATAATTGCATCTGCTTTTTGATCTGTGTTTTTAATTTCTTTAATTGTATTTAAATTCAAAACTTTCTTTGCGGCTTCCCGTACAAAAGGACCATTCATTAAATACAAAGCCTGTGGAGCTACCGTTGTGGAAGTTCTCTCCACGCTGGAAGAAGCAGGGTTGGGAATATCAAATGTGGCAAGAAGGCTAGGAAAATCAAGTCTATCAATATAACCATAAACAGCTCTGCGATTTTTGCCTGTAAAAAAAGGAACCGAGGGGCCTCCTAATTTTAAATCTAGACTCCCTGAAACTGATAAAACCGAATCATGAAGCGATTCAAAATCAAGCCGCCTGCGGTTCTGCTTCCATAAAAGCTTGTTTTCAGGATCCACCTTAAGGCAATCTTCACGATCATTACTGGATTGTTTGTAAACATCTGAATTAACGATAAGTTTGTGAAGGTTTTTTATACTCCAATTGTTTTGCATGAAAGTCATAGCAAGCCAATCTAGTAACTCGGGGTGACTGGGAAGATCGCCCCTTATCCCAAAATCACCTGGAGTTGTCACCAGACCAGTTCCAAAATGGTGAGCCCATACTTGGTTTACAAAAACTCTGGCAGTTAGTGGGTTCGAATTTGAAGCAATAGATTTTGCTAATTCCAATCGCCCGCTTCCATTAACAAAAACCTGACGATTCGGGTCGAGTGCTTTAAGAAATTGTCTTGGTACTTTATCCCCAATCCGATTAGGTTGACCACGAATAAAAACAGTAGGTTCATAAAGAATTTCAGAATCCACAAGAACCATAGATCTTGGTGGGCCTTTAACCGAATGTGCTTCAAGGTCTTTAATAAGGATCTTGTATTCGCCCTGTGTTGCACGATCAGGAAAAAGGTCTAAAAACCCCCAATCCATAGCCAAAGGTGCATCAGCAGGAGAGTTTGGCCCATAAAGAGCAGAGCGAATCATTTCGGCGTTTTTATCAATCAAAGGCGTTTTAGCGCCAGAAGAAAGCCAGGCTTTCTCAGTTTCTACAAGAAGTTTTCCATAAATATCTGCCACCTGCCTCATTGATTTTGGGGGGACCTCAAATGCATGTAAAACTTTCGGGTTGTCAGACTGTAGATTTCTGACCTCTAGTGCAGATTGAGAAAATGAAGAAGGATTGAGACTGGAATAACGATGCCAGATTGCCCAAGTAGGGTCTTTTTGAATTTTCGTTCGTTCTAAAAATGCCCTCCATCTTGCAATCATTGCTGGATTAAGATCACCTTTATCTGCAAGCAGCATAAAATCATCCGCAGGAGGTTGATTACCAGCTTGATAAGCAGCAAAAAGATAATCTCCTGCTATAGCCCTTGCCTGAGTTACAAGATCGCGATGTTTTAACTGTACAAAATCGAGTAGTTTTTTTTCTTTGATTTTAAGTTCTAGCGCAAACTTTTTATATTCTTCGTTATTTGGCTCTTCTCCATAAAGAGGTGCGATCATGGGTTCAATGGAACTTCTCATAATTCCATATAGCGAATAATAATCAGATGTTGGTATCGGATCGAATTTGTGATCGTGGCATCGGGCACAAGATACTGTAAGGCCCATTAACCCACGCGTCATGACATCGATTCGATCATCAATAATATCGTGGGTATTACCCATAAAGTGACCGCCAACGGTTAAAAAACCTAATGCTGCAAGTGACTTTTTATCTTTTGTTTCAATTTGATCTGCTGCTATTTGTTCGATGATAAATTGATTGTAAGGCAAATCATTATTAAAAGAATTGATTACATAATCACGATAAGTCCAAGCCCATGGGTAGTTTTTATCTTCAAAAAAAACATAACCTTTATTATCCGCATACCTAGCAATATCAAGCCAATATCTGCCCCATCGCTCACCATACTTTGGGGAAGCAAGCAACCGATCAATTAATTTTGAGTAAGCTTCCGGGGATTGATCGTTTTCGAATGTGGAAATTTCCGAATAAGAAGGCGGGATTCCAATCAAATCCAAAAACAAGCGTCGAATCAAAGTTCGTTTATCAGCAACCTTTGATTGACTTATAAAACTCTCACCTAATTTTTTGTTAATTAATGAATCAACAGGATTTAAAATCGCATTTACAGGCAGATCTATTTTTTTTACGGGAGAAAATGCCCAGTGTTCTCTATCAAGCTTTGAGTTTTTAGATCCTATCTTAACACTATCTGGCCAAGGCAAATCAATAGTAATCCATTTTTCAAAAGCTTTAATATCAATTTCAGGAAGTTTCCTATCACGAGGCATTTTTAATTGCCCTTCGTGTTTTATCGATGAGATTAATTTGCTTGCGTTTGGGTTGCCCGGGATAACTACAGCACCATTTTTACCACCCTCAATTATCGCTTTCCTAGAATCTAGGCGCAGTCCACCTTTTTGCACTTCAAACCCATGACACTGAATACATCTTTCTGATAATACAGGTCGGATTGATCTTTCAAAAAAATCATCTTCAACTTTGCCTGCTTTTGCATCGCACACAAAAAAAACTAAAAACAATAATAAGATTGAAATTTTTGACATACTTCCCTTGGTGTGACTGTCATTGCAATATCTTCATCAATTTTTAAAATTACAGCAAGAAATATCTAAATAATTAAGCAAAGAAAAATCTTAACTTTTATAGTATTGCAGTGAATAGTGTTCATTGTTTTAATTTTCCCAATTTTTATTACTAGAATTCAACAATCAACAGCAAAACCACAAGGATATTTTTCATGAAATTACAGTCGTGATGAAGCAATGTGCATGGATGAAACCTAGGGCAGAAGCAAAACTATGAACCCAATATTTTTTGCGGGCCAACCCAATCTGATTCGCCTTACGATGTAGGCT
>DBCB01000146.1:9542-12414 GCA_002303765.1 Planctomycetaceae bacterium UBA969
ACCCGGTTTGCCGATGGCCATCATCCTTGGAAATTGCACTTCGAAGATAATGATTTGCTTCCGGGTGGCGATTTATAACGTATTATGGGAAAACCTGAGAAAGCCATATTGGTTTATAGTTTTACCGGTGGTCTTTACCGAACCAGCATTAAAGAGATTATTTTAAAAAGCATAGAATATTTCTCGCTCGCTGATTCTGATCTCCTAAACAGGCTTAAGAAATGTTTAAAACGAAAAACCAGTGCAGCACCTTTGTCAATTTAGTTTCATGGAGCGATGATAAAATGTCTCGATTTTTTGTTATAGGAATTATGTTGATAGCAATTACAAGATTCTCTTTTGGCGAAGAATTAAATTGGCCTACTTGGAGGGGGCCACAATCTAATGGCATTGCACCAAAAAATGCAGCACCACCCGTTAAGTGGGGCGAAAAAGCGAATATCAAATGGAAGGCTGAACTACCGGGGAAAGGAAGCTCATCGCCCATTATTTGGGGTAATGACATTTTCTTAACAACTGCAATCAAGACGGATCGTATTGCAAAAAAGGATGAGCAACCAAAGCGAAACGAAAATTTTGAAGCCAAAACTGTTCCAACAGCAAATTTTTATCGTTTCGAAGTACTCTGCTTCGACAAAAATACGGGCAAATTGAAATGGAACAAAGTTGCAAACGAAGCTTTTCCACATGAAGGCCACCATTCCACTCATTCTTATGCAGCGGGATCTTGTGTTACCGATGGCAAAAGGCTTTATGTATCATTCGGCTCTTTTGGTTTTTATTGTTTCGATTTAACAGGAAATTTATTATGGCAAAGAGATTTTGGCAGGTTAACCACCCGTTTAGGCTGGGGCGAAGCTGTCACACCATCTTTATTTAATGATTCGCTGGTACTTAATCTTGATCAAGAAATAAATTCGAAAATCGTTGCGCTAGATTGCAACACAGGAAAAACAAAGTGGGAGAAAGATCGTGATGAAAAAACAACGTGGAATACACCTTTAATTGTAACTCATCTAGATAAAACTCAGGTGATTTTAAATGGGACTAATCGAGTTAGATCTTACAACCTTGCGGATGGATCCTTGATTTGGGAAACATCCGGGATGACTACCAATGCCATTCCTTCCCCTATTTCTGCAAATGGTATGGCTTATGTGATGAGCGGTTACCGCGGCGCTGCTGCTATTGCAATACCTTTAAATTCAACGGGAGTATTAGACACGGCCGAAAAAGTTGCTTGGCAATACGCAAAAGGGACGCCTTATGTTCCATCCCCCATTATTAATGAAAACATGCTGTATTTCACCAAAGCTAATGCAGGCATATTAACTGCGCTTGAATTAAAAACGGGAAAACCAATATTTGAAGAATTTAGATTAGAGAACACATCAACCCTATATGCTTCTCCAGTGATTGCCAACGATATGATTTATTTTATGGACAGAGATGGCACTACTGTGATTATTAAAACCGGAAGAAAGCCTGAAATAATTGCAACCAACAAATTAAATGAATCGATCGATGCCTCTCCAGCCATTTCAGGTAAATCGCTGTTCATTCGGGGTGAGAAACATCTTTTTGCAATCGAAGAATAAATGCTCTTCGATTTGTAAGCGATTTTTGTTGTGTAACTACATTAGTTTTATGCATTAATATATCTTGTATAATAATTATTGCGATAATTTAATTACCATGGGTGGCATAATGATTAAGATAAGTTTATTTGTTTTCATGGTTCTAGGCTTCGAAGAACCAGACACCTCGGTTCTTCGAAAAAAATTCGACCAACTGAAAACCAAGGGAACTGCAGAAAGGGTGATCGCTCTTAAGGATGGCACCAAAACAACTTTTTTCAAACGAAAGTTTGAGCTTGTTAGTTACAACATAGAAACCACTAGTACAGGAAATAAAATTATCCCCTATTTTGCTGTAATAAAATTTCGAGCCAAAGTTAAAACATCAAAAGAATTTGAAACTACAGAACTTGCTTCCAATGCTATTTTAATAAATGAATCGGAATCTTTTCTACAATGGCAAGCTATTTACAGGCTTGTTAAAGAAAACTGGGCACTAGAAAACATCGTATATCGTTCTTCGAATGGCGAAGTATTTGGCGATTTGAAAAACACCACAGATGCAAAACATTTTATCTTTGATTGGTTTAATGCACTTGATGGTTATTAAACGCATCTAAACAAATAAAGCCAGTGGGTGATATATTTCCCCACTGGCTTTATTTGTTAAAACTAATCAATCACTGAACAGTTACATTGAAGGTTTTAATCGTTGCTTCATTACGATTATCAATCAGCGTAACAGTAATTACTGCTGTTCCCGCATTTCCACCTGCAACCAACTGAACCTGACTAGGTGAAAAAGTTCCATTTAAACTTCCAATGGTCGCAGTCACAATAGATGGATCACTACTTGATACTAAATAATTCAAAAACCCTGTTGGAGTAGCACCAGTAATAGTATTCGTAATTGCTAAATTAGTTGTTGCTGTACCTACGGGATTGGTGGTAACAGCAGGGTTAGCACCGGTAAGGGCAGGTAACGATGCAACAGGATTTGTGGTTGTGGTGATAATAGTTCCAGCCTGTGGAGTATAACTAGTTGCGAAACTTTGTAGATTTGTCAAGCTAGCAGAATTAGCAACATTACCAAATACTGCATATCCATTACCAGTTTGACCAAGCGAACTCGTGTTATCAGTAAGGTTAAAATAGAATTGGCTTGTAGCACTATTTAAATCAGAAGTTCGTGCCATGGCAAGTGAGCCAATAGCATTTGGGCGAGAAGCATCAAATTCATTAGCAATGGGCTGATAGGTTGGTACATCAGTAAAACTCGTAACCACACCTAAAGC
>DBCB01000050.1 GCA_002303765.1 Planctomycetaceae bacterium UBA969
CGCAATAACAGGCGCAGGATTCGGAAACACCATCGTTGGCGCAATAACAGGCGCAGGATTCGGTTTGTTCACTGGAGCAGGTGTTTTGGCAGCAGGCGCATTACCAACAGATGCGGGCGCCTTGGTGCAATCGTTTAGCGCTTTAATAATGGCATCTGAATCTGAATTACCTTCGTTCTGATTCGATTCTAGGCTGGAAAGAATAACCCTGGTTCCATCTATTGCAGCTAACAACGCAGTAGTGATTGCTGTAGTGGGTTGCAGCGAGCCATCGCGTATTTTGCTCAGCAGATTTTCTGCTGCATGTGTTAGCTTTTCGAGTTTCGATAATCCAAGAAACCCTGCACTTCCCTTAATGGTGTGCATCACTCGAAAGATACTTTTTACCAATTCAGGATCGGTAGACTTCTCGAGTTCGAGAAGCTCAAGATCCATACGAGACAGGTTTTCCTGACACTCGATAAGAAATTCTTTCAGGGCTTCGTCCATTTCAACATTTGCAGAGCTTGCAACCGGGACAGCGGTTTCCTTACCGATGGCAGGCGCATTGCCAACAGATACTGCTGGCGCATTGGTGCAATCGTTAAGCGCTTTAATAATGGCTTCTGAATCTGAATTACCTTCGTTCTGATTCGATTCTAGGCTGGAAAGAATAGCCCTTGTTCCATCAATTGCGGCTAAAAGCGAAGAAGTAATTGCAGTGGTAGGCTGAAGCGAGCCATCGCGTATTTTACTCAGCAGATTTTCTGCTGCATGGGTTAGCTTTTCGAGTTTCGATAATCCAAGAAACCCTGCACTTCCCTTAATAGTGTGCATTACTCGAAAGATACTTTTTACCAATTCGGGATCTGTGGACTTCTCAAGCTCGAGAAGCTCATTGTCCATACGAGACAGGTTTTCCTGACACTCGATGAGAAATTCTACTAATGCCTCGTCCATTTCGCTCATAAGTAACTTATTAGTAAGAAATAAAAGTTAAGATTAATAGTCAGGATAGCATGGGAAGTGTGCGTAAACTTTAAGGGAAAGCGTGATTTTTAGTACAAAATAGCCCAGTGAAGGGCTTTTATTCGTATAACCGTTAAAACTGTACTAACTAAGTGCACTTTTTAAGCTTAAAGGGCAATAAACTTAGATATTTCCATCTTAAGAGCAGAGGCCTCAGCAGATTTCGAAAGAATTCTGCAAGACTTCAAGGTTCGGATAGGATCGAGTAGGAAAGAATCGGGTTCGCTGGTGATCAGCAAAACGGGGATATTTTTCAGTTTAGGATCTTGGCTAAGGCTTTCGACAAAGCCCTTACCATCTAAGATAGGCATATGAAAATCAGAGACGATAAAAAGAAAAGGTCTGCTCTGAGCCATGGCCAAACCTTTTGCACCATCAACTGCTTCTACAACGTCATCGAACCCCAAGGTTTTTAAAATTCCTACCATTCTTTTCCTAGCAAACGAACTATCATCAACCAAAAGCACGGTTTTGGTGGTGGACTGTAAAACAGTAGGCTGGGAAACACCGGGTGCATTTAAAGGTAAAGTTGATTTAAGTTGTTCTGGAGTGAAGGGTTTTCTAAGAATTTTGAAATCGACTTTTACAGCCAGGGATTCCATTTCATTATCAATGTTTGAGGTAATCAAGATAAAAGAAATACCTTTGCCCGAAGGTGTTGCTTTTATATTCTGAGCAAGTTCAATACCACTGCAATCGGGAAGATTTTGCGAGCAAACAATTGCCTTATAGCCTCCTTTGTTAAACTGTATGAATGCATCCTCTCCTGAAAGCGCAAGTTTTACATCAGCAATACCAAGCGATTTAAGCTGGTTGCTAATCATCATGCCTTGAAGTTTAGAAGGTTCAACAAGCAAAACCTTGGCGCTATCGACTTGGGATAGTTCTGAAACGGATTGGCTAGGTCGTTCGATAAATGAAGTTGCAGCGTTATTCGAATCATTCTGAATAGAAGTTTTTTGGCCTGGGTTGAAAATCAACGTGCCTTCTAATTCAGATGGGGCACGCTTTGCCATCGGGGATTCAAAAAAAGCAGTGCCAGTATCTGTTTCGGTTTGGGCAGCCTGCGGAGTTATTACGATATTAGTTGGGGCGACATTAGAAACTTTCTCCACCATCTTAATATTTTCAAGATCGGCAACCACTTCATTCATTGTTTGATATCGCTGATCAACCGTCTTTGCAACCATCTTCTTAAAGACATTATCAAGTTTTTCAGAAACATCGGTCCTTAATTCTCTGATGCTTGGAATCGGATGGGTCATATGAGCCATCAACTTATCCATTACGGATTTACCCGTGTAAACATTTTTACCAGCTAGGATGTAATATAAGGAACAACCAAGGCTGTAAATGTCTGCGCGGTTATCAACTCCACTGGTGTTTTCGGCTTGTTCAGGAGCCATGAATTCCAATGTGCCAGCGATGGTAAATTGCTGGGTAAGGCCTTGCTTGTTGTGATCCTCCGAAGATTCGGCTTCAGTTAGGCGAACAAGACCAAGGTCTGCAACCTTAATATCACCCTGCCTATTTCTCATCAGGTTTTGCGGTTTGATATCGCGGTGCACCATCCCCTGATCATGTACATACTGCAAAGCTTTAGCAGATTGAATCATGGCATCAATGGCTTCGCTTACAGGAAGGGGGCCATGCTTGCGAACAATCCCGTCAAGATCGTTCCCTTCAACAAGTTCGAGAACTAAAAAGAACCCGGAGGGCCCGAAATCTGCATCATAAGCTTGTATAACCCCGGGGTGATTAAGGCGCGCTAGGGTTTCTATCTCGCGTTGAAAGCGTTGCAAGTGATCTGGGTTTTCTTGAATTTCGGGGTTAAGCACCTTAAGCGCAACAATCCTGCGCATGCGTTTGTGCCTGGCACGAAAAACCGTTCCCATGCCACCTTCGCCAAGGCGATCAAGAATGAGATAATTGGCCATAGCCAAATCAGCAATGCGCTTATTACGAAGTTCACCAGCTTGAAATGCAGTGATCAGCCCTATTTGTTCTAAAAAATCGCCCAATGCATCGCGATCATCTATGCTTGCAGCTTCGGGGTATTTCTCTAACGCAGAATCAATTTCATCCTTGTGGATTACGCCATGCTTTACTAGTTCAGCAATTGCTAGGTCTACTTCTGGTTTCATTGATGGATCCACACTAAAAATTAGGACTTTATTAATTAATATCATTTATAAGGCATAAATCTGTATGGAACAATGAATTGATTTGGTAATTTTAGTAACTACCTGCCTATTTCTTATAATTGGGGTAAGTCATGAGCATTAAAAGCATCAGAAAGATCCTTGTTTTCTCATTCATTCTAACCATTGGAATTTATGGCTTTTCAATTGCAGATGTTTTAACACCGCAACCTAAAGATAAATCAAACCCTTACATATGCAAATGGACTAATACTCCACCCATCATCGATGGTAAACCCACAGATGCCTGTTGGGAGAAAGCCATCGCGATCGACAATTTTCACCTTCCATGGTTGCAGGAAAAAGATAGGCCATCCCTTACCAAAACCAAGGCTAAGCTTCTTTGGGATCGCGATAACTTTTATTACCTAGCCCAGATGGAAGATCACGACTTATTTGCTGATGTTGTCGAACACGATGGCAAAACCTGGGACAACGATGTTTTCGAAATCTTTATCAAGCCTTCTAATAAACACTCTGGTTATTACGAATTTCAAGTAAACGCTGCAAACACTTTTTTTGATTGCTTCTTTCCTAAGAAGAGAGAACTCACCGAGAATTTTGCTGATATCGTAAAAGCAGATAAGTTTCACATGGTGGCCAAGGTCTCCCTAGATGGCACATTAAACAAGCGAGATGACCGCGACAAGGGCTGGACGGTGGAGGGCCGTATTCCTTGGGTCGACTTTGCCAAGACAGGGGGCAGGCCCAATATCGATGAAATCTGGAATTTCGCACTTTGCAGATACGACTACGATATAAAAGAAAAAGGCCCCGAGCTTTCAACCTCTGCACCGTTGAAATCCAAGACTCACGCAGACTTTCATCTATTCGAAGATTATGCCCCCATGGTTTTTGAAGGCCCCATTGCACCAGCCTCTACCAAGGGTCGGGTTCCCCCTAAAAACATGAAGGTTGTAGGCTCGCCTGAACCTCCTCTGCCCTACAAAACCGTCAACGCCTTCCCGAAATTGAAATTGAAAAACCTCACCTGCATACTTCCCGTTCCCGATAGCAACATCATGCTCGCTAGCTCGATGGATCGCCCTTACGCACCATCTTCAATCGTGCGCTTCGATTCACGCGAGGATGTTGCTGAATCTTTTACGCTTCTCGAATCTAAAGACACCATCTTCGATATGCTTTTTCATCCTGATTATAAAAAGAATGGTTACCTTTATTTAGGTTGCAATGGCCCAGGCCCTGAAGCCAAGAAATATACCCGGGTCGTTCGTTACACCATCTCCAATAAATCCCCATTTACCATCGATCTTAAATCTGCAGTCACCATCAAGGAATGGCATTCCGATGGCCATAATGGCGCTGCTCTCGCTTTTGGAAAAGATGGCATGCTTTATGTCACCAGTGGCGATGGAACTTCCGATTCCGACACTTGGGTTTCGGGGCAGGATTTGACCAGGCCTCTTGGTAAAGTATTGCGCCTTGATGTGGATCACCCCGATGAAGGCAAACAATATTCCGTACCCAAGGACAATCCTTTCCTGCATATCAAAGACGCAGTTCCCGAAACTTGGGCCTACGGGCTGCGCAACCCTTGGCGCATGCACTGCGATAAAAAAACCGGCCATCTCTGGGTGGGCAATAATGGCCAAGATTTATGGGAACAAGTTTACTTCATACGCAAGGGCGACAACTACGGCTGGAGCGTGATGGAAGGTTCC
>DBCB01000335.1 GCA_002303765.1 Planctomycetaceae bacterium UBA969
AATGCCAAACACATATGGATAAAAACTTCCTTGGAACCAAGACCAGCTAGGACCTCGCGATCCGGATCAAGAGAAACGCCATGTTTGCGCTCATATCTTTTAGAAATTTCGTTGCGTAGATTTTTAAGACCATTACTAACTGAATACCCATGATTTTTTTCATCCCGCGCTGCTTCACACAACTTATCAATGACCATAGGATCTGGAACATCGCGTGGATTTCCCATACCAAGGTCGATAATATCAGCACCTTGCTTACGCATCTTATATTTAAGTTCGTTGATTTTTCCAAACAAATAAGGAGGTAGTCTTTTCACCCTATCTGCGACCTGAACGGAAAATAAACTCATGAAAATAACCCAATAGAAAATATTTGTACACCTATAGGATATCACAGCGAAACGGTTTCGAGCAACTCCGCCACACCATAGATTCTTGGAATTATCAAATTTAGCTTCCAAGAATGTTCCGAAAATGTTTAATTTAAGGATAGTATGGGTAATTTTTAAATGAAGGGGTCGCAAATGGCAATTGGAAAAAATGATGGATCAGGCAGTTCAACGGGATTTCGTACTGCAAGAGGCAGGGACTGGCCAAGTGTAAGGCAATTCAATGTATTTGTGGCGAACCGGGTTGGCGGACTCATGCGAGTTGTTCGCTGGTTTGAAATGACAGACATTCGAATTGTTTCAATTTCGATCGTTGATTCAGCTGACTGTGCAATTATCAGACTAGTGCTAAGTAACCCCGAAAGAGCGACAGAAATATTCGCCCAAGCTAACCTACCCTTTACCGAAAGCGATTTGCTTATCGTAAAACTGCCAAACGATCCACAACCCTTGTTATTGATCTGCAAAGCACTTCTAGAAGCCGAAGTGAATATACACTACGCTTACCCACTTCTCATTGGCCCAAGTGGAAATTCAGCACTTGCTCTTTATGTAGAGGATCACGAAACAGCCACTTCGACATTAGAGAAAAAAGGATTTATTTTATACACTGAAAAAGATCTGGACCAAGACGAATAAATAATTCAAAGATGTTCAACCTGAGATCATGTTCTCAATTTCAAATTTTACAAAGATATCAACTAAATTTTTGGCTTTGGGCCTATCTTGCAAATTGAAAGAAAGCATTTCGACGATAGCATTAACAAGCTTAGGATTTAAACCTCCGAGTTGCTGTCGTAATTTTGCAGGCGGATCACTTTGGTGCCTTAATAGCGTTTGCGAAATCGTACCTTCAGGGTATGGCAAACTACCCGTTAACATCTCAAATATCAAAACGCCCAAGCTATAAATATCATTCTCTAAGCTTACTACGGGAACTTCCGCACATAATTCAGGAGCGATATAATTAGGAGTACCAAGCATAAGATTGGTTTCAAGTTTTTCATTCATTCGAACATTTGCAGAAAATGCAAAATCTAAAACCTTAATTTTTCCAGATTGTTCAATGATTATATTTTCCGGTTTGATATCGCCATGCGTGAATCCAAGGCCATGCAAACTCGATAACAATGAAAGAATTTGCCTAGTGATCTCAATCACAAGCGGGGGACCAAAAGAAAACTTTCGACCTAATTCATGGCGCAATGTGCAACCATCAATTTTTTCCATGACAAAGAAATAAGGTTTATTGTCTGTGTTGGTTTTAAGAAGAACCGGGCAAGCTGCATGCTTGATAGTCTCAAGGACTTTGATTTCATTTCTTAAAAAAGCTAGAGCCTGCTTTTCATAAGGATAATCAAGACGCAACGTTTTGATAACACAGGGTAGCCCCGAAGCCATATCAATTGCGCTATAAACAACCGTCACAGGCCCCTGTGCCAACAAAGACTCGATCAAATAACCTGGATAACCTTCTATATCTTGACTCATATCGCAACTCATCCAGTCGTAAGCAATACTTTATTTACGCTTTATTTTTTCTAACATTGCTATCGCAACAGCGGGAGGAATAAACTTGGAAAGGTCTCCCCCAAGAACAGCGATTTGCTTCAAAAGCGAACTACTCAAGTGTGAATAGATATCCTTGGCAAGCAAAAACACTGTTTCAATATCTGGATCCAAAGCCATATTTGCAAGCGACATAGTAAATTCATAATCCATATCACTGGTAGTACGCATACCGCGTAAAATAAGCTTAGAATTAGATTCTTTAACAAAATGAACCACTAGGTTTTCAAATGGTAATACTATTACATTGGGAAGATGCGAAGTGGTTTGCTTAACCAATGCAACCCGTTCCTCAAGCGAGAACAAGGTACTTTTATCAGGATTAATGCCAACCCCGACTAAAAGTTGGGGAAACACCTTGGAGCCTCGTTCAATAATATCCAAATGACCAAAATGAATAGGGTCAAAGGTTCCAGGATATACAGCCATTCCTTCCACAGAATTTTTATTCATGACAAATTCTCGTAATTAAAAATGGCCTAAGTGTATCCTTTAGCCAAGTAAAAGATTATACATTCAACATTGTTCTTTTATTAATGCTTAAAATGATGGTAATATCAAGTCATGTTCATGGATTATCAACAAGAAACCGCTTGGGATTTACGATTAAACCTTTTGGGCACCCCCATTAGGGTACACCCAATGTTTTGGATAGTCACCGCTATTCTAGGTTGGCCCTACTACACCATGACCAATGACTTTACAGTACTACTAACGTGGATAATGGCGGTATTCTTTTCCATCCTGGTTCATGAACTAGGGCATGTCTTTATGGGAAAATACTTCGGAACCCAAGGATTTATAATACTGCATGGATTTGGCGGAGTGGCCATAGGTAGTAACAATTTATCTAATCGATGGAAAAGGATAGCCGTAACACTTGCAGGCCCAGGAATACAACTCTTACTTTATGCTTTTATCTTGTTTCTATCTGAAGCAAGGGTAATCCCTCACGAAAATGATGGGCCATGGTTAAAGGTAAATCTATTCATCGGATTTCTACTTTTCATCAATTTGTACTGGCCAATATTAAACCTTTTACCGGTATTCCCGCTGGATGGCGGGCAAGCATTACGCGATTTCCTAAGCTTGTTTTTAAGATCTGGAGATAAAATCACTTATACTTTATCAATAATTGTTTCTTTTTTAATGATTGTGTACTTTGCCAAAACCGAGAATTTTTTCATGATTTTTCTTTTTATCATGATGGCTATGCAAAATATCGAGCTATTCAAAAGAGCTTAATTTGAACTAGAAAACTGCCTCAATTTTTTAAAAACATCTTGAACACTCACATTTGCAGTGCTGGCAAAAACATCAGCACTTGCAATGGTACCTTCTGCAGTAAACTGAACCGTTGGCTTTGAACCTAGCTTAATCATTGCAATGGAATTTTTACCTGAAAGCACTTCGAAGTAGCTTATTTCTTTAAAAGATTCTGGCCCAAGATTAACTGGTGCGATTAGGGCAGGCATACTGGTTGCAAGCACTTTGCCTTCCCAAAAACAAAGAGGTTGATGTGAACCATGCAGATAACCCTGAATCTTAATATCAGCAAACCCAGCTAGGCCATCAACTTTTGTTCCAACCCAAAAAGTAGGGCCAAAACGAACATCCGGTTCTAATTGATGCAATTCGTCAATAAACTCCAAATCTCCATTTTTTTTCCAAACGACAAACGATTGCTTACTTACCACTATCATTTTAGAAAAAGAATTCGCAGTAATTCCTTGGCAAATCATCGAACCAATTTTTATACCTTCCAACAAAAAAGAAATCTTCATGTTCCCTATTTTTTTTGGCAAAGATCCAAGAGGAAAA
>DBCB01000005.1:0-17719 GCA_002303765.1 Planctomycetaceae bacterium UBA969
TAAGGTGCCATCATCTAGCTCAATCGAAACCCGGGCCCGATGCGCCACTCCAGATACCAAAAAGACCGCAGCACTCGGAATAAGTAATTTTTTACAGTTAAGTATTCATACCAAGATTCAATTTAAAGTTGAAAACCTATAGCTTTGGGAAGTTTAGGAAGTTTAGTTGATCTTTTTGGGGTTGTAGTTTTCATACTCAACTGCTAATAAGAGTTAAGTATTCATTATTTTGAATCTAATTTTATGTCGATAAATTAAGATATCTAAAAATAGAAAGGGATTTGTTTGAAGCCGCTCATAAATTATTTTGCTGATAGTCTTTACGGCATTGTTGTATTTGCAATGCTTATTGCTGTGCTTGGGATTGTGGCTTTAATCTCTATTCCTGTAGATATTCTTCCTTCTTTTAATACACCTGCTGTACAGGTACTTACCTACTTTCAGGGAATGCCTGCAGCCTCGGTAGAAAGAACAATTACCAACCGCCTGGAACGATGGGTGAATCAAGCACCCGGAATGGATCGTATTGAATCCCGATCCTTAACAGGGATCAGTATTATTCGAGCTACTTTCCGGGATGGAACCGACCCTAACACAGCTTTAACCATGGCTAATTCGCTGGCCCTAAGTACTTTGCCAACGCTGCCACCGAATACTTTACCCCCAGTAGTTTTACCATTTGATCCTACAGCCACTATACCATTAGGAATTATGGTTGTGCGTAATCAAACCATGGATGAATCACAAATTAAGGACCTCGCAAGAATTGAATTGCGTAACCGACTAGGCGGCCTTCCGGGGGTGGTGGCACCAGTGGTGGTAGGTGGTAAAGATCGCACTATCATGGTTTATCTTGACCGCAATCGCATGGTTGCAAGAAATCTGGCGCCAACCGATATTATCAAAGGTTTGCAAGATGGGAACTTGGTCAGTTCACCTGGGAACGCTTACTTTGGAAAAAAACAAATTGCTTTAGAAATTGATTCTATGGTTGAAAAGGTTGAGGAATTGAACCAGTTGCCCATCCGGGTTCCTGGTGGAAGCGTCATTTCCCTCGGCGACCTTGCAAACGCCGAGGACACTTCTTTCATCCAAACATCAAGGGTCAGAGTTGATGGTGATCAGCAGGTTTATGTTCCTATTTATCGCCAAGGTGGTGCAAGCAGTCTGGCAGTTGCAAGTAATGTTCGCAACTCCTTAGAGACCATCCAAAATTCACTACCAGAAGGAACCACCCTAGAATGGGTGATGGATCAATCAGAAGGTATACGGAAAGCCATAATAAGCCTAATAGAAGAAGGTATTCTGGGCGCTATTTTGGTGGCCATAATGATTTTTATTTTCTTGGGCAGCTTGGGCATGACCGGAATCGCCCTTCTAGTTTTACCCTTGGCAGTATTATTCACCATTTTAGGTTTGTATGTGACAGGTAATACAATCAACGCAATGACATTGGGAGGATTGTTTCTTGCAATCGGCCCTCTTGTGGATAATGTGATCGTGGTATTGGAAAACACCCAAAGGCATCACGGATTGGGAAAGAATGCAAGGAGTGCTGCTGTAAGCGGGGTTTCCGAATTGGTATTGCCGGTACTTGTTTCCACGCTTGCCATGATGGTGGTTCTTGCCCCCGTGGCCTTTACCCCTGGAGTCGCTGGTTTCCTTTATAAACCACTTGCAATTGCTGTAAGTTTTGCGTTGGTAGGAACCCTGTTCCTGTGTTGGACTTTAGTACCCATGCTGGCAACCCGATGGATAAAACCTGCTAATCATAATTTAGCAGAAAAGAGTTTTTTCGGAAAAGCCCACCATGCAGTAGAACATATCCTTGATAATTTAACTTTCAATTATCTATACCTTTTAAAAATTGCCCAAAATTTTCGCTGGATAATCCTACCCGGAATTTTGATCCTTAGTTTACTAAGTCTGGTTTTGCTGCCATCAATAGGCAAAGAGTTTTTTCCTGCAACGGATACTGGTCAGATTAACATATTGGTTCAGGCTCCATCAGATTCACGTCTGGATGGCACCGAGGAAAGAATTGCCGCAGTGGAAAAACTGATCCGCCAGATTATTCCAAAAAATGAACTTCGATTATTGGTTTCAGAAATCGGACTAACTACTGATTGGTCTGCAGCTTATACGGAAAATAGCGGACAGATGGATTGTGTTGTAAGAATACAACTTGAAGATAAAAAGACTCGAAAAACCGTAGAGTATGTCAGAGACATCCGTAATGCAATGCAAGCAGATGCCTTGTTTGCTGATTTAAAAGTCAGCTTTAATAGTGGTGGTATTATATCAGCTGCATTAAATCAGGGTGCATCTTCCCCTATCGAGGTTGCAATTTTGGGAGGAAAACTTTCCGATGCTATGGAAGCAGCCCAAACTTTGGAAAAACAAATCCGTGAAATCCCAGGCGCGGTGGATGTAAGGTTGCAACAACGCAATGATCTGCCAGTGCTTAAGATACACATTCTAAAACAAAAAGCTGCAGAGGCTGGTTTGACACCTAAGGATATTGCGCAGCAGGTAGTGGCAGCCATGAATTCGAGCGCATCCATACAAAAGAATTTCTGGATCGATGCAAAATCAGGAAATCAATATTTTGTGGCAGTCCAGTACCCAGAAAATCCCGATAGAACGATCGAGGAAATTCTTTCCATCCCTGTCACAGGTGGTACAACAAGTAAACCTATATTTTTGGGTTCACTGATAGAAATAGACAAGGGCCAAAACCCTGTGGAAATCCAACATTTACAGTTGGCAAGAAAAATATCAGTTTTAGTGAATGTGGATGAACGAGATCTGGGTGCTGTTGCATCTGAAATCCAACCATTGGTGGAAAAATTAAAGACTGAGAGAAAACTAAATATTTCCTTAGTGGGCGAATACGGAAGAATGGTGGAAACTTTCCGGAGTCTGGGCCTGGGCTTCATACTTGCCCTTGTTTTTGTTTATTTACTGATGGTTCCGCTTATGCAATCCTTTCTTACACCAATGGTTATCCTTGTCGGAATTATCCCAGGTTTTGCAGGAGTATTGGTTACTTTGTTTGTTACTAATACGCCGATCAATATCCAATCAATCATGGGACTTGTTTTTTTGACAGGCATCGTTGTTTCTCAAGGTGTATTAGTGGTGGATTGTGCAAACAAATTAAAATCTGAAAGTGGATTAGTAGGGTTTGAACGGACATCAAAGGCAGGATCATTACGTTTTAGAGCCATATTAATGACTTTCCTAGCAACAAGCCTCGATCTGTTGCCATTGGCACTCGGTTTAAGCCCCGGTACTGAAACCCTAATGCCACTCGCTCGTGCAGTAATAGGCGGTTTGATAACTGCAACAGCTTTATCCCTATTCATGGTCCCAGTTTTACTGGCTATGATTGATGACTTTCAAAGGAAAGAGGCTAGGGAATGAAAAGAAACTTTCTGCTTGGTGCTCTGGGATTTATCGTCTTGGCAATGATGGGCTATTTTATATTTAGTTCTAAAAAAGATTTATTGCCGTTGGTGAAAAACAGGAACCTATCTGTAAAAAAAACAGTTCAAGTTGTTTCACCTAAGGTGTTGGCTTCCACTGCAATCAATTCCACCCAATTATGTGTGTTAGAACCATTTGAAAAAGCTGAACTGAACTCTAGACTCCCCGGGATTGTGAAAAAAATCACAAAAAATATAGGTGATAAAATTAAAGTTAATGAAATACTTCTCGAACTCGATGTACCGGATGTAAAAGCAGATGTAGAATTAAAAAAACAAATAATGCAGCAAAAAGAAATCGAATATAAAACTGGACAAGCAAACTTGGAACGATCAAAAGCAGGCATCATAACTGCCAATAGTCGGATCAAGCAGGCAGAATCTTCACTTATCCAGGCAAATGCCATCAGTGATTTTCGTAGCAGTAGATTGGAAAGATTTAAAATACTTGCCAAGGATGAAAGTATATCGTTGGGATTGCTGGATGAACAAAATCGAGAATTTCAGGCAGCTATGGCAGGGGTGGAAATTGCACGTACAGGAATAGAACAGGCAAAGGGTTTACTTAAAGAAAAAGAACTTGAAATTATTGTCTCAGAAAATGAACTAGCAAACAAGAAGTCAGCAATTGATGTTGCTGCCAAGGAATTACATAAAACTGAAGCTCAACTTGGTATGGCATATATCAAGGCTCCATTTGATGGGATTGTTTCCAAAAGATCTGCCGACATTGGAGATTTTGTCACTCCACCTTCCGGTGTAGCAAAAGATCCGATATTAATTGTAGTATCGAATCAGCACCTTCGAGTTACGGCTCGTTATCCAGATACAGCAGTTTCTGGTATTTCAAAAAAAACGCCCGTTGAAATTAATTTTAGCCAATACCCAAATCTGATCATAAGGGGAAATATATCAAGGTTTTCACCCTTAATTAATGCGGCAGATAGATCAATTGCAGTCGAAGTTGATTTGGAAATGGACTTGGGAGAGAAAAGAATGCTGGAAAATTCCATTCTTTTAAAACCTGAACAAATGGACCACCTTTTGCTTGGAATTACTGGAACTATGAAAATCGAACTGCAAAATTTACATAACGCTGGTGTTGTACCCAGTAATGCCGTGATTAAAAAAAACGGGAAACCGGTAGTATTTGTAGTTATTGACAAAAAAGTTAAAATCTTGCCAGCAAAAATTGAAATGGATGATGGTAAAGAAACTGTAATTCTTGTGGCCGACGAAAAAATTGAATCTCATTGGAGATATCTCAATGCCAATGACAAAGTTGTTGTAAACCGACAATCGGAATTGGTTGAAAACATGGAAGTGGAATTCAAAGAGGTAAATCCATAATGAAAACCATGATTTACCAATTAATATTAATCGTTTTTCTACCAGAATATTTGCTGGCCCAGATACCAACACTCCCATTGCCTACGCCTGATTCCAAGATGAATAGAAAGCCATATGCATCTTCCAAGGAAAGGCCGGTTAATAATTACGCAAACGAACAAACCAAGGCTTACCCAATTGATTTGGCTACTTCGATCCGCCTAGCGGACTCCAATAGTCCTTTAATTGCAATCGCTCAAGCCCGAGTTAAAGCAGCCCAAGCACGACAAGACCTTGCAAACCTTTTGTTTGTTCCATCTTTGTCTTTTGGGCCAGGTTATTTTCGCCATGATGGTGTAGACCAGAATCGGCGTGGAGACACGTTTACGGTAAGCAGATCTAATATGTATGGACTTGGAGGTCCGAGTCTACGGGTGGATGCTGCAGAAGCTATTTTTGAACCATTGGTTCGCATGCAACAGTTAAGAGCAACTGGAGAAACTGCAAGAGCAGTTAGAAACAAAATTCAACTTTACGCTGCCAGTAATTATTACGAATTGGTAAGAGTTCATGGAAAACTTGCAATTAATAATGAGATTTTGGACCGGATCAATCAAATGATCGATCGTGCACAAATCGCAGATAAAGCTGGTCTATCTAAAACAAAGGGTGATTTGAATCGCGCTATGACCGAGTTGTTTTTGAGAAAGCAAGAAAGAATAGATTTGGAAGGGCAGGCAGGTGCCGCTGCTGCAAGGTTAGCAAAAGTTCTGTTACTACCTCCAGAAACCTTATTGGTTCCTTCTGAGGGAATATACCCCTTAGTTTTGATTTCTCAGGATAAAACATTGGAAAACCTGATGGAGTTGGCTGTTATGAATCGACCAGAATTGAATGCAAGTCGATTTATGGCAGGTGCTGCAAACGAAAGACTTAAGTTGGCAAAAAGTCAGCCTTTAATTCCCAAGCTGCAAATGGATTATCTTGGAGGTGTTTTCGGTGGTGGGAAAAATGGCTTTATAGGTGACACTGGAGGAAGGGAAGATATTCTTTTACAGGCCAACTGGGAATTAAGAAATTTCGGATTAGGCAACCTTGCCCAAATTCGCGAACGCAGAGCCCAATTAGAAGAATCGCTTTTCGAGGTTACTGAGGTTCAAGCCATAACAACAGCCGAGGTCGCAGAGTCTGCCCGAATAGCTGCTGCTAAGTTTGAAACTCTTGAATCTGCACAAAAAGCTGTTGTGCAAGTTGAGGAGTTATATAGAAAACTTTTAGCTACTTCCTTTGGTTTGATAAGTCCCAGAGAAGAATATGACGCCTTGGAACCTTTGCTTGCCATTCAGGAAATTAATCGTGCTAGAAATCTCTATCTTGCAGAAGTGATTGATTTTAACCGAACCCAATTTGAACTGTATATGGCAATAGGTGAACCGCCTCTGGCGGCCTTGGATAATGCAAAGAAAACAGAACTTAAAGTCCCAGCTTTGCCTCCTATAAACATAATTCCTTAAGTATTAGTACCTCTCAAGAAATTTTGAAGACTTAATTTAAACTAAATATACGTAAAAACACTATCAATAAATTAAACATAAGTGGATCATTTAAATATACATATAGAGTATTTTTATTTGAGAATATAAATCAGATTTGTTTCACATAATTTGGTTTTGGATTCTAATTGCAACGTTTAGAATTTACCAATCTCAAGCCACTATTTTAGCAATCATTTCAAATCATTTACTTAATCACCAAACTTGGAAAGCGTAGGTTCGACTGCAGTGCCTTCTTCAAGTTCTCCTTGATTACTTAAAATGATCTCTTCTTTTGGATTTAATTCGCGGGAAATATCTTTCCCATTTTCCTGCTCGAGCCAAAACACTCTTGCCAAGGTGCCATCATCTAGCTCAATTGAAACCCGGAACCGATGTGCAACTCCAGATTCCACCCGATACAGATAAGGCACACCACCAAGCCGAACAATTGCACCACTCGGAATCAACGCAGTGTTTTTAAACTCACGAAGGTTCAAGCGCATGCGGCCATACATTCCAGGCAATAAGCGAGCTGCGCCGTTGGCTTCCACTCCCATTGGAAACACAGGCAACTTTCTACTTTTTAAATCTGCTTGATTATTCAATAAGGCTTTAGCTAAAAACGCACGATGCTCTGCCTCGGTACCATTATATAAATCAACCTCCACCCGAAGGGTTCTATCCGTAGCGTTAAGCGATGGCGCCAATCGGCTTAATTTACACTTCAACGCCCGCCCAGGAAATGAATCCATCCGAATCTCTGCTTCGGTATCAATCCCCACATAAGCAACAAAAGTGTCGGGGACTTGCATCGATACCGTAACGATATCTGTCTTTTCAATCACTAATAAGGCAGGTGAACCAGGCACAATGGCTGCACTGGGAACAAAGGTTCCCGGATCAACAGAACGCGTTGCTATCACACCATCAAATGGAGCCTTGATGATCAACTTATTTTGCCATTGTGCTTCCTGAACCGTAGGATCCAACTCGATCAATTTTTCTCCTGCGGTTACTTTATCGCCAATATCTTTTTCTAAGAAAGTAATTGTGCCACCCAACTTTGCAAATAAAGATGCCCGATAATAAGGCGCAACCTCTGCCGGTTGTTCCACACTTACACTTAACTCTGCACCCATTTTTGGATTTATCGTTTTCACTCGAATCGCTGTAGGCACACTGGGATTTACAACCTGAACCCCTTTGGCCGTCGTTGGCAAAAATGTCAGCGCCCAAAACCCAATCGCACTTATGCCAACTATCAGTGCTGCAGGCAGCAATGATTCTTTTTTATTTTCAGCCATCTTCTCATCTCCTTTTCACGAAACAATCGGTCCAGTGGTGCTGTCACCCAATTCACCCGCCAACCGTGGATCGACCGCATTAAATTTACGAACAATAATGGTGTACAATATAGGCACTAAAAACAGAGTTAAAAAAGTGGAACTAAATAAGCCACCTACAACTGCCCGTGCCAAAGGAACATTTGCCTCGTTCCCACGGCCTGTTCCCAATGCCATGGGTGTCAACGCAAGCACCGTTGCGAGAAATGTCATCAAGATTGGGCGAAAACGGGTAGAAGCAGCAGCACAAATAGCTTCTCTTGCACTGGTACCATTCAGCCTACTTCGATTTGCAAAATCCACTAATAACACACCATTGTTCACCGCAATTCCAACCAGAAAAATAACGCCCATCAAAGATTGCACATTTAAGGTGGTACCTGTCAGGTATAACATCCATAACACTCCAATGAACCCTAAAGGCACGGTCGACATAATCACCAACGGGCCAGACCAAGATCGAAATAAAGTCACTTGCAACAAGTAAACCAACACTGCAGCAAGCACCAAACCCAAAGAAAGTTGGCGAAATGAATCATTCATTCGCCCGTATTCCCCTTTAAGCTGTAATCGCATTCCCTCGGGAAGTTCAACGGTTTTTACGATGTCGGTAATTTCTCCTGCCACCGCCCCCATGTCTCTTCCCTCAGTGTTTACCAAAAGATTTGTCACCTTTCGAAGCCCCGCATGGTTGATTTCTACCGCACCCGATTTTCTTCGGGGGGTTACCAACGATCCAAGATTCACAGGCGTAGGCTGGCCAGCACCTTTCACAGGAAGCCCCATAACATCATCTAATTTACGATCTACATCTTCGGGGTATTGCACCCCAACGAAATACTGGTTACCCGTTTGCGAATCGATCCAGAAATTTCGGCTCACAGAAACGCTCGAATTTAAAGCGACCACAACTTGAAGCACTACATCCTCTGCTGAAAGTCCAAGTTTCGCAGCTTTAACCCGGTCAACATCCAGCACCAAGTAAGGTGCATCATCCCGCTGGTGTACCCGCACATCAACAGTCCCCCTTACGGAAGAAACACTTTCGCGCAGCTTTCTAGCAATGCTCAAAGATTGCTCAACCGTGCCTCCTTCAATCTCAATGTCAATGGGTGAGGAAGCCCCTTGATTAAGCGCGGTAGAAATCATCCCACCCGTATCAAAATCAACCCGCAGATCGCTAAACTCTGGCTTGGCATTAAACAAATGCCTCAAACTCGCAGCATATTCCTGTGCACTTTTCGACCTCTTATGATTCAACTGCACCCGGATTACTGCATCTTGCTGCCCGGAATTCGTGGTATACGCAGCAGACCAATCAGGGTTCAACCCAATTTCAGAAACAATCATTTCACGTTCTGAAGCAGGGATTTTCTCTTTAAGAAACTGCTCTACTTGCTTCACACGATTTTCGCTGGTATCAAGGCGCAGGTTGGAAGGCGACCTAAGGTGCAAGGTAATCTGGCCCGCATCCACTTGCGGAAAAAACTCTCGCCCGATCCCCTTCAACAGCCCAAGTGATAATACAAAAAGCATCACCACACCAAAAATCACCGTAGCCCGATGCTCTAAGCTCCAATCAAGCAGGCTTAAATACCTTTGAGTCAAACGATCTAATACTAATTGAAAGCGATCTAAGAACTGCAACAGCCTTCCCGATTTCCTTGCAACTGGAGCTACACTGGAATGAAGATGCTCATCAGGCAGGAAATTTGCGCACATCATAGGCACGAAAGTTCGCGATAATAAAAAGGATGTTAGCATTGCAAAACCTACTGCCATGGTGAGCGGGCGAAATAAAAATCCTCCTATTCCAGGCATCAGGGCCAGTGGCGCCAAAACCAAAACCGTGGTGAAAGTTGCAACCAATACAGGCACCATCACTTCAGAACAACCATCAAGTGCTGCCCTTACCCGCGACTTACCCATGTGATAATTCCGGTGATTATTTTCAAGTTCAACAATTGCATCATCCACCAAGGGGCCGATTGCCAAGGCTAGGCCTGCAAGTGTCATCGCATTGATGGTATTGCCTGTAATATGCAAACCAATCACAGCTCCCATGAGTGCAAGAGGAATTGAAAACGATGCAATTAGGGTCATCCTCCAATTCCCTAAAAATAAAAGAATCATGATGGAAACTAACAAAGCCCCGATTACCGCCTCTTCCACCAGCGAGCTAAGTGCGGAACGTACCACCACGGTTTGATCCATCACCAGATCTAACTTCGTACCTTTGGGCAATCGCTCTTCCATTTCTGGAATAAGATTGCGCACTCCATCAACGACTTTCAAACTGCTGGAGCCACGCTGGCGATAAATGGGAACAAAAACCTCATTGCGATCATCAATGCGAACTCTGGAAGTTTGAATAGCAGAGGCATCCTCCGCCCGACCGATATCTCGTAAAAGCACATTCGAAACCCCACCAAAAGTGAGAGGCATATCGTTAAAGTCTTCAACTTTTTCCGCCATCGCATTGCTATCAAGCAGCAACTGATCTGATCCAAAATAAGCGGTTCCCGGGGTGACCATGAGATTGCCTTTACGCAAAGCTGCAACCACATCGAGGGGCGCCATATTACGCGCTTCCATTTTTGCAGGATCAAGATAAACCATTACGCTTCGATCACGCCCGCCAACCACCACGGGTGAAATACAGCCTGGCACAGCCCCCAGCATGTTTCGAACCTCTATTCGTGCAACATCCTTCTGCCTGGCATCATCCATAAATGGGTTACTTACCGTAAGAATTCCAACAGGCAAAGTACCCGTGGCATCAAAAGGCAAAGCAACTGGTGGAAGGGTATTAGGAGGCAGATTAGGCAGGGCGCCCAAAGCAAGCGAGTTCGTAAGAGTCAGAGCTTCGTTAGGATCAATATCATCTCTAAAGTAAACTTTTACCACGCTCACACCGGGCACCGACCTTGATTCCACCAATCGGGCACCGGGTGCCTGATTCACCCAGCGCTCGATTCGATTGGTGATGGTTTTCTCTATCGAAGAAGCAGGCATACCAGGGTAATAAGTCAGCACCTGCACTGCAGGCGCCTTGAACACAGGCAGAATATCTATGGGAATGCTTAAAATTGAAAGCGAACCCAGAATAATCAGCATGAAGACAAACGCTGCAACCATGTACGGATTACGAAGAGATGCCTTAATGAGCCACATTATCGTTAAGCCTTTCAGCTAAAAACTGATGACAAACATTTGAGCAACGGCATAAGCCGTTATTACTCTGGCTTCAAGGCAGAAAAACCCTTCGCTGGTTTGAAACCTTTTGTAGAATCGCCTATCAAATTGTCTCCCTGTAAATCCATCTTCCGCAGGCCGGAATCTGTGCTGAAATCAAGTTCTTTGAAATTGACCCAGATGATATTGGGAGAAAGAGTGGATTCGTAATAAAAATTTCCGTTGGTGAGATCAATGACCGTGCGCCAGCGGGTAGGACTGTTATGCGGTTGGCCCGAAACCATTGCCTTTACATCTATCTCTGAAAAAGGTTGTGAAACATTTCGCATCACGCTAAAAACATAAGCGACCGATTCACGATTATTTGAAGCTTTGGGTAATCCCTGCAAATAATATGCAGCCCGAACAAAACGATCTGCTGCA
This sequence comes from Planctomycetaceae bacterium UBA969, assembly GCA_002303765.1. Taxonomy (GTDB): domain Bacteria; phylum Planctomycetota; class Planctomycetia; order Gemmatales; family Gemmataceae; genus UBA969. Next base: position 11,314 of record DBCB01000005.1, read on the forward strand.
GCACTGCTTCCGGGCAGTGGGTCATTTCCGCCAAAGCCTTTATAGTTGGCCAATTTCTCTAATTGCTTTGAAAACACTGGGTCATTGGTCATCACAGTATGCTTGCGGCTATGGTATACCTTTGGTTTTCCATTTTGATATTCGATGATAACAGAATCCCCTGTAGAATCTTCGAACGCTAAATGTGTACTTGCCTTCAATCCATCAAATTTAGTGGTAACAATTTGAAAGGGATCTTTCTCGAATGCAGCGGCAACTTCCGCAACAGAAGCAAAGTTATCCAAACAATATTGCAACCAAACCCCCAAGCTCATCGCTGGTCGGGTTAGATCACGGGCACCATAATCCGAAGTGCCAAGCCATAACATATGCCCAGCAAGGCCTTTTTCGTTAACACCATCCACGACCCCCGCACCGTCGCGCACCAATGCCAACTGCCCATACTTGGACTTCCACTTAACAGAGTTTGGGCCTACCAACCCATCCCGCTCAATTCCACGGGGGATGACAAAGAAATCAGCCGCCATATCATTGATCCAGTCCATGTTTCGACCAACAGTCACAGCATGGCCATTGGTATTCCACAAAGCGCGTGAGCAAGCCAGAACCGATGTTGCAACCATCGTGATACATAAAAGCACAGCCATGAATTTTTGGATGACCATTCGCATTTAACAATTCTCCAGAAGTAAGAAACCTAACTTATTCCATATCACTATACATGAATCTTAAGGTATCTGGTAAATTTCGAGCAAGCTTCAAATAAAAAAGGCCCCTTGATAACAAGAAGCCTTTTCATTGAGCCTTTTCGCTTGACGAACGAATCAATTACAAGCCTTCAACTTCATAACCCTTGCGGTAGGTCTTACGCACAAATTGGTTAGCATCCTTGAAGTTGGTGATCTCCATTTTCTCTGCATTCCAAGTCAATTCCTGCTTGGGAAAGCGGGTAGACATCGTGCCTAATAAAACTGATTCAGTCATCGGACCAGAATAACTGAATGGAGCAGAAGCAGCGCCATTGCCCCTGCAAGCTTCCACCCATTGCAGATAATGGTTGTCACCTGGAATTTTAACAATGGGGATATCCTTGCCTTTTTCTGTTGGGAAAAGAACAGGAGCACCAATATAAGGAGAATACAAAACACCCGTGGTGCCAATGTATATCGAGCCTTGATCAGTAATCTTACGATCGCCCAGCAAGGCTTGAACTTCCTTGCCCGGCCTCAGGCTGCCATCGAACCAATTAAGTGTAACCGTATCAGTGGTGAAATTGGTTCCCGGGAAAGTATACCGGACTTGATTATCAAGACCCCAACTATCAGGGCCGGTACCACCTTGCAGACAGATAACTGAATTAGGGGATGTAAAAGCAACAGAACTAAAAACAGGATCAAGGATATGGCAACCCATATCTCCGAAAGTACCTGTGCCAAAGTCTAATCGTTTGCGCCAATTGCCGGGGTGATAATAACCAGTAATATAAGGTCGTTCTGCAGCAACGCCTAGCCAGCCATTCCAATCAAGTGTTGCAGGAACAGCATCTGTTTTTTCAGGTCGAGGGCCTTTGTCGCCCCATTGCTTACCACTCCAGCTATAGATTTCCTTCACCTTACCAACAACGCCAGTCTGGATTGCATTGACCACAGTTTTATGAACTTCGTGGGAATGAATCTGAATACCCATCTGTGTGACGAGTTTTTTCTCTGCTGCAACCTTGGTTAGCTGTCTGGATTCATAAATGGATTGGGTAAGAGGTTTCTGCGTATAGACATTCAACCCCTGCTGCATGGCTCGCATGGTAATTGGCGCATGCATATGGTCGGGTGTAGAGATGTTTGCAGAGTTCAAACCTTTTTCCTTGTCGAGCAATTCTCGCCAATCGGTATACACCTTCACATCGGGAAATGATTTCTTCAATTCTTCGAGTCTGCTTTTATCCACATCTGCAACAGCAACCAGCTTGAGGTTTTTGCTTGCAGTAAGCGAATTGATGTCTGAACGAGCCATGCCGCCCGCACCAAAACTGGCATGCATCAAGGTTTCGCTGGGTGCAGCCTGGGTGAATCGTTTGAAAACCATTGGTGCGGTAAGCGCAATACCCATGGTTTTAATGGCACTACGACGAGTCAATTTAAGTCTACTATTCATCTTGGGTTTCCTGACTTGGTGGGAATTATCCTAAGTGGCCTAGGCCACAACTATACAACTACTCTGGTTTAACCTTAAGCAAAACCAAAAGCAACAAAAACAATTACTCATGGTTTTTTTGTTGTAGGCGGTATCACTTCTAAACAGATAGCAACCTTAGTGCCATCGGGCGGAATATTCTCAGTAAAAGCTTCAAATTGCACATCAGCGTTCTGCTTGCTGCTTTCGATTGGAAGATCCAGCAAGGCAGATTCAAAATTGCTGACACAAATAACATCGCCTTCGTTTGCAAGGTAGATGGGGGGTTTATTTTTATCGAGTGGATCGGGAACAAATCTACTGCCTGCGAAAACCCAATCATGTGCCAAAGCTTTCATTGATTTGGTTTCGCGGACCCAATCCTGTGCGGGCACGCTTAATTTCTTGCCATCTTTTTCATACATCAAGGTGATGCGAATTACAGAACCCGTTGCAGCTTTGTATTCTGGGCGGAAGGTAACGGGCGAGCCGGGTTCGCCACGCGCAAGCACTAAGGCTTTATGCAAATCCCGGGCATCAATATCTGCAATTAAAACAGATTCATGCTCCTTGGTTCCTTTCCTGCAAAGCAATTGCTCCAAAGGCCCCATGGTTCTACAAACCTCTGCGCTGACCCAGACTTTTCGGGTTTCGCCATCAACTTCAAAAAGAATGTTCGGCCCTACAGGCACCTTCTTGGCTTCCACCTTTTTAGCATCATTGGGAAGCGGTTTGGCAGCAGGGCTTTCTTTTTCCTGAGCGCAACCCAAATGCAGGGCCAAACTTAACATCAAGAATAGGCCGGCTAATCTACTAGTCATCGCAAATTCCCTCAGAGGCTTGGCGGGTTTGCCAAGTGTATCTGATTATTATAACCACAAGGGGGTATGAATATAAATAATCAAAACAAAGAACGATGATAAATGCAGATATGGAAATAAAAAAACCGGCCCCAGGAATCATTCCCGGGGCCGGTCTTATTTTAACTCGCTCAGCTATTACTTGGCAGGTGTTGCCTCGATTTTTGCTGGAGCGCAGCTATCTTCGCAAGGATTCTTGCAGCAAAGACGGTTGCGGAAAATCTTATCAAGGAGCTTTTCCTTGCAAGGATCGCATTCGTTCTTGCCACATTTGCCGTTGTCACAAGGATCAACTTTGACCCTCTTGCATACGGTTACTGGTACGCATTCGGTTACCTTGTAAGGAACCTTAACATTAACCGTGTAAGGTACCATCTTGCAGATCGTTTCAGGAACTCTCTTGCATACGGTTACGGTTTCAGTTCGGCATACCTTGTAAGGAACTTTCTTTACGCACTTCGTGGTTTCCATTTCGGTCACGGTTACAGGCACCATCTTCTTGACGGTTTCAGGAACCATCTTGACTACAGTGTAAGGAACCTTCTTTACAGCTTCCTCAGTCACAGTCTTGTAGACAGTGTAAGGAACTTTCTTGATCTGGGTTTCACGAACCATCTTGGTGGAAGTGGTAGTGTAGGTTTTGTCAAAAGTTGCGCCTTCGGTGAAGACCCAAGGTTTGCCAGCATCGTTGCCTGCATTGCCATTGGAGCCCTTGCCGTCGTTGCCATTCTTGGCATCGCCACCCTTGCCATTACCGTTCTTACCATCAGCCTTATCAGAACCAGCTTCGCCGTGGCCAACACCCTTGCCATCAACATAAGCACCACGAATGGTCTTGCTGACGGTATAAGGAACTTTCTTTACAATGGTTTCAGGAACCATCCTGGTAACCGTGTAAGGAACTTTCTTGATGATGGTTTCAGGAACAACTTTGCATACAGTGTAAGGAACTTTCTTTACAGTGCAGACAGCAACTTTTTTGCATACTGTTACTGGAACTTTTTCCTTAACACATTCCCTTACAAAAGATTTGCAAGTAACTTGTTCGCATACAGTGTTAACTTTGAACACCTTGCGGCAGCATTCCTTCGCAGGAACTTCGCAGCAAACGCGGGTCAACTTACCTGGTTTGCAAACAGTACGGCAAGTAGCAGGATCAAACACTGATTCGCTAGGTGTACGAGCCCACTGGGTTTTGGTAGTAGCGGGGATGGTGTAGTTTTCTACAACCCATTCGCCAACTCTGCGTGAAACAGTCTTGGTGGTTTCAACAGGCTTCCATACAGTTTTAACGACTTCTTTTTCAATCGTTTCTTGTACGTTCTTGTATTCAACACACTTAACTTCTTTTACGCAATTTTCAATAACCTTCTTGTTCTGTACACATTTAACTTCCTTGATGCAAGTTTCTTGTACAGGTTTGCAAACGGTATACTTGCATTCCTTTTCATGCTGTTCGCAGATTTTCTTCTGCAACTGGCAGGTAACCTTGTGGCAATGCACTTCAGTTACAGGTTTGCATACAGTGTAGCAGCATTCCTTTTCGCATTGAACTGGAACGCGCTTGCAAATGGTATACTTGCAATCTTTGTAGTGAGTTTCGCAAACAGGCTTGCAAACCGTGGAAGTAACTTCCTTCATGCAAGTCTTCTTGACTGGCTTGCATACGGTGTATTCGCAATCTTTGTAAGCGGTTTCAATCACTTTTTTCTGAACTTGTTCTTCAACATTTTTGAAGACCGTTTCATAGCACTTCTTATAGCAGGTGCGGGCTTCGTCTTTGTAGCAAGTCTTCGTGACTTGCTTCATGGTTGTTTCCTGTACTGTGGTGTAGGAAGTCAACCAGCGCTTGCCAAGGACATTGTCCACAACAAGGCGGAAATTTTCTCTCATCTGCCCGGTGGCAGAAGAAAAACAACTCTGGGCATCGCAGCAAGGCGAGCCAGAAGCATTGTACTTACCAGCACCGCAGTTTGAGGCTGACACATTTTGGGTGGCAAACAAGCCAACCAGAACTGCCAACAGCGGCGCTACCATGCGCATCCTCTTCATCGTAACTCCTCGTTAAAACTTGGGTCGGGGGTGGCTTGTCTTTTACAAGCTGGCCCTGAAACTTCCCCGGGTGAACTACATCACTCCGCCTTAGCCATCCACACAGATGACATATTTCAATCGGCGAGTGATTCAGCCGGGAACCTAACGCTCCAGGTGCCTGGCGTTTCCTACGCCGGCTGCAATCTACAATGTTCTTATCGGAATATCTTTTCACCCGAGAATATCCACTAGGACCTTTGTGCCGAAGGTTCTTGCTATTATGCTTCCACCTATACAGATCGTTTGGCTTTTACCGTTCGCAAAAACTAGCGAAGATGTGACGATTATTTCAGCTATGCCAATCACACGAATACGAAAAAAAACCAGCATGCCTTTTAGCACACTGGTTTTTGCTTTTGATTAAAGTTTTCTTGACAGCTTTGTAATTGCTAGACTGCTACAGCATGATTTGCTTTCCTCTTGATGCTTTCACATAATCTGTTGCATCTTTCCAAATCTCTTAGCATCACTTCGGTCAAAACATGCACAGCTTGGCTGTCGGTAGTCCACTGCAATTGCTGCTGGCAGGAAACTAAATGTTCCAGCATGTCCTTCAAAAACAACATATTTGAATCTCTCTGGCTCATACCCCACCTCTTCATCTTCTTTAAAAACTTTTAACAACGTAATAAAGACGGCAACCCTTGTGCCATGACGCCTAAATTTCCCAAAAATTATCATTAACTGACTGATCTGGAATCTAAAGGCACCCTTTTATTACCTTACTTCTCAAATATGACACCTTATTTCAACACCTGCTTTCCACCTTGAGCCTTTTTTCAAAAAATCTGATTTACCTCGCTAGCCTTCCACCGCATAAGCTGAACATCTTGCCAACTCAACCTTTTTGATACACCCATGACCCAATGGCTTTTATTTCAAAAAATTGTAATAGTTGCACTTGGGAATGTAAAATCTACCCATAACCTGATTGGTTAATTTCACTTTGAAAGGGAACCTTTTTGCACAGCCAACTTTGCAAGATACGCCAATGCAGATTTATTAGCACGGATCTGGCTATACCGGGTGTAAGGCCATGCAAGCCAGATTAACCATGTTCCTGCCCTTGACCATGATCGCAGAGCTACTATTACCGTTCCAGTATTCATATTTTTCTCGACACTGAAAGTTTCTTCGCCAAGTTCTGGATGCCCCGACAAAGTGCGATACTTAAACCCGGTTCGCCAAATTTCATCCCTTGCCTCATCAAAACATTCAAGAACAATTGCCCCACAAAACAAATCAACACCAGGCAAAAAATGAAACAATATGCCAACCGTATC
>DBCB01000005.1:17825-19139 GCA_002303765.1 Planctomycetaceae bacterium UBA969
CCTTGCTCTGGTACACCCAAGGCTTCCTTTGCTACCTCTCGTTCAAAACAATCGCGGTTGTCTTTGGGGCGTGGCCCTTGCTCTACCTTTAAAGAGGCAGGACGATTCTCCCAATCCTGTAATCTTGGTTTTCCCCCTAACACTTTCAATATCCATTGCATAAATCAAGGTCCCGAAAATAACGCCAATTCATAACCTTCTTCAAGCATAGGCGTAGAAATCTAATTAGGCAATTACTGTTATAACAAACACTCAGCACCATTATTTGAAAAGCGCTTGGCGATGTGGATGAATCTAATGGATCAAAGCTTATTAGGAAAAGCAACCGTCGCTAACGCATCCGGCTCTGAAAGATATGTTTTGTTTCCGTGGATTATTTTCTGCTTCTGCTTGGTCTTCTTTCCGTGTTAATCCGTGGCAAATTCTTCTGCTTCTGCTTCCCTCCAACGCTTATTCATCGATTTTTTTACACTATTTTCTAAAATATCATAAGATCACTTCGATTATACTACCTTAGTTGCAATGTCTCTCTTACCCTGATTTTTAGAACGTTTCTAAAACTGACATAACAATCTCAAACGAACCCTACATATAATGAAAACTAAACTAAGATTATTCACTGCTTCAATCCTGGCGCTTGCCTTGATCTCTTTAATAGGGGATTCAGGCACTGCTGCAGATGCTCCAGCCAAGCCCGTTCTTAAAATCACCCCGGGAAAAGTAATCATCCCCTTTGATAAAATGCAAAGGCCATGGGGCGAACTGATCAGCATTGATCTACAAACCCGAACTGGAAAATTCCGCAGAGAAAATACCGATGAAGTCATCACCTTTACCGTTATGCCTTATGCAGAACTACTTCATCATGCGACGCATGGTGACTTGCAAGACTTCCGCATTGGCGAACGAGCCATCTTTCGCCTTCATGAAAATGAAAAGGGCGAATGGGTTTTCCTTACCTACATCCAAGACGAAATGAACATGATGAACGGGCATGGCGAATACTTCTTCGTGGAAGAAATCGATGCCAAGGCTGGAAAAATCTCTACCACATGGGCCAAGGGCGATCTAACTTTCATCCGTGAAAAAGGTGTGGTTATCGAAACTGATAAAGAAACCCGATTCTGGAAGGCAGGCCAACCCGCTCAATTCTCTGATATCAAAAAGGGCGACAAACTTCGCACCAAAACCCATGGCATAGGCATAGGCAAAGTTCGCATGGCTTGGGAAATCTTTCTTGATGATGAAAGCCTGAATAAATTCAGAACCGAACAAAAACAAGTTCACGCACAACGCATTCTTAAAGAAGGCGCA
>DBCB01000181.1:0-4296 GCA_002303765.1 Planctomycetaceae bacterium UBA969
ATCCGGCATGTCAATGTCTACCCGAACCACCTGCTCACCTTGAACCGAGCCGCTGCCTTCTCGGACGGTACTTAATTCAAAAGACCCATCGGCTTTGGTGTTTGCCATCGATCGAGTGTGGGGAGGATTAACCGCTTCGAAATAAATCTTGCCCATAAAAGGCGCACCATCGTCTTTGTAAACAACTTTACCCTGTGTTGGGTAGGTTTTAAGTTCGGAAGAACAACCTACAAAGGCAGGAAGGATGAGAATCATCAACCACGCATTGCACCGATTAATAATCACCGGGCAGTTCTCCATCATCCGGAACACAAAGCCTTCTGAATGTTAATACGGATATAGAGTTGTTGATTGATTTAACGCTGCCATCTACAAAAGAAAAATTGCATACCCCACTATGCCAGGAACCATAACGAAAAGTAGCGTTGTAGGCATCGTCTTTATCTGCAGCGATGTTATATTCGTTGGTGTATTTACCTGTTGCGGGGTTAAGCGTACCAGTCCAACCACCATACCTCGCAGAAACGGTTTGATAATCTCCATTAAAAACGCTGCCCTCACTGCCCAAGGTTTTGGATGATTGCAGATGTTTTTCGCCAAAGGCGATGGTAGAAGATGTACCATCGGTGATATCCCTGAATTGCCTGACCGACTGAAAAGATTCCTGAGTAGTAATGACGGCATTGGGGTCGGCAACCACCGGGTTGTAGGTTACTCCAGCGGTATAGGTGTTTGGTGATTTTGCTGCCCGAGAACGAACAATTACTCCATCAAAGTTATATATATCAGTTCCGGAATTTGCAGCATAATCCGAAACCGATCCAGGGATTTGCGCAAAGGTTGGTGCAGTACGGCTATCGTTTCCATTACTTAAAGAAGATGAGGGACTTCTTCTGCTGGGGCAAACAAAAAGCGATACATTTTTCTCTCTCGCTGCTACAGGTTGCACATGATACCGCTTTTTAAGATCCCATTGCTTAAACATGTTTTCCTGTTCCACATAAGGCAAAATAAACACGGCCCAGGTAGCCCATTGATCTTCGACATACGCCAACAGCAAACCCCCATTGTTGGCAGATTGATGATTATGAAACGCAAGGCCAAGTTGCTTCAGATGATTGCTGCATTGAATACGGGCTGCAGCTTCTCTAACTTTTTCNNAATTGCTTTAGATGATTACTACATTGAATGCGAGCTGCTGCCTCCCTAACTTTTTGCACAGCAGGAAGAAGCAACCCTATCAAAATCGCAATGATTGCAATAACCACCAAAAGCTCTATGAGTGTAAATCCCGAGGTGCGATTTTTATTAATAGAAGGCATGCACGACTCCACTTTTGTAAAGGCAGGATTTCAAGGAGAGAAATATAGTTTAACTTTAACTGCAATCGAAAACAACAAAAATCAATTCGATACCAGCAACAGCAAAGCCCACCTTCCCATAACCTCGTCAAATACCCCACCTTACGGCCCTTTGCTTGTTTGGTCTTGCTGAAACTTCTCCCCTCTCGGTATATCGTTTTATTCTTCTTTTTAGCAAAGGTGGCATGCTTGTGAATCATGTGCAGGTGCGAAGATTTCCGGTACTATTTCTACTGCTATTAAGCTTTTTGCTATCTGCTGGTTGTAGGAGTTCAAGCAAACGCTCATTCAGTTATTACCCCTTGCCTAGTTCTCGCTGGACACAACAAACCGAACAGTATTTGGTCTCGCGACAATTGCCCTCGAAGCTTACAGAAGCTAACCCTCAATCGTTGTTACGAGCCCTCAGAGAAAAAAACCTGAACCTCACCGACCTCGAATCGATGATGGAGCTTTCGTTTGAAAAGGCAGATCTCACGGATGACACCGATATCTATTCCGCTGTGGAATATTATGCCTACGCTGCTTGCTTTGCTTGGCGAATCCTAGATCGTGAAGGGTTTGACAATCCAAAAACGCAAAGAGCATCTGATGTTTATCAAGCCTGCCTAGCAAGAGTTTTGGAAGATGGCACCAGAGACAAGGGTTTTCAAATGAACGGGCAATGGAACGTTCACGAAAAAATCCCCTCCTTCCCTGTTTACTCCCATGGGTTCCCAAACAGAACTCACCTATTTCGAAACGTTACCGTTCCAAAGACCGATACCAACTATAACTTGACCAATTATTATGTAAGAAAAGGCGCTGGCCTGCCCGTCATCTTCCACCCCGATGCAAATGCAAGCTCAGATCCTCTTGATATCTATCACAATCTTGGGCACCCAATGAGTGCCACCATTATTGTGCTTCCTAATGACGATCTTGAAAAAGGTTTTTGTAGGATTGAAGTTGTAAACTCAAGAGCCTACAGCACCATTAAAGTAAGTGGGAAAGAAATCCCCCTGGCAGGCGACTTTTCTGCTGCTTATCAGGAAATGCACGAAAGAGATCTTAGCTCGAAACTTTGGATCATGGGTTTCCTCGATGGCGACCGAGAATCCAAATTCCAAGGTCTTTACATGGCAGAGCCCTACAACCCCGATAAAATCCCTGTCGTCTTTGTTCATGGCTTGCTGTCCACACCAGCAACTTGGATGGAAACCATGAACGAACTTGATCAAATCCCAGGTATCAAAGAACGCTATCAGTTCTGGTTTTATATGTACCCAACATCAGGGTCCATCCTTTTAAACGGCACCGATCTGCGCGAAAATCTGCAACGCACAATTCACCACTTAGATCCAAAAAACAATAACCCAGCACTCAAGCGCATGGTGCTTATTGGCCATAGCATGGGCGGCCTTCTCGCAAGGCTTCAAGTAGTCTATAGCGATGATAAGCTTTACTCTGGTTTATGCAGGGTACCTTTCAATGAACTTCAAGGTAAACCCACCGTTCTAGAGCTTGCAAAGAAGACACTTTTTTTTGAACCTAATCCCAACGTTTCCCATGTGGTTTACATCGGCACACCCCATAACGGCTCACCCCTTAGCTTCACCCCCACAGGTAGGTTGGGTAGCCTGATAGCCCACACGCCCTCTTGGCAGAAAAATTTCCGCTCCGAACTTAACGAACAAAACCCCAACGCTTTTCTCCCTGCTTTCAAAATCCAAAGCCAGCCCAACAGCATCGATATGCTTGGATTCGAAAATCCGTTCCTCAAAGTTTTTCAAGGCCTACGGCCTTCCGAACATATTCAAGTTCATTCGATTGCGGGCGATATGAACCAGCTCTTTGAATCCCGTAAAGGCGATTCCGTTGTACCCCTTACCAGTGCCCTTGCAACCAAATCAGATACCGTTACGATTGTTCAGGAAAGGCACATGGAATTGCACCACCACCCCAAAACCATCTCTGAAATCACACGAATTCTTCAACTAAATATCACCGAGACTGATGCTCTCGCCTCCAAAGCAAAATAGTCGAATTTTTTCAGCAACTTTTCATATTCTATCTGATACATTAGCTGATTATTATTGGCACTTATTTTTGTTTTGCAGGAGTTCCCTTTCATGACTTCTAATTTAATCGTTCAAGCCCCAGAAGGCATTACCAAATACTCCGACCGCCTTGCAGACCCTTGTATCATGGTCATCTTTGGTGCATCAGGCGACCTTACCAAGCGCCTTCTCATGCCCGCATTGTTCAACCTTTATTGTGGGGGACTTTTAAGCAGCGAGTTCGCAATCATCGGCATCGCTTTTGACAGCCTCGACACCGAGAGTTTTCGCAAAAAAATGACCGAGGACATTAAAAAATTCAACACACGCAAAGTCTTTGATGAAAACCAGTGGAATGAATTTGTCCAAAAACTTCAATACACCCAAGGCGATTTCTCCGACCCTGAAGCTTACAAAAGGCTCGCAGTTTTAATCAACGCCACCGAAGCCAAATTAAAAACCGAAGGCAACACCCTGTTTTACATGGCTACCCCGCCGTCGGTATTTGAACTGGTTTCCTCAAACCTTCAGTCATCGGGTGTTAAGAATTCCGAAAAAGGCTGGGTCAGAGCCATCTTCGAAAAACCATTCGGGCATGATCTTAAAACTGCTGTCGAGTTAAATCGTCTGCTATTAAAGCATTGGAAAGAAGAACAGATTTACCGCATTGATCATTATCTGGGCAAAGAAACAGTACAGAACATTCTTGCGTTCCGCTTTGCCAACGGGATTTTTGAGCCTCTTTGGAATAAAGAACATATTGATCATATCCAGTTCAGCGTCATGGAAACCGTAGGTGTTGAAAGCCGTGGAAAGTATTATGAAACCGCAGGCGTTCTTCGCGATATGATCCAAAATCATATGTTTCAAATGCTTGCCTACCTTTGCATGGAGCC
>DBCB01000181.1:4423-5257 GCA_002303765.1 Planctomycetaceae bacterium UBA969
AAAAAATGGGATGAATCCCCAGCCCCTGGCTATCGCCAAGAAGCTGATGTTTCCCCTACTTCAAACACCGAAACATTCGCATGCTTAAAATTATTCATCGATAATTGGCGCTGGGATGGGGTGCCTATTTATCTCCGGTCGGGCAAAAACCTCTGGAAACGAGGCACCGAAATCATGGTCCAATTCAAAAACCCACCCGATATCCTTGGCAGGGGCCAATCTGCAAGTAACGCCAGAATTCCCAATCGCCTTTTCTTTCATATCCAGCCTGATCAAGGGATCGAATTGCGCGTCCAAGGCAAATCTCCTGGACCAACCATGTCTACACAAACCATTAACATGCGCTTCGATTACAGCGAATCTTTCGAATCCTCGAGAGGCACGGGTTACGAAGTCCTTCTCTATAATTGCATGATTGGCGATGCAACGCTTTTCTCTAGAACCGATCTGGTTGAAACAGCTTGGCGCATTGCCCAGCCCATTTTTGATGTCTGGGAAAAAGAACCCGCAACCGACTTCCCCAACTACCCTGCAGGAGGATGGGGACCCAAGAAAACCTACGACCTCATCGAAAATGATGGCCGTAACTGGGTGGAAGTGGTCAGCCGTGATGTGCTTGAAAAAATCCCACTCTTCAAAGACACAGGCAAGATCTTCCTCTACAACCTTGCAATCAACCTTAGGCCCGATATCTATGCCCCTGGTGATTTCATCATTAAAAAGGGCGAGGTTGGTACCGAAATGTTCATCATTTCCAGCGGTTCGGTCGAAGTTCTGGATGATGAGGGCAAAATAATCAACACCATGGGCGATGGCGCCTTTTTTGGGGAACTC
>DBCB01000181.1:5289-5675 GCA_002303765.1 Planctomycetaceae bacterium UBA969
AACCATCCGAGCTGCTTCTGATTGCGATATCTTTATTCTTGCCAAGAAAGATTTCGACAGAGTACTTAAAACCTACCCCGAGTTTCTAGGTAAAATCAAAAAGATAGCAGAAGAACGCTATAAGGTGAAACTGCCCACTGCCTAAGCCCCACTGCCTAAGCATAGGGAAAATAACAGCCCTGCCGTTTCAACTGCAATTGATTTAACATCAAGGAAATATGATGCCGTACCTGCGCACGTTCATCCTCTTGTTTTTTACCTTAATTCCAGCTCTTTTGCTTGCTGATGAAAAACTCAAGGGCATCGCTTGCAGATCGGTTCACCTAGGCTACCCTGCACCCGAAGGCAACTCCTTTTACATTGAGATGAAAATCCTTTCCTCCGCG
>DBCB01000172.1:0-4049 GCA_002303765.1 Planctomycetaceae bacterium UBA969
CAGTCCACATGCTTTTGGATTTAGCAGGTAATGATTTTCCCAAGAGATACCAAGGCTTATCGTAAAAACTCATGTGCAACCCCGGCGTAGTTTCAAATGGTTTGTCAGGGTAATTTTCAATCAGGTATTTTTTTTTGGTGAGGGTTCCATCTATTGAGTTGGGTATGTATTCTCGCAATGTAATATCTGCATCTGTCGAGGTATCATCAGGTTCTTCTTTTGAAGGAGAATTGATTGGTCCATATTTAAATTGTTTGTTTATAGGGGGATCTAAAACGAATGTTCTTCCTGTTTTTTCTTCCGTATAGACGATGACGCCATACCTGGGGTTTTCAATTAAATGGTCTGCAAGTGCGTGCAGAAATACTTTGGTATTGGTGCCATTGGAGTTGGTGTTTTTATAAATCCGCTCGGTTGTGTTTACAAAATCTTCTGTTTCATTAATAAGCCTTTCTAAATTTTGATTAATATTAAGCGAAAGCTGATAGCCAATTGCATGGGCGAAATCTTTACGGTTTTCTAGGTTCTGCCTTAAGGCAACTAAAGTTATGGTCAGGCCTGTTGTAAAGATTATTACAAGAAGAATAGTAATTAAAGCGTATCGCAAAGGAACAGATATTAAGTATTTAATCATCGCAAAAGGCCTAAGGTAAGAAATTCAAATACACTCAGGTATTACCAAATTATTTATGGTCGGAAATCATATTACCAATATTGTTCAGGTCGAAATAGTGTCATCCTTATTAATTTTCTTTTTCTTATTAATCATGTACGAATAAACCCTCATGGAGTACTTTGTAATGATTGGTTTTGGCCACGAATACTTTTGGGATGACTATAAAGCCATGAAAAAATGCTTTAAATTTGTGATTATGACTGCTTTGGCCCTTGCATTTTCTCTCCAATCTGTAAATGCCCAGTCCATTCTGGAAAAGAACACGGTGTTTGCTGCTAACACGGAGGGTATTCGCTCGTATCGCATTCCCGGTATGGTTGTAACCACAAAGGGTACAGTGCTGGCATATTGTGAAGCACGAAAAAACAACTCCTCCGACTGGGGCGAAATCGAAGTGCATTTGCGTCGTTCCACCGATGGTGGCAAAACTTGGGAACTACAAAAAAAGATAGCTCACACTGGTGTTAGGTTTGAGGGGAATCCCACCAAAAAGAAAGATGGCGAAACTGAACAGACTGTCAACAATCCCGTTGCAATCGTCAATCGCCAAACTGGTAATATCCACATGCTTTATTGCATCAATTACTCCCGATGCTTTTCCATGCGCAGTAATGATGATGGTATTACCTGGAGCAAACCAGTGGATATCACTGCAACCTTTGAGCCTTTCCGCATGAAGTATGATTGGAATGTGATCGCAACTGGCCCGGGCCATGGTATCCAATTGAAGAGTGGAAGATTGGTCGTCCCTATTTGGTTGGCTTATGGAAAACCGGGCGAGCATAAACCCTCTGCTTCAGCCACCATATATAGTGATGATCATGGCAAAACTTGGAAGGCAGGCGAGATGCCTCTGCCTAACGAGGGTGAGATGGGCAATCCAAACGAAACCATGATCACCGAGCTTTCTGATGGTTCCGTAATGCTTGTGAACCGCAATGTATCAAAGGCCAATCGCAAACTCATCACGATAAGTCCCGATGGTGCAACTAATTGGACCAAGCCTTACTTTCATCAGCAACTCTGGGAACCCATTTGCATGGCAAGTATTGTTTCCCACCCTTCGAACTTAGGTACTTTGATTTATTCTGCCCCTCATACTTTGGGCCTTGATGCTGCCAAGAAAGAAATTCCTGCGGGCAGAGGCAAGCGGGAAAATCTTTCGATCAAGCTTAGTCGTGATGATGGTAAAACATGGCCCCTCAGTAAAACTTTGGAAGCAGGCCCCAGTGCCTATAGCGACCTCGCAGTACTTTCAGATGGCACCATCCTCTGCCTTTATGAGGGGAAGGACGTAATATCCCTCGCTCGCTTCAACCTTGATTGGTTGAATGAAAAGTAAATTAAACATATCTTTCTTTGGTTGAGATGGAACCATGATTACTTCCAGATTGTTTTCATCGCTTGCAATTATTTGTCTGATTGTATTTTCTTTGCACTCCCGTGCCCTTGTCGCTGGCGAAGGTGATAAATCTTCTTTAATTAAAACCGGGAATCCTAAGCTTCCTGAGATGAGTGGGAAGGTCGAAATTGAAGTCCGCGATAGTGCGGATAAGCCTGCGCGCAAACTTCCCGTGCATCTCGTTTATTCACGCAATCGGTTATCCACGGTTACCGAGAAGACGGGCATCATGCTCACCTTGCATAATTGGGGTGGTACCATTTGGGATAATACGCCGAACCCAAATCAACTTGCAGAGAACTTTGACTTGCTTGTCATTGGCGTGACTTACTACCAAAGCGGCGATAAAGATGGCGACCCCGAACCGTATGACCATGGCTACATTCAGGCCATGGATGCACTACGCGCCCTTCACTATGTCTACCTTGGTCTCAAAGAATCAAATCATCCTTTTGATCCTACTCGCATTTACTGTACCGGTGGTTCGGGTGGTGGTAATGTTACCTTGATGGCTAACAAATTCGCTCCTAACACCTTTGCTGCCGTTGTCGATCTTTCAGGCATGGCAAGTCTTTCTGATGATGTTGCCTTCAATCTTCAAGGTGGAAGTTTTTTAAATGCCCGCTATAGCCGTGATCCTAAAAGCAGGTCTTATCTTTCGCCAGATATGCAGGAAATCAGAGACCTCGGAAACCTATCTCATCTTGCGCTTCAAGCCAAGAATGCGAATCGATGCAAGGTTGTTATTATTCATGGTGAAGATGATACAGCCTGCTTGGCATCAGATAAGCGTAGGGTGGTTGAAGCCATGAAAAAAGCTGGCCTGGATGTTATCCCGTACTTCATAAGAAAAGAAGATGTTGATGGTAAGTTAATCAAGAATTCGGGGCATTCAATAGGAGATCGAACCGCATTGTTGATGCATTATGCAGGGAAGTATATTTCCCCCAAAAGCGAGAAAATGTGTAGGCTTATAAAGCCCAATGATTTTGATCTTAAATCCGCGGTAGTTTATCCCACAAAAAATGGTAACCATGTGATTAAGTATGCAGAGGAAGGGCCTGTCTTAACCTTTGTGCAGAGTGGTAGATAAATCTAAACTTTATTTTTGTCTTATTAATATTGTTCAAGGTTGTGAATGTTCATAAAGAAGTTCCAAAACCTTGTTGAATTTTTGCGCCCGCTACTTCTTAACTTCTCCATTTAGCAATGATCTTAAGAAATAAAAAGAATTAATTCTTGCGATATATGTCGTACCCCTTGACTTCGCGATTTTGAAAAGTAATATTAAGTAATACAAATAAGGTATAACTTTGTTAGCCCTATTTTGTGCTGCTTTTCTTGATATTTTGATAGGCAATGCTGCGTGGTCCTTATTTTTTGCGATGTTGAGAAAGCATTATTCAAATCTCTTTCGGGCATTATTTAAGGGGTCGAATTATGCGAAGATTGAGTTTGGTCACCCTGGTGTTAGTGTTGGTACTTATGGTGGGGTGTTCGAATCAAGCGCGACGACCAGGAAAACTCCGTGTTGTTGTCACCTACAGTGTGCTTGGCGATCTGGTCAAAAATGTTGCTGCAGATTGTGCCGAGATTGTTGTTCTTGTCGGCCCAGATGGGGATGCTCACACCTTTGAACCTACTCCGAAGGATGGAATTGGTATTGCAGATGCTGATTTGGTTTTTGAAAACGGTATCGGATTCGAGCCTTGGCTCGATAAATTACATGCTGCATCAAATTCCAAGGCCAGAAGGGTTGTCGTCACACAGGGTTTAGAAATTCTTGAGGGCGAGTGCAATCATAATGATAAAGTAGGGGAAAAGCATGAACATGAAGATGATCCGCATGTTTGGCATGAAGTCGAAAATTCAATTCATATGGTGGGTATCATCCGCGACAAACTCGCAGAGGCTGATCCAGTCAACTCAGAAAAGTATAAGGCCAACTCAACAAAGTATCTAAAACGGCTT
>DBCB01000172.1:4079-26383 GCA_002303765.1 Planctomycetaceae bacterium UBA969
CATCTCTGGGTTTTGGCGCAGGTTGAAATATTGCCCAAAGACCGAAGAAAGCTGGTTACTAGTCACGACACCTTTGGCTATTTTGCAAATCGCTATGGATTTCAAGTCTTAGGTACTTTGTTATCGTCTTTTTCTACTGAGGCATCGGATCCTTCCCCACTTACTTTTGCCAAGCTGGTTGACTCCATCAAAGCTGCAAAGGTGCCGGCCATTTTCGCTGAGAATACTCAGAACCCAAAAGTTATGGAGCGATTGGCGCGTGAGGCAGGCGTGAAGCTGGCACCTCCCCTTTTTACTGATGCCCTAGGCAAACCGGGCAGCCAGGGCGATACCTATGAAAATATGATCCGTAGCAATGTAACAACTATAGTGGATGCGCTAAAACAATGAGTGAACCTAGGTTTCCTTATTCAAGCGGTCGTCATGCCGATCCGGTAAAAGGCGCGCCTTCTCTTCTTACCGAAGATATAGTCGTTGGTTATCCCGGTGCGCTGGTCCCGGCGCTAAGAGGTGTGAACTTAGAGGTTCCATCTGGAACTTGCATGGCGCTTGTTGGCCCAAATGGGTCGGGTAAAAGCACACTCCTAAAGGCGGTGGCGGGGTTGCTACCTGTGGTTTCCGGGTCTATCCGTGTTTACGGAAATTGTGTCGGGGCTTGCCATCATCGTGTAGCTTACCTGCCACAACGGGGCGAGATTGATTGGGCCTTCCCCATCTCTGTTGAGCGCCTTGTGCTTACTGGGCGTTATGTTCACCTTGGTTGGTTGCGACTACCCACCACCCGTGACAAAGATATCGTTGCAGCCTCAATTCGGAGACTTGGCCTTTCGGGTCTCGCAACGCAGAAGATCGGTAATTTGTCGGGTGGTCAGCAGCAGCGGGCATTACTAGCACGGGCTCTGGCCCAACAGGCTGACCTTTTGCTGTTGGATGAACCTTTCAATGCTATTGATGCTTCCACACAAGACACCATCTATGATGCCATGCGTAATCTTAGGCAGCAGGGTAAGACCCTTATTGTTGCAACCCATGATCTTAGTCGATTGACCGGTGCTTTTGATATGGCAGCTTACCTCAAGGCTGGGAAATTGGTTTCACAACCTGATGCCTCACCCTGTTTTCTCAATCTGGAAAAGGAACAGGTATGGACTGGTTGATTGAGCCTTTTCGCTACGCATTCATGCAGCATGCACTAGTCGCTGCTTTGCTCGTCGGCATTACCTTTGCCATGCTTGGTGTGCATGTGGTTCAGAGGCGTATGGCATTCGTGGGGGATGCACTGGCACACACCACGCTCCCGGGGTTGGTGGTTGCTCATCTCTTTGGACTGAGCCTATCTTTAGGTGGTCTTGCTGCAGCTTTGGTGACTGCCTTGCTTATTGGTTGGGCTTCACGAAGGCAAACGATCAAGGAGGATACAGCAATTGGTGTGGTGTTTACCGGCATGTTTGCGCTCGGCGTGCTGCTTATGAGTCGAACCCGGTCTTATCGTGACCTTACCCATATGCTATTTGGGAATGTTTTGGGTGTGACTACCAGCGATTTGTGGTTTATCAGCGGTGTAGCTCTTGTTGTGTTTATCGTGCTGGTGCTTTTTCACAAAGAGTTGGAGCTTACCGCTTTCGATCCCACTCATGGGGAAGTTATCGGGCTGCACGCAGATTTGATGCGGTTTCTCCTTCTCGGACTTTTAGCTCTTGCAGTCGTTACTGGTATTCAAACTGTTGGCGTAATACTCACCAACGCCCTACTCATCACCCCCGCAGCAACTGCCGCTTTCTTGTCCGATCGCATGCCTTGGCGCATGTTGTTTGGTGCAGTCCTCGCTTCCATATGCTCGGTTGCAGGGCTTTTATTTTCTTATGCAGTTGAAACCTCTCCTGGTGCAGCAATCGTCCTTTCCTGCACTGTTGCTTTTATAGTTGTTTTTGTTGTCACTTCTGCTTTTAGAAAGTTTCGTCCCGCAGCCTCTGATTTGGTTCAAGTTGATGAACTAAATGATGCAGCACTTCCTGAGGAGGTTTCCCAATGCAATTAATTACGAAGCGGATGGCGCTGGCCCAGGTTGTGTTCTGCCAAGGTTGTTGTTGTGGTCACACGGATCGTGGCAAGCCAGAACTTCCTGCAGAACAGCTTAAAGAGATATGGAAGGTTGAGAAGCTTAATCGCACGGTTCAATTAACGATTTCCGGGTGCCTAGGGCCTTGTGATCTTACCAATGTCGCACTTGTCATTACACCTGAAGAAAATGTTTGGCTTGGTGATATGGCTGGGGAGGAAGTTTATGAGTCGATCGTAACTTGGGCCCGAAGCTGTCATGCTGAGGGTAGGGTGATTCCACTTCCGGAGGTATTGACACCGCTGCGGTTTGATAGGTTTCAAATGAAGGAGGTTTTGTTATGAAAACGATTGGGCTTTCCGAGACGAAAAAAATATCCGCATGGGATATAGAGGAGGTTGCCTCCTTTGATAGCGGGCAAGAGGATATCCTGATTTTGAAACGGTTGCCCGTGCCTGGGATTGAAGAAGCGGTTGCATCGGCGCTCGTGCACGATTTTCGTTCCAAAATAACAGGTGCGTCCTCTCTTGCCCTTGCAAGAGAGTCGCTTATAGCCTTGAACATCAACTGCCCCCAGTTTGCATCAGACATTGCGTTGCTGGCCGATACCTTTCTGGCTCAATTTGAAGTTGCAGAAGCTTTTCTGAGGGTTGAGGTAGTCCACAAGGCGACCTGCCCAAAGTTTCATTGCGACAATTTGAGGGTGCGTTTGGTTGCAAATTACTTTGGCCCTGCTACAGAATATGTTCATACCGATGCTCCGGAAGCAGTTTTTTCTGCTCCACCTTTCTCGCTCATTTTTCTCAAAGGGCACAAGCATCCAAACCATGCTGATTCAGTTCATCATCGTTCGCCCAATATCCCCAATGGTTCTAAGCGCTTGTGTGTTGTTTTGGATTTCTAAGACTCTTTTACACAAAGGTTGAAGATCGTGATAAATAAACTTCCCGTAACAGTTCTTTCCGGTTTTCTGGGCGCTGGAAAAACGACATTACTCAACCATGTTCTCGGTAATCGCGAGGGGTTGAAGGTTGCGGTGATTGTCAATGATATGTCGGAAATTAATATCGATGGTGCGTTGGTCAAGGCAGGTGGCGCGGCTTTATCGCGTACCGATGAGAAGTTGGTTGAAATGTCCAATGGGTGCATTTGTTGCACTCTGCGTGAGGATTTGCTTAACGAAGTTGCCCGACTTGCAGAAGAGGGCCGATTTGATTATTTGCTAATCGAATCGACGGGCGTTAGCGAGCCCATTCCTGTTGCCGAAACTTTCACTTTTGAAGATGAGTCCGGTCAAACGCTTTCCAACGTGGCACGCCTCGACACGATGGTTACCGTGGTCGATGCTTTTAACTTCTTGAATGATTATCAATCCCTTGACAATCTTGCCGACCGTAATCTTGCCCTTAATGATGAGGATGAACGTGAGGTCGTTGGGCTTCTTGTCGAGCAGGTTGAATTTGCAGATGTGATTATCATAAATAAGACGGATTTGTTGACTTTTAATAAACTCAACAAACTTGAAGGTATATTGAGATCGTTAAATTCTTCAGCAAAGATTATTCGAGCCAAGCGGGGTATGGTGCCACTTGCGGAGGTATTGGACACCAAACGATTTGACTTTGATCGGGCGTCTGATGCGCCAGGGTGGATGGCAGTCTTGCGGGGCGAGGAACAGCCTGAAACCGCAGAGTATGGGATTACATCTTTTGTCTTTAATGCCCGCAGGCCCCTGCATCCCAAGCGCTTTTTTTCATTTGTCAACAAAAAGAGTATGCCCAAGGGATTGCTGCGTTCCAAGGGATTTTGCTGGATTGCCACCCGCTCCGACTTGGTTGGACTTTGGTCTCAGGCTGGACAAATTGCTGAACTATCACCCCATGCCTTTTGGTGGGATACGGTTCCCCCCAGCGAGTGGCCTGATGACCCTGAGACTCTTGCCTCGATTAAAAACCAATTTGATGGTGAATATGGTGATAGGCGTCAGGAATTGGTTTTCATCGGACGCAAGATGGATGAAGCCAAGATTCGCACCGCACTTAACGCATGCCTGTTGACAGATGAAGAGATGAAGGGTGGACCCGAAAAGTGGGCCACGTTCCCTGACCCCCTTCCCAAGTGGATTATGCCAGATCTAGAGAAAGACTCAGAAGCAACCAGCGGGAGAATTCATGATTAATTTATTCGGCCAAAATTCGCCCCGCGACCCAGATGCTGTTTTGCGTATCAAACAGTGGGCAATAGATTTGCTTGGCTTGGGCAGTGATGTTGCCGTGACGGTGATGCAGTTAACCTGCACCGAGGAGGGTTGTCCCGATGTCGAAACTGTTGTGGGTATTCTTGAACCAGGTTGCCCGCGCAAATTTAAAGTTTTTAAACCACTTGCAGAGGTTTTAAGGGATGACCTTGAAAAGGTGGTACGGGAATCTATTAAGGAGCAAGAATAATGGCTAATTTGCTTTGTACAGTCGGTTGTTTATTAATTTTAGGAAGCGAATGTATAAGTGAAACATCAGAGTATCTCCCACAGCATCAAAGTGTGACCTTAAACAAAAGTTCTTTCTTGGTTGGGTATATTGCAGAAGTGGAGGTGTTTAGAAGAGGGATCACCTCTTACGGACGAATCATCGTAACCAAAGATGGTTGCATCCATATCGAGCAATTGGATGAACCTACGGTCCGCTGGTTTCAAGGCATCATCGATCAGATTTCGTCATCTACCTTAAGGGGTTGGGATAACCGATCACTACGTTCCGGTTCAGTGCGCTGTGTTTGGGGGAACATGGCACAAAAAGATGTGCTTGCAGAAATTTATACTTCTGATGCTTCGATTAGGGTTTATAGGCACCAACTTTTGCCCTGTCGTTAAACACTTTCAATATTGAAAGTTAAAATCTTGTATCGGAAAGTTTTGTTGTTTTACCTGCACTTATCTTAATTATGGCTTTTATTTGCTTCTATAAGGGCCATGATCTTAGAAACCCAATTCCCAATCAAGCCGCACTATTTTTCATAGCCTTGCCGTACTTAAAGCTTCTGGTATAATTTTGTATGACTCAAATAGTATAACATTGTTAGAACGAAATGCGTCCATTTTAGCCATACTTTAAGGAATTATCATCATGAAAACGAATACCGATAGCAGGGTTCCGGTTACGGTGCTTACTGGGTTTCTTGGCTCAGGCAAAACGACACTTTTGAACCATATTCTTACTGCCAATCATGGCAAAAGAATTGCTGTTATTGAGAATGAGTTTGGTGAGGTGGGCATCGATCAAGATCTTGTGATCAATGCGGAAGAAGAAATTTTCGAGATGAACAATGGGTGTATTTGCTGCACTGTTCGCGGGGATCTGATTCGGATCCTGGGCAATCTCATGAAGCGTCGTGATCGTTTCGATTATATCCTTGTCGAGACGACAGGCATGGCTGATCCCGGTCCAGTGGCACAAACTTTTTTCGTCGATGACGAGATCAAGCAGAATACAAAGTTGGACGGGTTGGTTACGCTAGTCGATGTCAAGCATGTTCAGCAGCATTGGGATACGAACGAGGTACAAGAGCAGATAGCATTTGCAGATGTCATCATGCTTAATAAGATCGATCTCGTTACTCCCGAAGAACTCAATTCTCTGGAAGCTCGCATCAAGGGGATGAATGCTGCTGCAAAGGTTTACCGAACCCGCGATAGTGTGATCGAGATGGATCGCATTTTAAATGTGGGGGGTTTCGATCTCGACCGTGCGATGGTAACTGACCCTCAGTTTCTTGAGCCTGAATACCCATTCGAATGGGGTGGTGTTTTCACCCTTGATGCGGGCGAATACACTTTGGTGATGCAGGAGGGCCCAGACCCTGCCATTAAACTTGCCCTGCTACCAGCACCAGGTGGACTGGTTTCTGCTGTAGATAATGCAGTATGGTGTTTCAGCGAGCGTGAAGCGGTTGAGATTAAGGGTACGATTAAGCCTACCAAGAAATTGCTTGAGGCATCACTGCCCGGAGGGGAAGTTCGCATCTCGGTGCACATAGCCCTTAAGGGTGACTATGCACTTTTCACCGAGCATCATCCAGATGAATTCAAGGCAGTGTTGTGTGGTCAATCTGGTATTCTCAGTGCGAAAGAATCTCACGCCTACAAACCAGATCACGAACACGATGATGCAGTTTCCTCTGTTGGGATAACAATTTCAGGCGATTTGAATCATATCAAACTCAATAAATGGCTAAGCGAACTGCTTCAAACCCAGGGGCAGGATATCTTTCGTATGAAGGGTGTTTTAGCGATCAAAGGGGATGCTAACCGTTTTGTTTTTCAGGGTGTTCACATGTTGTTTGAAGGTCAGCCTGATCGTCCATGGGGTAAGAGTGTTCGCGCAAACAAGCTTATCTTTATCGGTCGTAATCTTAACCGGACTGCACTGACGGAGGGCTTCCGATCATGTTTGGCGTAACCCGCAAGCCTCGTTTGAAAAAGAAGTGGGAGGGCATGCTATCAGATCATATCATCGCCCTTTTATGGTCGCCTGACGGATTGCTCATTGCTGCAGCCTCGGTGAGTGGTCCAGTTGCTCTTATCGATGCCGCTTCGGGCAAACTTCTGCATATTCTTTCAGGCCATGGCTTTGGCACCACCTCGATCGCATGGATGGATAACTCCACTTTGGCGAGTGCCGGTCAGGATGGTTTAGTTCGTTTTTGGGATGTTGCAAGCGGAGGAGAAAAGTTGGCGCTTGATGCTGGCGCTAAGTGGGTCGAGCGACTTGCAGTCAGCCCATGCGGTTCTTATTTGGCATCTGCGTCTGGTAAGAAAGTGCGGCTCTGGGACAAAAAAGGTACCCATATCCGTGACTATCCAGACCAAGGCAGCACCATCACCGATATTGTCTGGGGTCCGGGCCGTTTAGAGCTGACATCCTCGGCTTATGGTGGCATACGCGTGTGGTCTCCCAGCAAGAATGAACCTGTGCGGGAATTTAATTGGAAGGGCTCGGTGCTTCGCTTGGCTTGGTCGCCCGATGGCAAATACCTTGCCACCGGAGATCAGGATTCGACGGTGCATTTCTGGATTGGTGCCACTGGCCAGGATTTGCATATGTTTGGCTACCCGATGAAAGTGCGTGAACTTGCATGGGATCGGGATAGTCGTTTTTTGGCCACGGGTGGTGGCTCGCAAGTTACTGTTTGGGATTGTTCTGGGAAGGGCCCTGAAGGGACTACGCCCTTGCAACTCACCGGGCACGATGAGTCTGCCAATGTCAATGTGCTTGCCTACCAGCGTAATGGCAACATTCTGGTATCTGGTGCAGGCGATGGAAAGGTTTTGCTGTGGTGCCCTGTTGAAGGGGTGCGCATACAAGGAAAGGCGAACCTAAGCGGTGGCGTTACGCAAATTGTCTGGTCGCAGGATGATTCACATATTGCGGTTGGTACGGATGTGGGCGAAGTGGCGGTTTACTCTATATGAATCGGTTAAGGCAATGACCAACCATTCAATAATTTTGCGTTTGCGAACCTGGTTTCGGGCGCTGTTAGAGTACGATTTTGCTCCTAAGTTTAGTGCAAAAGTTCGATGGTTTGTGTACCACCCGCTAGGCGTACTTACCATTGCAGCCTTCACCTCTTTTTTGTGTGGATTATTTATTCATTCGCAGGGTTTCGTGCTTAGTGGTGGCGTGCTTGCAGTGGTTGCTTTAGGCATAATCTGGCCCTGGATTTCTTTGCGTGGGTTGGCCGGATCCATTTCCTTTGATCGTTTGCGCGCCTATGAAGGGGATTTTGTAGAGGTTCGACTTACCCTGCGAAATAGACTCCCATGGCCGGCGTGGGGATTGGCGGTGCGAGGGGGGTTCGGTGGCAATACAACCGAGGTCGTTGCTGGAATCGCTGTCTCTCCCCGACGCAGAACAGCATTTTGTCGCTGGACTTTTAAGCCGCTTTGTCGAGGTATTTTCCCTGTTACAACTCTGGAACTGACCACGGGTTTTCCGTTCGGTTTGTGGGACAATTCCAAGGCCCTTGCTGTCGAAACTCCTTTGATTGTCTGGCCTTTTATGTACCCGGTAGGCCCCATCCCTCAAGTAAGTGGTGACCATCAGGTTGAAGGAAATGTGTCTCGAAGCAAAGTAGGTACAAACGGCGATGTGCTCGGAGTAAGGCCATACCGCCGTGGCGATTCTCCCCGCAGAATTCATTGGGCCCAGTCGGCAAAGTATGACCGTCTAATCGTTTGTGAACTTCAGTCGAATTCACGTCCTGTTATTCAGATTGTTCTTGATGTCGACCCACGCAGCCACGCTGGTAAAGGATCAGATTCCTCGTTGGAGTGGGCGATTCGTATTGTTGCAAGTTTTGCCAAGGGGTGGCTTGAAGACGGAGCCCAGATTGGTCTGGCTTATGGTGGAAAAGATATCCCGCCAGCGTCTGGCCAAGCGCAACTCTGCAAAATTCTCGATGCCTTGGCCTGTTTACCCGAAGATTGCGATAAACCTCTAGTCGATGTTTTGGCTTGCCCGAAATGCAGGGGCTTTCGTGATGGACTACAGGTAATCGTTACCACCGATCGAACCCATGCCCATGGAAGTTGTGGTGCGTGCGAGGTCGAAGATCAGCGTTGGGTTGTACTTAAAGCCGACGCATTCTCTGAACCTGCTGATTTCGATCACTGTGACAACTCCCACATTGCTCCATGGTTGTTTATTGATTCACCCAAATCAGTACCTGTTCAACTCAAAGGTGGCTGGCGGGAGGCAAGACATGGTTC
The DNA here is from genome assembly GCA_002303765.1 of Planctomycetaceae bacterium UBA969. Taxonomy (GTDB): domain Bacteria; phylum Planctomycetota; class Planctomycetia; order Gemmatales; family Gemmataceae; genus UBA969. The sequence continues at coordinate 12,902 of DBCB01000172.1, forward strand.
CTGAAATATCCAGTCTGGTACGCCGTTCTACTTTTGCTCTTATTGCTTTGGCATCGGTTGGAGTTGATGTTGCTGCAGGCGATGGGCGTGCGGTTGGGCAAAGTATTTGCTTTGCAGCAATCTGGATTGTGGTGGCTGCGGTGGTCGCCCAGTTTGTTCCAATCCCCTCCGACCCGCGGTCCAAGCCTCCCTTATGGTTATTCCTTTTGTTATTTGGGTTGGCTTTGGCACCCTTTGGTGTAGAACCGCTGCGTAGGAACTGGACTGGGGATGGTTACCCGCTTGAAATCCAGATGGTTTGCAGCTTGCGGAATGTCGGGCTGGGGTTGGCTATTTGCGCCGGTTGGCTTTTATGCCTGCGACTTGCCTGCGTGACCAGCTTATTCCTTATTCTTTTCTCTGCCTCGATGACTAATCACCCTGCGGTGATGGTGGTGCTTGGCATGTACACTGCAACGGGCAGCATATGGCTGATGATTACTTATTGGTCTGGCTTGCGTTTGGTCTTTGTCGCCCCTGAGAAGGCTGTCACAGTCGAGCTACATGATGCCGGCGAGCGGGCGCCTTGGCTTGGGCTTTCATTTCTTATTTTCTTTTTGGGACTGGCATTGGCGTTGGTGTTGGTAGGTCCCAGGCGTGCATCGTATGCTCTGGGCGAATGGATGCCAACATCTGGGGGAACAGGGGCAACGGATATGTTTGCCCGATATGGGGTGGGGGATGGTCCCGAAGAAACTGCGGGAGACAATGCCAAGGCTGCGGGCATGGTCGAGACTGATAAAATGATTGAAGATAATAAAAACTCGCTCATAGATGCAGTCAATGATTTATACGGCCCCCCTCACAAGCCGAATAAGGACATGGAGCGGATGGTTGCGGCAGGTAAGTTGGATGTGATTCAGTTTCACGGTAAACTTCCAGACAACAAGCGCCCAAGTCGTGACTTTGACACCGGGCGCAAGGGGCCCAAAGGTAATCCGAAACCCAAGAGCCAGGGCGCCCGTGGAGTGTTTGAAGTGCAGGGCCGCACTCCCTTGCATATTCGCCTGGTCGCTTATGAAATTTATGAACCTGTTGAAAAACGATGGCTCGAGGCATGTAAACCTGTCAGCAAGTTGATCGAAGCCCAAGGGGGCGACTGGATGAAACTAGGCTTCTTCAAACCCAATGATTGGTATTTGGCAGATGAACGCCATCAGTTGAAGGTTGCAGAATTAAAGTCGAATCTTGTTCCAACTCCATCGTTGTTGACGCACTTTCGCATTAACAAGGTAGATAAATCGGATTACTACGAGTGGGATTATGAAGGTGTTCTCGCCCTAGCTGGAAGAAAGCGTACACCTCCCGGAATTATCGTAACAACTGATTGTCGAACGGTCGACCCTTTGCGGTTACCAAAATCTGCTTTTGGAACAGTGGGAGCAACTAATGGTTCGTCACCCAAGCTTGGAGATATACCATTAATCATTCATCCCGAGATCCAAAAACTTGCAAGGGATTGGGCCGGAGAGCATCCAAGGGGCTGGCTTCAGATTGATGCAATCCAAAGGAAACTTTTAAGCGAGTACGTTCTAGACCTGAATGCCACTGCGCCACCCGAACACCCCGCACCCGTGATGTGGTTTTTGACTGAATCAAGGCGCGGACCAGATTATCTGTTCGCTAGTGCATTTGCCCTGATGTTACGGGCACTTGATTACCCAACCCGTATTTGCATGGGTTACTATGCATCCCCTGATGCATATGATCCAGAGACAGCGCACACCCCGGTGAAGGTGACTGATTTGCATTTTTGGCCCGAGGTGTTACTTTTAGATGGTCATTGGATGGTGCTTGAACCTACCCCTGGTTATGTTGTGCTAGGGCCTACCCTTCCATTATTCGAACGCATCCTTGATGCCTTTGTCTTCCTTATCGCTTGGTTATACTCGCACATAGTAAAATTTATACTGCTATTCGGCTTACTATTTACAGGCTGGATATACCGTCGCGATTTGTTCGATTCGCTGGCCTTCTTGATATGGACATGGTTTCCCGGAAAGACATGGCGTGAACAAGTACGGGGCGCTGTTACGGTTCTCGAACGAAGGGGAAGGTTATCTGGTAAGGCGCGAAAGTGCCGACAGACCTTTATTTGCTGGCTGCGCGAATCCTTATTGAAGTCTTCCGGGCCTGATGCCGACATTTACCAAATTACCCTTATGGCCCAATGGGCAGCTTATGGACAAGAGGCCCCGCCACCCTGGTCCCAATCCGAAGTTCTGAATGTTTGCCATCGAGTGCTAGGTAGTTGGACGCTGAAGCGTTGGCGTAATGCACCTTCTGATTTTCCAAATGGGGATAAATCCTGACATGTCAATATTAACAGATGATGTACAAACAAATCTTACCTCGCAGGGTGCTCTCCTTGAAGGGATTCGAGTTGAATTGAACCGGGCGTTGCGGGGAAAAGCGGATGTGGTAGAAAAAGTAATAGCATGTCTTCTTGCGCGTGGTCATCTCCTGCTCGAGGATTTGCCTGGCCTAGGTAAGACGACTCTTGCCAAGGCTATTGCTTTTGCTGTGGGTGGAAACTTTTCTCGAGTCCAGTGCACACCAGATTTACTTCCGGGAGATATCACCGGGTTCAGCGTCTTTAACCAAAAGACCCGCGAATTTGAGTTTCTATCCGGCCCGGTCTTCAGCGATGTGCTGCTCGCGGACGAAATCAATCGCACCACTCCACGAACCCAAAGCGCTTTGTTGGAGGCGATGGCAGAGCGTCAGGTAACGGTGGACAACATCAAGCACACACTAACACCAATGTTCTTTGTGATCGCCACCCAAAATCCCGTAGAACACCACGGTACTTATCCTTTGCCCGAGGCGCAACTCGATAGGTTTGCAATGAAATTGGCAGTGGGATACCCCGAAAAAAGTGATGAACTCGGTTTGCTTGCAGCAGCCATAGGCCATGTTGATGATCCTCCGAGTCAGAAAAGTGTGTTGGTGAAAGGTCAACTAGCAGGTTTGCAAGAGCGAGTTTCTAAAGTTTTGGTACAGCCAAATGTGCAGGAGTATCTGGTTGATCTGGGAAGGGCGACACGGGTTCACCCAAAGGTGACGCTGGGCTTAAGCCCTCGGGGTTTGTTGATCTGGCAGCGAGTTGCCCAGGCGTGGGCTTTCCTCAAAGATCGCCCATTTGTTACGCCCGATGATATTCAAGATGTTGCAATTCCCGTACTCTCCGTCCGTCTTGGTCTCGCACCGGATGCAGCATCAAATATTATAAATCAGTTGCTCGAAACAGTTCCTGTACCAGTTTAAAATACAGATTCTTTATGAGGAGCTTGATGATGGACATTTTATGGAGCGTGCTGCTTCGAATCGGTCAGACTGCGGTCGAGGCTTCTTCAACTTTATTTGTGGGATTCTTCGTTGCTGCTGTTATGCGACGTATGTTAGGCCCTGAATCCACACGAAATTTATTTGGCGGAGAAGGGCTCAAGGGGCTGTTTAGGGCTTGGGTTATTGGGTCTCTGCTACCAGTCTGTTCGCTCGGTGTTATCCCAGTCGCACGGGAAATGCGTAGGGCGGGCGTTCCAACTGCTACTATTTTGGCATTTGTCTTGGCAGCCCCACAACTCAACCCGCTTTCTTTCCTATACGGACTCACTCTTTCAGAGCCGATAGTTATCATCTGCTTTGTCATTGCGACGATGCACCTCGCAATTTCAGGTGGGGAATTGTGGAAGCGCGTATTCGAAAAACCTTCGGATTCCTTGTTTCCTTGCGACGAGCCAATGCCTCCCCCTGGTATTAAAAGATTGATTTCTGTTGTCGTATCCGCAGCAAAAGAAACTGTCAGTCCTAGCATGGGATACATTCTCATCGGTATTCTCTTCACCGGCTTCTTTGCAGGGCTAATTCCTCATGGTGCGCTAAGCATGACTATGCGCCATGATGATTGGATGTCCCCCGCATTGATGGCGTTAATAGGCCTGCCTGCATATTCCGGGGTGCTTCCTGGCATGATGCGCATTGGGTTAATTTTCGAGCATGGCAATTCTACAGGTGCTGCATTTATACTGTTTGAACTGGGTGTGGGTTTCAATCTGGGCTTGATTTCATGGGTAATGGTTGAATTTGGTTGGAGGCGTGCATTGGCGTGGTTGTTGATTATCAGTGTGCTGGTGCTTGCGGTGGGATATGGCATGGAACGACCATTGTATTTTGCCAAAGAGGAGGCCGTACATACGCATGCATTTGATGATTGGACAAGCCCCTTTCCATCTGGTTCGAATGTAAGTTATGATGTGGTGCTTGGTAAACTCATGCAAAAAGTTGAAGTGCTGGAACCGGTTGCCCTCGGTGGATTACTGCTGCTATTTATTCTTGGTACCAGTTTGTCCTGTTTCGACCGGACCGGGAAGGTTGATAAATGGCTTACCACCCACCCACCTGTTTCTGAAGTACCGGTCGGTGTATGGAATCGTGGTGTGCCAGGCCCCGTGCTGGGTGTAGTTGCCTTGTCGGGACTTGTGATTTTCAGCATGGTTGCCCTGTACATCTATTATCCAGACCCAAAGCAGGCTTTTGCAGAGATTGTCCGGGTCCGAACCGAGGCTTCTGTCGCTGTTCGAACAGGGAAAAAAGAGGAGGCCATCCGCAGAATCCAACAATGGGATTTGTTGACTCGCAAATTGCAAGTCGGCGTATTCATAAGAACCGGATCGATGGACCCTGACGCAGGCAAAATTACCGAGGATTTACGCGAACGCCTCGAGGATTTACGAGACGCTCTTTTGGCTGACGATCTTACCAAGGCTAAAGAACTATTGCCCATTGTTGAAAAAGCATATGGTAAGTGTCGTGCCTGCTTTAAGTTCAACGAATAGATTATTCAAAACCAAGAAGCTTAATGTTTCCCTGGCAATAGGCAGTCATTCTTCCTTAACTTATTTTTTTATAGTGTACATTTTTTAAATTTAATAAATCGTGTTGAGTCAACTTAATATTGATTCTGAAAAAGGTATTCTTCTGAATTATGCAATTTTAATTGCTATTAGATGCTTGATTGTGAATATTCAACATCTAACTTTGCAATTTGCAAATATTAGAATCATGATTACCTCCAGATTCAACAAAGGATAATACCTCTGTGAAACATAAGCTTGCCATTGCCTTATTACTTGTGTTTTGGGTTGCGAACACTCATGCAGAAGATTCATTGCCTTTGTTCAAGGATGGTAAGGTACCCCAAAACCTTGCTGAACTATGGGCAGGCTACGAACCTAAAAAAGAACCATTAGAAATAGAAATCAAGAAAGAGTGGGAAAGCGATGGCGTAGTCTGTCGCGTGGTGCGTTACAAAGTTGGAACCTTCAAAGGCACGCCCTCAATCATGTCTGCCTTCTACGCCTTCCCCAAGGGTGGTAAAAATCTTCCTGGTTTGGTTCAAATTCATGGTGGTGGGCAATCAGCTTCGCTCGATAGTGTGTTTGCTTATGCCAAGCGGGGCTACGCAGGGATCTCGATCAATTGGGGTGGAAACAAATTAAACTTCGGTCGTTCGCAAGTTGCCTATGAGGGTTTGCAAACCGATTGGGGTAAGCTAGATGCTACTCATCCGCCTCAGCGCAACAAAGCCAATCATTTTGCAGGCTCACTTGCTCCGGATGAATATACTTATGATGCGGTTGAATCGCCCCGAAACAGCAATTGGTTTTTGGTGCTGATAGCTGCAAGGCGGGCCATTACTTTTCTTGAACAGCAACCCGAAGTAGATCCAACCCAGATCGGGGTTTTTGGCCATTCCATGGGAGGTAAGCTTACCACCAATCTTGCAGGCATCGACAAGCGGGTAAAGGCTGCAGTGCCTTCATGCGGAGGTTCCGGAGATCTTTTGGAAAGCCAGACAGATTTGCCAGGTGGTAGAAGAGACAAGCGTACCGCATTGGAGCTGGCTTGTGTTTCCGACAATGCCTACATCCCATTGATTACCTGCCCTACATTATGGTTGTCACCCACTAACGACTTTCATGCCCATATTGATAACATGGCTTGGAATTGGCGTAACCTTCCCGATGATCGGGTTCGTTTCAGCATCTCGCCCCACTTCAATCACCGCCATTCTGATGAACACATCCTTACCGAATACCTGTGGTTTGAAGAGCACTTGAAAGGTGCAACACTTAAGATGCCACAAACACCGAAGATTGTTCTGGAACTCAAGACAACCGATGGTGTTCCAATAATTACCGTCACGCCTGATGAATCGAAACCAGTGCAGCACGTGGACATTTATTATTCGTCTGATTCCCATGCATTGACGCGTTTCTGGAGTGATACAAAGGCCTTAAAGATTGGCAAGCAATGGAAAGCTACCTGCCCGGTGATGAATCTGCAAGAGCCTATCTTTGCCTTTGCCAATGTTGTATATGAAACCCCCGCGCAATATACGGCGGTGGCCCAAACAGCGGGCCATAATAACTCAGCCACCTTTGCAATCAGTTCTAGAATGCTTTCGGTAGCCCATAACCAATTACAGATGGCTGGCGTGAAGGCTACTGATAAACCAGACCGGTTGATTGATGATGGTACCCGTGGTTGGCATGATTGGTATTTACTGAACTGGGGCCATCCTCCCTTGTGGACTGCAACTACCCGCAAGCTTAAAGATCCCAAATGGCGTGGCCCTGATGGCGCAACTCTTCAACTTGAAATCAAGTCTCTTACCGATAACAAGCTTGTGCTTACCTTCAACTGTAATGCATGGGGTGCGATCAATCCGGGTAAGCCCGCAGTTGATTATATTGCGGTTAAAGAATTGAAAGGTTCACCAGAATGGCAGCAGGTATCTGTCAGCTTGAAGGATCTTGTTTCCACCAATGAAAAAGCAGGGCCACTTACCAACTGGCAATCGGTGACTGAGTTCAGCATTAGCCCCAGTGGTACTACTTTGAAAGATGGCAAGAAGGTAAAGGTGGATGGCAAGGCATGGCAGGGGCCCCGCGAGATTCGCAACCTGCGATGGGTGGGCGGGGAATATAAGAACACATCGACCACAGGCGCCACGCTGAGCCCGGAAGATTTTAAAAAGAATTTCAACGATGCTATCAAGAAGTCGCTAGAGCAGGAGAAACTTAATGGGAAATAACTACATGCTTTATATTGTTTCTTTCGTGTTAAGCGTTGCCTCGGGTGCGTTGGTCTGGGCCGAGAAGCCCGCGCCATCAAGTGTACCTACAATCGTCAATTTGTGGCCCAAAGACCAAATGCCAGGGCGTGGCTTAAAGGGGCCGGAAAAGGAATTGCCATCGAGGGGCGATAATGTGATCCGTATCACGGATATTAATGAACCATCGATCGCCGTTTATAAGGTTGCAAACACGAGTAAACCGACTCCCGCAGTGATTGTCTGCCCTGGAGGAGCTTATAATATTTTGGCCTACAACAAAGAAGGAACTGAAATTGCGACTTGGCTTAATTCTATCGGGATCACCGGTATCGTTCTTAAATATCGGGTACCGGGTAACCTCGATGGGGCGTTTCAGGATATTCAACGTGCCATTCGAATTGTCAGGCATAACGCTGCAGAATGGAATATCTCACCAATGCATATTGGGGTGATGGGATTCTCTGCGGGTGGTCATCTTTCCGCCCGGTTGAGCACCAATTTTAGCCAGGCAACCTATCCAAGATTGGATGTGGTGGATGATAAGAACCTTCGGCCAGACTTTGCAATCCTAGTCTATCCCGCATATCTTTCGAAGGTTCCGGGCAAACTTTCCGAAGGCCTTCCCGTGAACGACAAAACGCCACCTACTTTTATCGTTCATACCGAGGACGACAAATCTTTTATCGCAGGGAGTAAAGTCTATCGTGATGCACTAGAGGCAGCGAAGGTTGTGAATGATTTTTTCCTCTGCGCCACCGGTGGCCACGGCTATGGTTTACGCTCGGACAAAGAAATAAGCGCATGGCCTAAAAAGTGCCAGGCGTGGTTGATGAAACAGGGATTCTTGAAGGATCATGTTTCTAGCGAAGAAAAAAAGTAACGGTGCATGGATGTGGTCATGAGATTCGTAACCTTACCAAGATTTAAATAAACAACAAAAGCTAGATATTCCGATAGGGACCAAATGAAAAACTCTCTTTTTATTCTTGTTGCGTTTCTTCTGGCCCCACTGGTGATTTTCCAAGCAGCGGAGCCAGTGGCTGATCGTAAAGCTCATTCGGTTACGCTTGGAAAATCCAACGCAATGGAAGTGGAATTTCAAGTTGGGCCAGTGGGTAAGGTTGGATTGATGTTCAAGTTTGCAGAAGGAAAGAGTCAAGCCTTGCTTGGAGTAGTGAAGGCCGATCTGTTATCGCGTCAGGTAGAGAAAGCAGGGAAGAAGAGTTTAGAAAAAGAAACCATGCCCGATGGTTATATCGAGTTTCAAGGCACAGGCCTGAAGTATCGCCTTCATAGCCGACCTTATCTTGCCCGTTATACCGAGGCGCAGGGAGTTGGATTGGCAAAAGTATGGCAGACATTGCCGCCAGCATCTAATTGCTGGGTACATCTCGAAGTCCGGTCTGATAGTGCAGGGGCCGAGGTATGGATGCAGGGGCGCTATTGTGGTCGTATCAATGGAGGGGGCGGGCTTGTCGAAGTTACTTTGCAAATGGAGCCAGGCGGTGCAGTTCGTGGGGCTCGATCGTTCACTCTTGAACCCAGCAAGTTTTTATCTTTGGATGTAAAGCATATTGCCCAACCGGGGGTGATGGATAAGGCAACTATTTCCTTGAAGCCCGGAATCCAGCAGATTAATGCTGTGCCTATGGTGGTTGTCGAAGGTGGTAAAAACGCTGATGTAGGCAAGGCAAAAGAAATGCAGGGAACACGCTTCCTTGAGACAGATGAAAATACATCACGCACCGCATTGGATGGTATGCCTGAGTCATTGCACTTCTCGGTTCCTCAGGCGTTTTATAAATGTGCATGGGTGTTGTGCGCAGTGGAACCAGATTTAAACAAAGATCCCTTGCTGACAACCCGCCTTACACGCTTTGCCATTTCAGGCAGAGGTGGGGCGATGGCAGATACCAGTATTACATTACCCCGCAATGGAGAGCAACTAGGCGAAGGCATCAAGCAGGTGGGTAGCGTTACCTATCCTATCGCCGATGGGAAGACCATTACCACGCCCCTGTATCTTGTGCGGGTGGATTTAAAGTTAGGCGACATCCTTGATTTAATTGCAGATACTCAGGATTCCTATGCTGCGATGAAGGTTGGTCCTTATCTTGATTTTGAGTTTCTGGGTCGATGTGGTGGCCTTGAAGTACAGCGCGACAAGCGCCGTAAGTCTGTGCCTTCCCTGACCAGTGCGGTTCATGTTTTTGGTGCGACCTTAGAAAAGCTACCTGTGGAAGTTAGGCTCAAGCAGTCGCAAGTAGGCAATATTTTTCATAATAATGAAACTCCCGAGACTACATTTTCCCTGAAGGCTGTCGAGCCAGGTAGCTATTCTTTGCGCTCAGAAATCACTGATATTAAAGGAAAAATTCTTACCAAGAATGAGAAGATCGTTGCATTGGATAGTATTGGTGCAGAGGTGGATATTACTCTTCCGCTTGCAATGCCTGATGTTGGTTGGTACGGACTTCGCGTGATTTTGCTCGACCAAGCAGGCAAGAATATTCTTCAGCATAACGCTTCTTTTGCACTGCTCGGAAATGATACACGCACCGCTGGTTATGAATCGCCATTTGGTACATGGTGGTTCAATGGCGTTCATTACACGACTCGCGATCCCAAGGTTGCGGGCCCCATGTTGTTCAAGGCGGGTATGCGCCGAACCACCATGGGTTGGACCAAAGATTCTGAAGCCGAGCTTGCCCCGTGGAAGATTTCGCTCAACCAGATCAACTGGCCTTTTCGACTTGTTGATCTAAACGATTGGCCTGCTGCGGAAGCACGCGCAGAAAAAGTGATTGGCGACCTTCTTAAAAGGTTCCCCCATTGCCAGTACATTGATTTATTTCATGAAAGCTATGATCCGGGCGCCTATCCCCCCGAGCTTTATGGGTCTAAGTATGTGCCCAAGGATAAGGCATTTGAAGAGCGTGAAGATCAGCTTTATCAATTAGGGTTGAAGGGTGCGAAGTTTATTCGGGCGAAGTTCCCGCAGCTTAAAATCATCGCAGGTAACTCCGGGGGTTCTTTAGGTATCGTTGCTGTTATGTTACGAAGGGGATTCCCACGAGACCTTATTGATTATCTGGGTAGTGAAACCACTGGTCAGACCATTGCCCCTGAAAAACTTTCGCCACACACCACTGCAGGTATTTGGCTGATGGCAGAGACAGCCCGCAAGTTTGGTTATGATATTCCCTTGACGGGATGTTATGAGTTTACTTCACGGGCCGAGCGTGATCTGGGTGCGGAGAGGCATGCCGAGTGGTATGCACGCGATGTGATGATCGGGCTTGCTAACCGGTTTCCAACCATATCACCTGCAGGCATCGAAGATGTGGGAAATTCCTATTACGATACTTTATGGGGTGCGAGTGGCCTATGTCAGCGTAGCCCGCTTCATTACCCTAAGCCAGCTTATGTAGCCCTTGCAACACTTACGAATGTTTTGGATTCCGTAAAACTTATTCGCCAGATGCCTACGGGATCTGCCAGTGCCAATGTGCTTGAGTTCGATCGCAATGGCAAGCGCATCTATGCGTTTTGGGTGCCTCGCGGGGAATGCGAATTGGAGTTCGAATTTTCTTCTGATACAACGGCGACCGCTATCGAATTTTATGGAAGGCAGCTTCAGCGGAAGTCTATGGGCCGCCGCCTTAAAGTTACCGCAGGCACCGGAGTTAGTTATCTTGTGTGCCCTTCTGCTGCAACGCAGGTTACCGCAGGCCGACGCACCTTTCCAGAAAATCAGCCACCTGCAGGCACCCAAGTCATCAACAGCATGGAAGATCTTGCACTTTGGCAGCTTGCACCCGAACAATCAATCACCATATCCTTGCGCAAGCCCGGTGTTTTTAACCTTCATAAAGTTAATGATTCTGAAAAAGGTTCTTGTCTGGAACTGGAGCTTCAGCGTCAGGGGGAAGTGCCGAATGTTGTTGGTGAATACACTGCGTTGCGCTTAAAGCAGCCATTACCGATTATTGGTAAACCTCATTCGGTAGGGGTTTGGGTCAAGGGTGATAGTAGTTGGGGGAGAATATTCTGGGAGATCGAAGATGCCAAGGGCGAGCGCTGGCGTTCCTCAAATGATTTTGATGGAGGAGACTGGGGAAACCAATCTGCGATTGATTTTGATGGCTGGTGCTTTGTTACTTTTCCTCTTACCAATGATTCGCCCGCCAAGCATATTGAGCCAGGTGCTGGCTTAAAGCAATGGCAGGGTAATGGGGATGGCAAGCTTGACTATCCTCTGAAGCTTGTGGGTCTTTATGTGCAAACTAATCGCATGTCGCTTAATCTTACCAACATGGAGCCTGTGAAAACCCGCATCCGCTTGAGGGATGTAAGTGCAATTACTGAAGCCAAGTAACTAGCTTGTTGAGATTCTTAACCTTATTGATGCTAAATAAATTAAACTGTATCTTTGCATTTGTACTGTAAAGGTGTTTAAGAAAAGCCACTGTCCCATTTCGGAAAACATGACATGAAATATACACTCACACTTATCACCACTATCTTATTCATTTCTTTGATCGGTCTTCACGCTGCCGAACCCAATCCACGCGAATCCAAAAAGATCGATCTTGGGGAAGGCGTCATGCTGGAGGTTGTTTATCTGCCACCCGGCGAGTTCATGATGGGCAGCAGCCCCGAAGAGAAGAAGTGGGCTACTGGCATAGAAGGTGGCGCTCAGCCTGGAACGAACCGTGAGTCGTTTGAAGGCGAAGCGCCAAGATTAACGCGTGTGAAGCATGGCTGTTGGATGGGCCGCACGGAGGTTAGTGTCGGGCAGTTCAAGCGCTTCGCCTTAGAGAGCAAGTATGTCACCGATGCCGAGAAACCCGAAGGCAAAACGCAATGTTTCGACATGGAATGGGATGGGTATCGCAGAAAGGGAACGCTGGTTCAACCATGGAAGCCGATGCCCGGCAAGAGTTGGCGCGACCCGAACTGGGGTTTCCCAAACCGAGATGTCTTTCCTGTGGTTTGCGTTAGTTATAACGATATGAATGCTTTCTGCAAATGGCTCACCGACAGGGAACGCAAGGCGGGCAGATTGCCAGATGGATTGGAGTATCGACTGCCGACAGAAGCCGAGTGGGAATATGGATGTCGAGGCGGCAGCAAGGAAAGCCTTGCCTTTTGGTGGGGCAATGATCTTGAGCAAGGCGAAGGTAGGCTCAACATTTCTGCGATCGATTTTCTGCCGGGCCGCAAGAAGACTTGGCCATTAGCGAAGGCCCCTTGGAGTGATGGCTTTCCGTTCGTATCCCCAGTAGACCAGTATGGCGAAAAAGGTCGTAACGGGTTCGGCCTAGCGGATATGTGTGGCGGTGTTTGGGAGTTTGTCATCGATCATTTCGATCCCAAAGGCGGACACGAAGAAATCTATTACGAAAACCCCGAAAAGCGGACTGTCACTCGTCCTGTGTGTCGGGGCGGAAACTACTTTGATGTGCCAGGCAATGCCCGCTGTGCAGTACGCTTGGGAATCGCAGGCGTGACTTATTCTGATTCCCGCGATGGTTTTCGAATCTGCCTAGGGCGAGTCGTGCCTAGGTAATAGAAGTGAAATCAAAGGGGTCAGGTCTCTTTTTACAAATCGATAAAGAGACCTGACCCCTTTTTGCCTCTCTGCCCAACCTCGGTCTAAAGGATTTTTCTAATTATTACTTTACCCCTTTAGGTTTAGAACTTCGATGGCTTTCCCTACGATGGTTGATGTCAGCATTAAGAGAAGAGAACGCCATTTTAACACCTGCACCGCTAGGCGAAAAGTTGATCGCATTTTCGGAAGGTATCGCAAGCTCCTTTGCTGCCAAGATCGCATCCTGATTTGCAGCCAGAAACATCACATCCCAATTATACTTTTCCTGTTGATTACGAATCATGCCTTTAACCTTTTTCGGTGTGTAGACAGTGCTGGCGTTTTCCTCGCCATCTGTGAGGATTGCCAAAATCACTTTACCAGGCCTATCAGATTCTGGAGTCTGGCTTAATCGGGTGCCTATGTCATCGATGGTTTTTCCAATCGCATCCAGTAATGCGGTCGAACCCCGTGGCATAAATGTCGTGGTATTAAGGTCTTCCACAAGTTTGATATCGGTGCCGTTGTGAACCACTTGGTATTCGTTGTCGAATAGTACCAGGGTAAACTTTGTCGTACCGGGTTGTGTTTTCTGGTTGGCCAGAAAAGAGTTGAACCCGCCGATTGCATCCGAGCAAATGGACGCCATCGATCCCGAACGATCCACAACGCATGCGATTTCTACTAAGTCCATATTCATGTTAAAGTCTCCGATCAAGAGTAAGGC
>DBCB01000172.1:26474-30784 GCA_002303765.1 Planctomycetaceae bacterium UBA969
ATTTGGAATAGATAGGTCAGCAGCAGAATATTATTTGTGCGGGAGTATTCTTTTAAAATTGCTATTCACATGATCGAAAAAATATGATGGACAAGGATTCCAGCTTGAATGATATATGTGTAATAGAATGAGCATTACAATAAAGTTGTTACAGTGCAATTAGAGTAATGTCAATTTGCTGGGTTCAATTGAACAAAGTAGGAATTATGAAATCTATCCTTGATACTCCATTGTTTGCAATTCGATGGTTTAGTTCTAAACATTGTGCCATGTTCTTTTTTTTAACGCTTTTTTCCCCACTCTTCATCATGGCGCAGATCATCCCCGTGCCAAAAGTTGAAAAGATACCTTATCTACCCGTTACTACCACGGGCATCGGGAATACTTTGATTCGTGGCAATGACTTCAATGATAAATCTCAGACTTGGATGCAGCTTTATACTTCTGACATGGCGGTGAGCACAGAGGGCTATGTGTTTCTCACGACCACTTGGGAAGAAGGACTGAGAGCTGCGGGCATTTATAAGGATGGAGATGCGCTGCCCGAAATGACTGGCCTCGGGGTTAACTCAGGGGAAGCGGTTGCGGTAAATGCGAAGTGGGCCGCTTATGGTCGAAAATTTAATACCAAGGATGGCCCCCGGACGGATTTGAGTTTGTATCCGCGCAACCCGGGCTCAGCCGTCGATCCATTAAAGAAACGCAGCATCCAACTCCCTGAGCAGGTTCTTCCCATCACTGGATTGGCCTTTGATGACAAGCGCGAACGCATCTATATGGCTGATGATGCAGGTGTGAAGGTGCTGTCGCTCAAGAACTTCAAGCTTACGGATTTTAATATCCCTTTGATACGTGCTGGTAAGCTTGAAGTGGATTCTGCAGGTAATCTTTGGGCCATTCAGCGGGCCACTTCTGCGTATGCTTATCAAGAACTGCACGGCGAGATCTTTGGCAGCGAAGCACTCGATGTTGAGCATGCACTTGAGAAGGCGATCAGCCCTTCCGATAAGGATTCTTTCATCGCAAAGGATAAACTGAAGGGTTTTGTGGGTTTTGATTTCGGCAAGTTGCAGGCGGTCTCTCGCTTCTGCATCATGGGCGATATGGCGAAGGAAGATTTTAGGGCTCTGAAGGTGCAAACTAGTAACATTGGCCGAGATGGGCCTTGGATAGATGTGGCAACGCCTCAGGATAAACTTTATAGCTGGCCTGAAGAATATGTAACGATTGATGCTATGAGGCCTGTGCGCTGTGTGCGAGTAATCGGACCGGGAATTTCCATGCACCGCATGCGAGCCTTTGCACCACCCCTCATGGTTCCGGGCCGGGTGCTTAAATATGATCCTGACGGAAACAAGTTGCCTCAAAGTATTGACGATATTGCAATACCCATGGATATCACCTTCGATGCAAGGCATCAGAGGCTTTGGGTAGCCGATGGCGGAACTGATCATCAAGTGCATTCCTACACCGGGCTTGATGGTGTGATCAAGCGAGGCTCAAGCATTGGGGTAAAGGGTGGTTGGCGTTCGCAGAAGGGGCGAATCAGTGCGAATTGCTTCGAGAACATTCGTGGCATAGGCACCGATGCAGAGGGTAACCTTTATGTTTGTGATATAGGTATGGCGGGAATGTGCCAGAGCCGTTTGCAATCCTTCAGTCAAACAGGTGAACCGCGTTGGAACCTTAGTGGCACATCGTTTCTTGATGCTGTTGATGCAGACCCTGATTCCAAAGCTGATCTGTTTTCCTCCTTCAATCACTACCGGGATGAGCAATGGATCGCAAGTACATTGGATCGCAGACGCTTCCCGGATGATGCTCGTGCAAATGGAAATGCACTTGTTTATGGAGTTAGGCGCTGGCAGGGGAAAAAGTTTCTTATCACCACCACCCAGCATGGTTCTCCAATGTGTGTGTTTCGTTTTCAAGATGGTGATGAAGCAGCTATTCCTTGTGCAGTGATTTCTCCCCGCAACACGGCAAAGATATGGCCTCCACACCAGCCTCTCGGGTTTGGTAGTTTTATTTGGACCGATGGCGATGGCGATGGTCAGTTCGCACCTTCCGAATTTTCGAAGGCGCTGCGTGAGGATAGCGATACTGCCTTTCAAAACATTGATGATGATGGTAACTATTGGTTCATTAGTCGTATTAAGGGTAAGCGCTACCTGCGAAAGATTGCGCTAACAGGGCTTAACCCACATGGTTGCCCTATCTGGAATTGGGATTCTCCAGAGAATGCCCTTTACGAACTGCCCGCACCTTTGCAAGATCCGAAGGCCCGCTTTGGTGGCTTTGAAATTGATTCTGCTAGAAATGAAGTTTTTCTCTTTGGCTTTCCTGCCGACAAACCAAATGAGTGTGGTATGAACTGGCCTCTTGGTAGGTTTATGCAGCGCTGTCGCATTGATAATGGCAAACTAACTCCCACCCACAATGCCGACCTGCTTCATAATGTAATCATCGATAAACGAAATAAAGATCAAGCCTATGGTGCTGCTTTATGTGGTGATTATCTATTCGTTGCTTACGCACATCATTTTACGGTGCTCGTGTATCGGCGTGATGATCTTACCCTTGTTGGTAGGCTTGATCTCGGTCCACAAGTGCTAAAGCCTCTTATGGATGGCATGCATGAACTTATCGTGCGCAAGGATGGTGATGGCTTTGTTCTCTATACCCCGCACTATGTTGCAAATGCAATTCATGTGCGCAGATGGAATGGAAAAACTACAGGATGGATGGCAACACCCATGCCCACGCTTGAGGGCAATACTTTAAAATGGAATGCTGTTAGTGGTGCAGTTTCTTGGCAACTCGAACGCAGAACCTTGCAACTTGATGGATGGGGCAACTGGGGCCTCGCAGGTAAGCTTGATGGCCAGATTCAAACCTGGGTTGAGAAAGAATCTTTTAAGGCTGCAGCCTATCGTCTGCGGGCAATCGGTAATGATGGAGCGAAATCTGATTGGTCTGCGACTATCTATCAGCGTTGATAAATCAAAGTGGTCACGTCGCTTTTTACCCAGTTATCCGCCATCCACAGATGAAGTAGGCCTGCTGTAAAACGCAAATTATAGCAGAATCCTAAGAGTTTACCCTTCTGATTGCTCGAAAAAGAAGACCTGACCCCTTTTGTTTGGTTTTTTCAAAATGTTTGACTTCTCAGCCCTAAACCGCCACAATGGGTAAACGGTTCAAAATAAACTGCCGAGGTTGGTACTAAAATGTTTGGGATCAGGGGCAGTGAGTTGTTTGCATGTTCAGAACTTCTGCGATGAGCGACGCCTGACGAAATCGTGCTTTCTTCTTATAGAACTGGTTTGAGATGGTTTTCGTATCGGCAGTCACCTGCTTGCAGAATGTTCTCTAGGACTTGCCAGAACAACGATTTCATCCCGCTTTATGTAGCACAGGCGCATAATCAGGCACTGTACTTACGAATGGGGTATTTGCGATAGGCTCAATCTAGATGAAACCAATTGTGTACTTGGAAACGACTATTCCCAGTTATTTGACAGCGTGGCAGAGTCGCGATGTAGTGCGGGCCGGTGAGCAACAGGTCACGCGTGATTGGTGGGAACGGCGCACCCAATTTGAATTACGGGTCTCGTCGCTGGTATTTTTGGAGTGCGGAGCAGGAAATTCGGACGCTGCGGCTTTGCGCTTGGCGGTTCTTGATGGCGTGCCAGTGTTGGCACAGACGCTTGAGGCAGAAACTCTCGCAGACATACTGTTGCGTGAAGTGCCTTTGCCAGCTAAGGCGGCGGCCGATGCGCTGCATATTGCAATCGCTGCTGTTCATGGTGTTGAATTCCTTTTGACTTGGAACTGCACCCATATCGCCAATGCGACTCTGCGGCCAAGAATCGAGTCGATTTGTCGTAGGTTAGGTTATGAACCACCGGTGATCTGTACTCCGTTGGAACTTCTTGAATCAGGAGATGGGTCATGAGTAATGAAGATATCTTATCGGAATTAAGAGCTTGGCGTAACGAGTTCGCTCGATCGCATGGCTATGACATTCGCGCAATGTCTGCAACCTTGAGCCAGTTGGATAATGCATGCGAGCGAAAGGTAGTCCGTGGCAATCCACGGCAACCTGCGCCTGCCACAACGCCTAACCAATCGCTGCAGCCGACCAAGGCTCTTATATCCGTTTCTCCAGATTCAACATCGCCCGGATGAAATCAAAAGGGTCAGGTCTGAATGTCATTAACTTAAGGTGTAAGCATAAATCAAAAAAAGTCACGTCTCTTTTTACAACTCGAAAAAGAGACCTGACCCGAATGCCATTAACTTAAGGT
>DBCB01000180.1 GCA_002303765.1 Planctomycetaceae bacterium UBA969
TTTTTATGCTGATTTCAACAAAAGAACTACCTCATTCAATAACTTATCCGTGTTTCCTGAAAAACAAAAGATCAAGGGCTTCGACTGGAAATCTTGGCAGGAAAACGTAGATACTTTTCTGACAGACACTTGGCCAGATTCTTCATCTGTTGCGCTTGCAACCAACATACCTGAAATTCTCGAAATGAGACTTGCAGATCATGGCAATCGTGAAAAAATCCGAACCCTACAATCTGTACTTCGATACCTAGCTATCCCTGGTGATATTCCCCTTCAGGATTTTCTCTTCCAAACTGATCTACCATTGAAGATGTTTCAGCAATTCGAAAAAGAATTACCAAACTGGCGCAATGATTTAATTCCATCAAAGTTCCCGCAATCACAAAAAGAAGTATTACAAACTCTTGCCTTTGATTTGAATAATCAAATCATCCCCCTATTACGAACTAGAATTCTCTCCATGTTGGGGGAACAGAAAACTTGGTCCAGTTCTAAATCTAAATGCTTGAATGATCCTATGCTTTCAGATTTAGGCTTGTTCATTCAGCCTATTTCGCTTCTAGCATCTTCAGTTGAATCCAAACCGGTTGAAACTTTAACTTCATTGTTAAGCAAAGACGCTATTCAGTTAAAATCTAAGGTGGTTAAAATTAAATTGAATGAGGGATTGGCTTCATTGCTTACGGAAAAGCCGGTGCTTAATATCACTGTTGAAAATACTTCGGGTACTACAATTATGTTTTCTACAAAACTCATACTTACGCAGGATAAAATAGTTCTTCAAGGTGCGGATCTTGGCCTCGATTATGACTATAAATGGTTTGATAAGGTAAAAGCTGAGCTTGAGCTTAAAGATGGGTTAAAGCTGGTTTGGGAAAAACCACAATTCGAAATGTTTGGCTGGTCTTCTTTATTGGTTGATAGTCAATTAATCGGAAGTTCCACTTCCATCGAGAAGCTTGTTCCGGTTACTTTAATATTTGAGCCAGCATTAATTGCTATGCCTTCATTGCTTATTGATTCTCGTAAATGATAGATTTTATAAGGGACTTATTATGGATCAGAAACTTCCATCCGTTTTTATGCACCGACGCTTATATCTGCCTATAATCGCAGTCGGAATGCTAGGCATCGCATTTGTTGCGACGAAGATACTTTCAGAGGAGTATCCCCGCTTTGTTAAAAGCGCCATCATGATGACAGGTTTTTTGCTTGCATTAATTATGGCTACGATTTGGTGGGTTTTCTTTTCAAGGAGCTCCTTCCTTTTAAAATTCGAAGTCGTTGCAATCATTATTTCTGTATATTTTGGATCAGTTAAAGAATTAGATTTTAGTGGAGATGTCGAACCAAAAATTATTTGGCGCTGGGAGAAACCTCGTGAACAAAAAATTGCAGAGCATCGGACCAATGCTCCAAAAATTGAACTGGAGGTTATTTCCGTCCTTGCTGGCCCTGATGATTACCCCAATTACCGCAATCGTAATTTGGATGGCGAAGTTACGGGCCCAGAAATCTATTCCGATTGGAAATCCAACCCTCCTAAACCAGTTTGGAAACCCCAACCCTGTGGTTCAGGTTACTCCGGATTTTCTATCGCAGGCAACCTTGCAGTAACCATGGAACAACGTGCTGATAGAGAAGTGGTTGTTGCTTATGACTTCGCAACAGGAACGGAACGCTGGACTCATTCTTGGGTTGCCAGGCATTACGAAGCCATGGGTGGCGAAGGCCCGATGATTACCCCCACCTTTGATGGCGACTTGATTTATGTGCTTGGCGGTACTGGGCATTTTGCTTGTTTGAATGCTAAAACCGGCCAGCCCATCTGGGAGAAAAATCTTCTAGAAGATAATAAGAACATTCAATGGGGCATGAGTGGTTCGCCCTTGATTTATAAAGATTTGGTCATTGTTAATCCGGGCGAACAGGAAGCGAAAAATCTTAACCGTGCTATTCGTGCCTTTGATAAAAAATCTGGCGAACTTCGCTGGCAGGTCGGGAATAACCGTGCGGGTTATACCTCGCCCATGGTCACAAAACTCCTTGACACTGAAATGCTTTTGATTTTTGATGGCGCTGAAATCGCAGGCTATAACCCACTTACTGGGGCAAAGTATTGGGCTCGCCCGTGGGTCACCAATATGGGCATTAATGTTGCCCAACCTATTCCCATTGGAAATGACAAACTTTTCATCACTTCCAGTTATGGTGTAGGTTGTGGTTTGCTGAAACTTTCCAAGGATGGCGATAAGTTCAAAGAAGAAGAACTTTGGCACAATTTTAACCTTCGTTGTAGATTCACAAGCCCTGTTCTTTTTGAGGGTTTCATTTATGGATTGGATGAGGGAATGCTTGTTTGTTTGGATCCAAACGATGGAAAAAGAAAATGGAAGGGTGGCCGTTATGGCCAAGGGCAGTTGCTTAGGCAGGGGAATAAGCTGATTATTCAAGCGGAAAATGGTGACTTAGTAATGGTTGAAGCTACTCCCGCTGAATTTAAAGAACTTGGAAAGTTCAAAGCTTTATCAGGGGACAAGACTTGGAATTACCCAAGCCTTGCTCGAGGTTTTGCTTGGGTAAGAAATCATAACGAGATGGCTTGTTACGATCTTCGGAAAAAATAAATCATCCCACCCACAGGATGAAATCAAACAACTGCCCCGCCCTTTTCCCCTTGCGTGTAATATCAAGCGCTGCAAGGTGCAAACCTTTTACGGTTTCTTTGGTGCAGGATATTTGGATGGGTATGGATGTTGTTGATTCCCCCGCCACCATGGTGGTGATGATTGCTGGCTCTGCCTTAAATCCTTCGGGTAATACAATTTCAACCTTCATTGAAATGGGTGCTGAATCAAAATTTCGCATCACAAGCCTAGCTTCAGCGCCGTTGTTTTTCCCCAGCACCACCCGGTAAGGTTCCATGTGCACCCAATACGGATCATACATCCAGCGATAATCTTTTTCGAAGCTTAACTTTTCAAAGTACTCTTTTAGCTTAAGTGCATCCTCAAGATAACGATCAATCAGCTTTGCAGGCTCTGCCATCGCCCACGAATGCCCACCTAGTAATAGATCAGGCTGTAATTTCTTTAGGTACTTTGCTGCATAAATATAGCCTTCTTCAAGGATACAACTGTTTCGTGCAACTACCGCTTCATGCCCATTTTGGCTTGGATCAGAGGAACTTCCGAAAATGTTGTCTCCTGTGAATGCCACATTTTTGCCATCGATGATGCCATGTAGGCAAAGGGCGAATTCCGTCTGGCCGGGCATCCAGTCAACGGTAAGTTTGAATCCTTCCCAAGTAAAGGTGTCGCCCGCTTGGAAAACTTTATCAAATGCGATGGAGTCGATCCCCTTGCCATAGGTGTTTACCTGAGCACAGTAATCGAAATGCAGCGGGCGCGAAACCGGCGCAACCACACGATTCATCGTCCAAATCTTGGCGCCATGCTTATCTCTTAGGTGTGGGGCTTCCAAGCAATGATCGCCATGCATATGGGTCACGAGCACAACATCAATTTGTTTTAGCCCAAGCCTTTCCTTCATCAGTGCGATCGATTTGTCCAAGAATTCTTTTTTGAACAACCCGCAATCAACAACTAAGGCATGGCCGTTATCTGCAAGAATCATGTGGAAGTTGGGCCAGAATTCTGGGCCACGAAACTTAAACAGGTGCTTGGTCACTTGCCAGACATGAGGCACAGTAGTTGGTTGAGAAACTCGATCTTGGTCTGCCCCCGCAAAGGTAGACACTTCCCAACCGCGCAGATAAAGCTTGTTGAATTCTCGAAGTGTGTTTCGCAGTGCTTGTAATTGGGGCAGCGGATTTTCGACGATCGGGCCATGCGAAGGCAACATCTTTTTTAATGGGTAGCCCTCAAGTTGCCCCAACGAATTATAGAGTGCATAAATTCCCTTGCTGAAACCATAATCCCATTCGGTGTCGAACCAAGTGTGAAGCTTCGATCCTTGAAGCATGACATCGCCCGTAAAGGCAATCCATTCGCCCTCTTTTTTGGTAATGTAAGACAGCGAACCAGGGCTGTTTCCTGCTGTTTCAACGCACCAAAGCTCAATTTCTTGCCAAATAAAATCATCCATTTTTGCAAATGTTTTATCTACCTTGATGGGTGTAATTGCAGGCCTTACATAGCTTGCCCCATGCACCGTAAAAGCATCTGAAAGGGCGGGTGTCATCTTTCTGAAATTCATTGGGGTTTCAAAAAGAGCTTTCTCCACTTCGGGAACCGCAACCTTTGCGCCGGTATTTTTTAATCTTGGGTAACCTTGTGTTTGTTCACGGTGATGATGGGTGAATAGCACCCATTCAATTTTGTTGATTCCGATTTCTTTCAGATGATCAAGCACATCACCCGTACCCAGATCAATCAATAATCCCAGTTCACCCGATTTGATTACGTAGACATTGCAAATATCGGGGAAGAGGTAAATGTCTTTTGTTACTTGTGTGAATTTCATGATTAAACCTCTTTTAAGAAAAGGAAAGGCTTTAGGCGGGTAGTGCTAGATCATAACTTAAAGAAGTCTGAGTATTGAGTAATTTTCGTACTACTCGAAATATTTTCTCATATTCATTTGGCAGGTTTGTGCGCTTTTCAAAGGGTCATAACCAGGCTTTTCTGAAACCATCGAACTGACTTCGCAGTTGACATCGCCCTGATAATTACCTTCTTTCAAAACTTTAATCAAGGAAGCATAATCAATCGAATTCGTAGAGCCCGCAAGATCGAACACTATTTTTCCATCTCTTTTTGCTGCATCTTTGATTGCTACATGCGCAACATGAGGTAGTGAATCTTTCAGCATCTTCACAAGATCCAGATCGCGAAACATAAGATGGCTTGGGTCGTATACCATCTTTAACCAAGGAGAATTCTTCAATTGCTCGATAAGCCAGATTGCTTGGCTCGGTAGGTTCATTGCTCCAGAACGATGGGGCTTTATCGCAAGAATAACTTTGGCCTTTGCAGCGAGTTCGGTCCATTTACCTAAAGTATCTACATAAAGAGTCTGGACTTTTTCCCAAACGCCCCCGCCCATAACCGTTTGCACCACAGGGGGATGTTTGCCTCCAAGTTCATTGGCAAGAATAAACGCTTGCTCTAGTCTATCTTGCAAACCCTTGCTAACTTCTGACATGGGCGAAGGGCCAAGATTTTCCATCAGCGCTGTAAGCTTTAGTTTTGAATCTGAAATTAAGGTCCCGATTTCTTTGCGATCTGATGCACTTAGTTTTTTAGGCTCGGTAGGCCAACCAGGCAGCAAACATAACTCCAGAGAATCAAACCCGACCTTGCCCACATAAGGAACAGCTTCTTTGTAAGCAAGGTTTTTCATTCCGTAGTTGCTGAATCCCAGAGTGATTTTTTTTACTTTGGGTTCAATCGCAATGACATTGCCCAAAATCATGCTTGCAGCCATGCTTCCCAGAACTTCTCTACGATTCAGCTTATTCATTATGAACCTCGTGCTTTTTTTAGCATTTCAACAAAAGGCCGCATGAAGTAAGGGTTATCATGCCAGGTTCTGCCGGAAATTAAGTTGCCATCGATCACGCAGCGTTCGTTTACATAAACCCCGCCAAACGAGATGATATCCAAGGCGCATTTAGCAACCGAAGTGCACTTGCGGTTTTTCAAACAACCAGCAGCGGCTGCGATTTCCACGCCATGGCATACAATCGCAACAGGCTTATTCTTTTCAAAAAAATGTTTGGTGATACGAATCAAATCTTCATCATAACGCAGATACTCGGGCGCCCTGCCCCCCGAAAGAAACAACCCCGCATACTCATCTACCTTCACATCTCGAAAAGCCATCGTTGCTTTCACATGGTAAGCGGGTTGCTCACGGGTGATATCCCATGGAATGCTGGCATCGGGTGGAATTTCATGCATAACCCCGTGGTAAATCCGTGCTTCAGGCCCACTTACTACTACTTCAAAATCATCTTCCGCTAAACGAAAGATTGGATAGTAGGTGTCTAAAACTTCGGTGCCATCACCAATGGGCATCAATACTTTTGCCATGCGACTGATTCCTTGATAGTTGTTTTTCGATTTTCATTACTCATACTAGTTTACTAAAGCTTATGATGGTCTAATAGCAAAAACGCTTCTCCAAACATCTAAATTTTAATGAAGGTATCCATGGCTACGATTTGTTTTTGGATGATCATGATGATATCTGGTCAGGATGGTTTGAAGACAAACTCTCCTTTTGCGAGATCTGAACCTGCCAAGGATATTAGTGATGTTTTCAAATCTTCCAAAGGCTGGATCGGGGCGGATGGTAATTACTCGGTTAAAATCTCTGATGAAAAAACACTTTGGTTTTACAGTGACACCTGGCTTGGCGATGTGGAAAACAACAAGCGCAAGAATCCGGTGCTTATTAACAACTCTGTAGGCGTTCAAGAATTCAAAGATGGCAAATCCACTGTGCAATATCACTGGGGTAAAACTGTGGAGGGTAAGCCTAGCGCTTTGTTGGTTCCCAAGGATGGTAAAGGTTGGTTCTGGCCTTTTGCTGGTATCATGCAGGGCGAAAAATTAGTGCTGTTTTTGTTTCTTATGGAGAAAGCAGATGGGCCATCTGGGTTTGCTTTTAAAAACGCAGGAGTTGTGCTTGCTGAAATTGATAACCCTAATGATCCCCCGAATTCTTGGCATATTAAGCAGAATAAAGTTCCTCATGTAAGTATTGGGGAAAAGAGGAAAGTATTGTTTGGTTCTGCGATTTGTGTGGCCAAAGATTTTACTTACATCTATGGCTACGAAGAAAACAAGGGTGGGTTTTATAAGAAGATGCTTTTGGCACGGTGTTCGAACAATCAGGTTGCAAAGTTTTCAGATTGGGAGTTCTATGATGGTTCTGGATGGTCTAAGAATTTTGAAGATGCGAAGCCCATGATGGAGGGTGTTGCATCTGAGTATTCGGTAAATTATGTACCGGGGTTGAAGAAATTTTTGTTGGTGTATCATGATGCTTTTTTGTCGCCTGACATTGTTGGCAGAACCAGTTTGAATCCATGGGGCCCGTGGTCTGAAAAAATTAAATTGCACACCTGTGAGGAAAAGAGCTGGAGTAACGAGGTGTTTTGTTATTCGGGGAAGGTGCAACCTTGGCTTTCGAAAGAGAATGAGATCATTATAAGTTATGCTGCAAATGCGAAATCACTTGCGGGCGTGATTAATGATGCAAGGCTTTACTGGCCCACTTTTATCAGAGTGAAAATCAACCACCTACCCTAGGCTTCTTTGATTTAACCACCTTTTCTTTGGCATTTATCACATTGATAACGCATGATTTATCTCGGAACTAGCTTCTGCGCATGGTGTTTAACCTTCTAAGTTTGCATTACTTGGAGACGGTATGAATTGGATCAAAGCTTTATTTGTATGCTGTTTTTTAATCACAGGCTCTGCCCAAGCTGCGGAGCAACCTAATATTCTTTGGATTGTTTGCGAAGATTCCAGCATCGATTGGTTTGGATGCTATGGCAATAAATATGCCAAGACGCCAAATGTTGATGCGCTTGCTAAGCAAGGTTTTCGTTACAAAAACGCTTACGCTTGTGTGCCGGTTTGTGCACCCTCACGAAGTACCTGGATCACGGGTATGTACTCTGCCTCCACTGGTACACTTCCCATGCGCAGTAGAAATATGCTGCCCCATGATGTAATCAAGTACTATCCAGATTACCTGCGTAGTGCGGGTTATTTTGTCGCCAATCATACCAAGACTGATTTCAATATTGGTGGCAGGCTAGATGGTAATTGCTGGGATAGCAACAAGGCTAATGCTTGGGAATTGCGTAAGCCCGGCCAGCCCTTTTTCCAAATCCTCAATTTCACCGAGTCGCACGAAAGCAAGGCACATGGCGCAGTGACTAATACCCGCCATTCACCCAACGACATCATCTTGAGAAAATATCATCCCGATGAAAAAGGGATTCGCATGACTTATGCAAAGTATCACGATGCAGTTGAAACCATGGATATCGAAGTGGGCAAGGCGCTTGCAGCATTAGATAAAGCAGGATTGGCGAATGATACCATCGTGATATTTAATTCCGATCATGGTGGTGTTATGCCTCGTAGCAAACGATTTCTTTACAACAGTGGTTTGCACTGCCCGCTTATTGTGCGGATGCCTGAAAAGTACAAGCATTTATGGCCTGGGAAGTCGCCTGGTGAAACTGTGGATCGGCTCGTCAGCTTTGTGGATATGCCTAAAACTTGGTTGAGCCTTGCGAATGCAGAGATCCCACCTGCGATGCAGGGTAAGATTTTTCTGGGTACCAAAGCGCAGCAGGAACCCGAGTATGTTTTCAGCTTCCGTGAACGAATGGATGAGCGCTTCGATAATCAGCGCGCGGTTCGTAGCAAGCAATTCTTGTACATCAAAAACTTCATGCCTTATGTGCCATGGGGGCAGCATGTTGATTACCTCTGGAAAATGGAAGCAACCAAAGTTTGGGAAGATGCGTTCAAAAACAAACGCACTAATGAAATCACTGGAAGGTTCTTTAACACCAAGCCTGTCGAAGAACTTTACGACATGCAAACTGATCCTGATAATGTAGTTAATCTTGCAGATAAACCTGAACATCGTGAAACACTGTTAACCATGCGGGGTAAACTCAAAGAATGGCAGTTATCTATTCGTGATACGGGTTTATTACCAGAATTCGAACGCAATGAACGGGCAGCTCAAAACAAAACCACCATCTATCAGATGGCTCAGAATGAAAAGCTTTACGATCTGCCCGCCTACCTTGATGCAGCAGATTTGGCTCTTGCTAAAAATAGTGGCAACAAACCAAAACTGTTGGAGTTGTTGAAGAGCAAAGATTCTGGATTGCGTTATTGGGGCACAGTAGGGCTGTTGATGCTGGGTAAAGCAGATGATGAAACGCTAAAAGCCTTGGAGCCGATGTTGAAGGATAGTTGTGGTGAAGTGGTTGGCCTGGCGGCATGGACACTGTTGCAATCAGGTCAGGTTGAAAAGGCAAACAGCGTTCTTGCTGAGCAATTGAAAAATCGAGTACCCTCGGTTTTGTTTGTTTTGAATGTTCTCGATTTATCTAAAGTAGACATCAAGCCTTATGTGCAATTGATTAACTCGATGGTAGTTACTGGCAGACCGATGGCGGAATACGAACAGCGCATGATCGAGCATTTGAGAGTGTCCAACAATATTGAAGCACCCAAGGGTTTGGAAAAGCCCACTAAAGCCAAAGCTAAAAAGAAGGAATAGCACCAGATGCAATGTATTAAGTTATTCATATTGCTTGGGCTTATTGCTTGTTACTCTCCTGCCAGCCTTTTAGGTGCGGAAGGCAAGCCTAACTTGATATTAATCATGGCGGATGATCTTGGCTATGAAACCATCGGCGCCAATGGGGGCACCAGTTATAAGACTCCGAATCTTGATAATTTGGCATCAACGGGGGCCCGCTTCACCCATTGTTATGTGCAGCCTTTATGCACGCCCACAAGGGTGCAGTTGATGACGGGGCTTTATAATATTCGCAACTACATCAATTTTGGTAACATGAATCCCAAGGCGGTCACCTTTGCCAACCATTTGAAGCCAGCGGGCTATACCACTTGCATAACAGGCAAATGGCAGCTTGGCCATGATCTTGAACTCCCTAAAAAATTTGGGTTTGATGAGTACTGCCTTTGGCAGCATACAAGGCGCCCTCCCCGCTACGCTAACCCCGGTTTAGAGATCAACGGGGTTGAAAAAAATTACTCCAATGGTGAATACGGTCCCGATCTTGTTAATGATTATGCGATCGATTTCATCAAGCGCAGTAAAGCTTCGCCTTTCTTCCTCTACTATCCCATGATGCTTACGCATTCCCCTTATCAGCCAACTCCTGATAGCAAAGATTGGGATCCCAAGGCTAAGGGCGAGGCTGTTAATGATAAGCCCAATCACTTCGGCGACATGGTTGTTTACATGGATAAATTGGTGGGGAAACTTGTTGCGCAATTGGATGCTCAGGGCATTCGTGATAACACGCTAATTATTTTCGTGGGTGATAACGGTACCGGAAAAGGTACAAAATCCATGATGGGCGATAAGCTTGTTATCGGTGGTAAGGGCACGACCACGGCTGCTGGGATGCATGTTCCGTTGATTGTTAATTTTCCCGGGAAAGTAATTGCAGGCAAAGTTCTTTCGAATCTTGTGGATAGCACGGATTTTGTTCCTACGCTTTTAGATGCTGCAGGAGTTACTAGTTCCGATAAGAAGTTGGATGGCGTAAGTTTTTTGCCTCACGCTTTCGGGAAAGAAGCGAAGTCCCGTGATTGGGTTTATTCATGGTATTCGCCTAGGCAGGGCAATGATACAAAAGTTCAAGAGTTTGCTTTTAACCATGATTCCAAGCTTTATCGAACTGGTGATTTCTATGATGTTAAAAATGATCCCGCCCAGAAGAATGCGAAAACTGTGTCATCTTTAACAGGTAAAGCTGCGATGGATGCAAAACTGCTTCAAGGGGCACTTGATCAATATGCAAATGCAAGGCCCAAAGAACTCGACTTAATTAACGGGAAAGATAATCCCAAAAAGAATAACAAGAAGAATAAGGAAAACTAAAATGCGAAGAATTCTCACAGTTGTTTCTCTGCTCCTCTTTGGTTTCAACCTTGAGGCCCAGACCACGAAACCCAATATCATCGTGATCCTTTCCGATGACATGGGGTTTTCGGATTTGGGATGCTTTGGCGGAGAGATCAAAACGCCAAACCTCGATAAGCTTGCGGCCAATGGCTTGCGCTTCAATCAGTTTTATAATACTGCGCGTTGCTGCCCTACTCGTGCAAGTCTAATTACTGGGTTATATCCACATCAGGCGGGCATTGGTCATATGGTTTATGAAACCCCACTTGCAGGTTATAAAGGTGATTTGAACAAGAACACCCCTACCATTGCTGAGATACTTGCACCTGCTGGTTACAAAAATTATGCGGTGGGCAAATGGCATGTCACCCGACATACGACCGAGAATGCATCTAAACACAACTGGCCCATGCAGCGAGGATTTCACAGGTATTATGGCACCCTTCAAGGTGGGGGAAGTTTCTATGACCCCTACACCCTGACACGGGATAACACCCCAATCTCGGCTTATGCAGACCCTGAATACAAGCCCGCTAAGTTTTATTACACCGATGCAATTAGTGATAACGCAGTTAAATTTGTCAACGAGCATAAACGCGATCAGGCAGAAAAACCTTTCTTCATGTATGTGGCTTACACTGCTGCGCATTGGCCCATGCACGCCTTGGATGGAGATGTCGCCAAATATAAGGGCGTTTATGACAAGGGCTATGATCCCATCCGCAAGGCTCGATTTGAAAAGTCGAAAGCGCTGGGGGTGATTGCGCCAGATTCCAAGCTGACTCCAACCGTGGGAGATTGGTCTAAGGTGGAAAACAAGGAGTGGGAAATCAGGTGCATGGAAGTTTACGCAGCCATGGTTGATCGCATGGATCAAGGGATTGGAAAGATTGTAAAATCACTCGAAGCCAACGGGCTTCAAGATAACACCATGATTTTTTACATGCAGGATAATGGCGCTTGCGCAGAAACCACAGGTAGGACTGGGAACAAGGATCACCCCGAGGAAGCCCGGGCGAACGCGCCCAAGTTGCCTCCTGTTCCATTGGATTATCGATTGCCAGGTATGATTCCCAAATCAACCCGTGATGGTTTTCCTGTTCTTATGGGCAAAAAGATCATGCCTGGTGGCCCTGATACTTTTGTCGCTTATGGCGAAGGTTGGGCCAATGTTTCCAACACGCCCTTCCGGGAATACAAGCATTGGGTTCATGAGGGCGGCATTTCAACTCCTTTGATTGCTAGTTGGCCTAAGGGGATTACCTCAAAGGGCGAGGTAAGGAATCACCCTGGGCATTTGGTGGATATCGCAGCTACTTGTGCAGACCTTGCGGGTGTAACTTTGCAAGAAAAGCATCAAGGTGAAGCCACGGTTCCCCTTGCAGGGAAAAGTTTAAAGCCCGCTTTTGATAATAAAACAATCGAGAGGGAAGCGATTTATTGGGAGCACGAAGGTAATCGGGCGATTAGGGTGGGCGATAAGAAATTAGTCGCGAAGGGTAGTAAGGGTGCTTGGGAATTGTATGATCTTAAAATTGATCGTGCGGAAGCCAACAACCTTGCAAGCGAAAATCCTGAAGTGGTTAAAGCAATGTCAAAACAATGGAATGATTGGGCCTATAAATCTAAGGTTCTCCCGTGGATTTGGGACAAAGACGAGTTTAGTAAAAAAGGTAATAAGAAGAAATAATAAGATAGTGTTGCAATCTGATGAGCGGTTTTTAGTAACCTTCTGAAGTTCAGAAATGCTATAAGAGGTTGTTGAGTATCTGTGCTGTTTGTTTCTCCCGCCTTTCAAAGGAACCTCTTATGAAGCACTTTCTTGCAATATTGTTTTTAGTATGTGCTTTCTCTTCGGTTTTTTCCGCAGAGCCAATTGACCCGGGCGCTAACTCTCCTGATGAGGCAAAAAGTAAATCCTTCTCTTCAAAGAAGGCGATTGAGTTTCTGGATAATGCTTCGCTTAGTTGGCAAAAAGAACGCAAGTGCTTTGCTTGCCATACGAATTACGCTTATCTTTACGCCCGCCCAATGGTCGAAAAGAATTCCGATGCGGAAAAGCAAGTTCGTGCCTTTGCTGAAGAGTTGGTGAATACTCGCTGGAAAGAAAAAGGCCCCCGATGGGATGCTGAAATAATTGCAACCGCTGCAGCCTTGGCCTTCAATGATTCCCAAAATACTGGCAAGCTTGCTGAAACTACACGAATTGCCCTTGATAAAATGTGGACCGTGCAAAGAGATGATGGCGGCTGGACTTGGCTGAAATGTGCTTGGCCACCCATGGAATCGGATGATCATTATGGCGTTACGCTTGCGGTTCTTGCAGTTGGTTTTGCCTCGGGCGATTATGCAAAAACTCCTCAGGCTATTAAGGGTTTAGAAAAAGCCAAGCAGTATTTTGCCAAGAATTCCCCGGAACATCTTCATCATAAAGCTATGCTACTTTGGGCAAATACTTTCTTTCCCGGCATTATTAACACCGAGGAGAAAACAAAGATTTCGCAGGAGTTGCTTTCGAAGCAGTTGCCTGATGGTGGTTGGTCTGGTGCATCGCTTGGCGAGTGGAAGCGTGCGGACAAAAAAGAACAGGATCCTAAAACCAGCGATGGCTATGGCACAGGGTTCACTATTTATGTCTTACGCAAATCTGGCATTCCTGAAAATCATGATGCCATAAAAAAAGGCATCGCATGGATTAAATCAAACCAGCGAGAAAGTGGCAGATGGTTTACGAGGTCACTAAACCGCGATAATAAACATTATCTTACGAATGTGGGCTCCGCCTTTGCCCTAATGGCCCTAACAGAGTGCACTAATAACGAGTAAACAATCTGTCGCATTCGTCCGTTTGTTGGTTTGATGAATAAAGATCAATCTAGAATTAGCACATATCCGCGGCCTTTTTTTAACATGTAAGCATCTTGAAGCCATGTTATAATTTAGTTGGCTTGTGATACACGCTTATTGTTCCTTCCCTCCTGTGGTGTGTTTTTCCATGAACTTAATGACTTACATTATTGCTGGAATGCTAGTAACAGGGGGTTCCCCATCTGATGCGTTGTATTTTTCCGATGCAGTGGAACCCGTGTTAAAAGCAAAGTGCTATTCCTGCCATGGTAAGGATAAACAGAACGGCGGGCTCAGGCTTGATTCCTTGAAGGCAATGCTTAAAGGAGGGGATACTGGGCCTGCGATAGTTCCGGGTAATTTGGAAAAAAGCCTTCTCGTCGATGCAATAAGCTTTAAAAATCCGAAGATGCAAATGCCTCCGAAAGAAAAACTTTCTGACAAGGATATGGCAACTTTATCCCGATGGGTTAAACAGGGTGCAATTTGGCCTGAAGAGGTCAGCGTTCTTTTTGATGAAGATCCACACTTCCTTTCCAAGCTTACTAGTGGCAATGGCAAGTCACGAATCTTAAACGAGGGAGCGCCCTCGGGCAAAATTGCAATGGGTATCACTCCTTTACAGAGAGAGGGCCCTAAAATTCCCAATTGGTCTTTCCCGATTCGAGAGAACCCTAATGAAGGAGAGTTCCGATACTTGCGCATGGCTTGGAAGAAAATAGGTGGGGGGAGCATCATGGTAGAGCTGGCATCCAATGGCAGTTGGCCTGATGCCAAGGTGGCGAAAGGTCGGTATGTTGCAGGGCCAAACACTACGGGTTGGGCTTCGCTTTCTGTAAGTGAAAAAGCCCCTACTGATTGGACTGTTGTGACGATGGATCTGTGGAAAGATCTGGGCGATTTTACCCTTACAGGAATAGCGCCCACCTGCGACCGGGGTGAAGAAGCTTTTTTTGATTCAATAATTCTAGGGCCATCTGTTGCAAGCTTGGATGGTCACAGGGTTGAAAAATATCCTGTCGCATTAGTTGTTTCTTCAAATGCCCCTAAGAAGAACATAGGTAATGCGTTTACAGACCCAGAAAATCCGATTAGAAAAATATTCAAGGGTGAAAGGCTTGATCTCTGGTCTTTAAAGGCCCCGATCAAATCTGAAATTCCAAAGCCAAAGAATGATTCGCAATCACTCACCAACATTGATCGTTTTCTAATTGCCAAAATGGAACCAAAGGGCTTGACCCCTTCACCCAAGGCGGATAAACGAACCTTGATTCGCAGGGTTACTCTTGGCCTTACCGGCCTTCCGCCCACTCCCGAAGAAGTAAAAGCATTTCTTGCGGATAACTCTCCTAATGCTTATGAAAATTTGGTGGATCGCTTGCTTGCTTCCCAAAGTTATGGGGAAAAATGGGCTAGTCATTGGCTTGATATTGTTCGTTATGCAGATACTAATGGCTACGAACGCGATGAATTCAAACCCCTTGCCTGGCAGTATCGAAACTCCGTTATCAGGGCGTTTAATTCGGATCTGCCTTATGATCAATTCATCAAGGATCAACTTGCAGGCGATGAAATGGTTAATGCTGCACCTAAAGATTCGAGAGAAGCAGACAAACTATTGGCAACCGGATTCCTTCGATTGGGGCAGTATGATAGTACTGCTTCGATCTTCCAAGAAGAGGCAAGATCAAGGAATGAGCAAATGGCGGATTTAGTGAACACTATGGGTTCTGCATTTATGGGCCTTTCTCTTTCTTGCTGCCAATGCCATGACCATAAGTATGATCCCTTTTCCCAGGATGATCATTATCGGTTCAGATCCTTTTTTGCAGCGATTAAGCCAAACGATGCTTTGGTGATCGAAAGTGCCAAAGAACTTGAATTGATCAACCAGCATAATGGCATTATTGACAAGGAAGCAGAGCCATTAAAAAAGTCTATTGCAAAGATGCTAGATACTGGCAGACAGAAAGTAATCGCAGAACGAAAATCGAAGTTCCCACAAGAAATACAAGCGCTTATTTCTGTGGCTGAGTCTGCTCGTGATGAAGCAAGCAAGAAGAAGTTGCAACCCTTCATAGAAAAATTGAAGGTCGCAGACAACGATGCCAAGGCTGCACTGGATGAGGCTGGAAAAAAACGAATTGAGGAGATGCAAAAGAATCTTGCTCAAACAGAAGCAAAGAAAAAGCTAGCACGAAAAGCAATGGGTGTGACTGAGTCAGGCCAAAGTGCCCCAGCGACCCATGTGCTTTTCCAGGGTGATCATTCGCAACCTAGGAACGAGGTGCAGCCTGGATTTTTGAGTGTGCTTTATCCCAATAATGCAGAGGTTAAGCCAACATCTAATTCGACAGGTAGGCGTACGGCGTTAGCCAATTGGATTGCAACACCGGATAACCCTTTCACTGCAAGGGTGATTGTAAACCGAGTTTGGCAGCATCATTTTGGCATGGGGATTGTGGGGACTCCCAATGATTTTGGTTATTCGGGATCTCGCCCGACCCACCCTGAACTTCTCGATTGGTTAAGCGTCGAATTCGTGCAGCAGGGATGGTCGATCAAGAAGCTGCAAAAGATGATATTGCTTTCGAATGCTTACCAACAATCTTCGTTTCAAGACGAAAAGAATCATGCGATTGATCCTGATAACAAATTGGTTTGGTGTCAGAATGTCAGGCGCATTGATGCTGAGACTTTGCGTGACAGTTTGCTTGCAATCTCTGGGCTGATGAATCCGCAATATTCAGGGAAACCAATTTGGCCTACGATCCCTGATGAACTTTTAAAAGCCCAGCCTGGAATTCTTGAGGCAATCAAGGGCGAGGATGGTGGCAGAATGCAGGGATGGTATGCAGACCCTGTTGATCAAGCAAATGTGCGCAGTATTTATCTTGTAAGAAAAAGATCTCTGCCCCTTCCATTTTTGGATGTATTTGATTTGCCTGACGGCACCATTTCGTGTGGCAGGAGAGATCAAACCGTGGTTGCTCCTCAGGCCTTGATGTTGTTAAACAGCCCCGAAAGCATTCGTTATGCAGAAGCACTTGCACAAAAAGTTTCCAAAACAAAGCTGGACACCAAGGCCAGTATCGAGGCTGTGTTTGCTATGGTTCTTAACCGTGAGCCAGATGCTGATGAACTTGCTCTTTCACTTGATTTTATCAAGCGACATTTAGAAAAGTATGAATCCAAGGGTGGGATGAAAGATGTATTGGCGCTTAGGGATTTTTGTAGAACCCTTACCAACCTTAATGAATTCGCTTACATCGATTAACGCATTTGAATGAAGAGAGACTAGCAATGGCAATCGAATTTTCCTCTATCCCTGTGACTTCAAGAAGAGATTTTCTTACCCGTACTGGTGCGGGGTTTGGCAGTGTTGCACTTGCAGGATTGATGGCGCAGGAATCAAAAGCAGCCATCCCAATTGATTCGTTGAAACCTTTTGCAGAGCGCATGCCTCATTTTGCCCCCAAGGCTAAGCAGGTGATTTTTCTTTTCATGTATGGCGGGCCCAGCCAGGTTGACCTCTTTGATTACAAGCCAGATCTCATCAAGTTGAACGGTGCTAAGGTTCCTGATTCTATAAAGAAACAGAAAGATAAAGTTGGTGGCGTATTCAATGCCTGTAAGGATGAACTTATGTCGGGCCCTTGGAAATGGGCGCAATATGGCAAGAGCGGGCTATGGGTTTCCAGCCTTCTTCCTGAAACAGCCAAGCACGCGGATGAACTTTGCGTGGTGCGTTCTATGTTCAGCGAAAGTTCTAATCATGCACCCGCTACCTACTTAATGAACACAGGTGCAATTCTAGGTGAAAAGCCCAGCCTCGGTTCATGGGTGACTTATGGGCTTGGTTCACCTAACCAGAATCTTCCGGGTTATGTGCTTTTGTTTAAGGTTGGAGGATTGGGAGGTAGCGCCAATTGGAGCAATGGTTTTCTACCCGCTGCGTTTCAAGGTACCCATTTCAGACATGAAGGTAGCCCTGTGCTTAACCTTCACCCGCCCGAAGAATTGCAATCCGCACAACGATCCACTCTTGATTTGATTCAGCAATTGAACAAACGACATGCGCTAGCTAGACCTGGAGTTTTAGATCTCGATGGCAGGATAGCTTCTTATGAACTTGCCTATCGAATGCAATCTGAAGCCATGGAGATAGGGGAACTTGCTAATGAGACATCTTCGATTCAAAACCTGTATGGCATCCATGACAAAAATAAAGACAAAGCCACTTTTGCTAGAATGTGCCTTACTTCCCGACGGTTAGTTGAAAAAGGTGTTCGTTTTGTTCAACTTTATAATGCAGTCGATAAGCTTGGGTGGGATGGGCATGGCAACAATCATGAATTTCATCAGCGCAATTCCGCTCAGACTGATGGGCCTATCGCAGCATTGCTTACCGATCTAAAACAACGAGGGTTGTTAGATTCCACCTTGGTTGTTTGGGCTGGAGAATTCGGCAGAACCCCCATGATGCAGGGAGGCAATGGCAGAAACCACAATCCCTATGGCTTTACAATTTGGATGGCTGGTGGTGGCGTGAAGGCCGGTACACAGATTGGCGCAACGGATGAAATCGGACTTCGCGCTGTAGATAAACCCCAATCCGTAAAAAATCTTCATGCCACCATTCTTACGGCCTTGGGTATCAACCCTGATGATCTTTCTTTTGATCATAACGGCAGGCAAGAAAGACTGACTGGTGTTGCTGCCAGTTGGAAAACCATACCCGGTGTACTTGCGTAATACTCAAAAAACTATTGCTCCTTGAATCAGCTTGGTTGACAATCAATTTATTATTCCTTGACACACCCCGGAGAGTAACATGCCTAGATTTCTTCCACTTGTAGTTGCTTTGGTTCTTTTTTCAACCCAGTTTGCTAATGCAAAGGATCCCATGATTTTTATCTCAGCCTTTGCAGGTGGCGATCAGGGCGCAATTCATTCCTTTAATTTTGATCTGGCGACCGGCGCATTGAAACCACTGCAACGCACTACCTCAGTGCAAAACCCATTCTTCCTTGCACTATCTCCTGACAAGAAGTTTCTTTACTCGATTCATGCGCTGAAATTTGGCAGCAAGGATGCGGAGGAAATCGCAGCGTTCAAACTATTAGGCAATGATGGCAAATTAGAACTGCTCAACAAGCAATCTGCAAAGGGTTCTGCTGCTTGTTATCTTCATGTTGATAACTCGGGCAAAACTGTCGTGGTCGCAAATTACTCCACAGGCAGCGTTGCTTCGCTTCCGGTTAAAGAAGATGGCTCACTCGGTGAACCTGCATCTTTTGTGCAACATGTTGGTTCTAGTATTAATCCTGCCAGGCAAAAAGAACCCCATGCACATTGCATCGTAGTTAGCCCCGATAACAAATATGCATTTGCTGCAGACTTGGGTTTAGATCAGATTCTTTGTTACAAGCTTGACTCCAAACTAGGGAAAATAACTCCCAATGATCCCGCCTTCGCTAAGGCGCCTGCAGGAGCTGGGCCGAGGCATCTTACTTTTCATCCCAACGGCAAAAAGGTTTATGTGATTAACGAGCTTTTGAATTCTGTCACACTATTTAGTTATGATTCTGAAAAAGGTTCGTTGAAGGAAGAGCAGACTATCTCCACCCTTCCAAATGATTTTAAGGGCACCAGTTATTGTGCTGATTTAAAAATCACGCCCGATGGCAAATATCTTTATGGCACCAACCGTGGTCACGATAGCATCGCATGTTATTCCATTGGTACTGATGGCAAGTTGACTCTTATAAGTATTGAACCTAGTTTGGGTAAGGGGCCACAGAATCTTGCAATCACCTCTAATAATGGGTGGTTATTGTGTGCGAATATGCCCGGGAAAAATGTTGCAGTCTTTCGCATTGATCCGAAAACAGGAAAAATCAAGCCCGCTGGTGAACCTGTTTCGATGCCCAGTCCTTCATGCATCATGCTGGTGGAATAAAGTTTCAGATTCCTTTAAAGGGTTTTAATCATGCTTAACTTTACAGTTATGTTGTTGGCTTCTTTGGTGAATGCCAATGATCTTGCTGATTGGAAACCCCTGCCTGAAGCGTTTAAAGGCTTTAGTGTCGCCAAGGGAAAGGCTTTATTAACCTCGGATAAATGGAGTTATCTTGTCGCAGCAGAAGAATCTTCAAACAACGAAGTTTCAGCAACGCTTACCATCAACGATGCCGCAAAGCAATTGGGGTTCTTTGGTAGTTCATGGAGTGCCTGGCCTGATGCATCATTTGGGGATGGTGGTTTTGAGGCGGCTTTGCTCCTGCGTGGTAATAATACTTCAGGTTATAGGGTTCAGCTTTCCCATAAATATCAGGTACTTGCGTTGGTTAAGTTTCCCGAGGGAGGTTACTTGAGAGTTGTCCCCTTTGAGGTGAAACTCAAGGAGCCACATTCGATTAAAGCTACCATCGCGGGAAATCAAATTACTGTGAACTTGGATGGAAAAGAACTGATTCGTTACATAGATAATTTTCTTCCTGTTGATAAAGGTTTGTTTGGTGTTGGTGTAAGTAGTGGTGCCAAGGTTGAATTCTCAGCTATCAACTTGAACAAGGTTGAGCCAACTCCAATCGTTCCATCCTTGCCCTACATACCAAATTTTTCAGTGAGAAAGTTTCTTGGTGGCCGGGATTGGGTCTTTGATGGCGATGAACCGATTCTGCAATTGCACTATGAGAAAGACCCGAGTTGTTTTGCAAAGCTTAGGCCGGGTTATAAACCCCAGCTTAATTTTGATTCTCATTGGGGGCTTGAAAACCAAGGCGCTTTTAATGATGCAGCAAGCAAATGGACAGCCCCTAATGTTTCAGGCGGCGGCGATACCATTAAAGTTAATTGGTCTTCAAGAAATGTTAAAGATAGGTTTGTAACCAAAAGCAATCTCATCGTTGGCTATGATACCGTTCGCAAAACCTACACCTACGACATTGATAGTGAACTGGAAGTGCTGCCCGGCCAGCCTTTTCATTTTCGCTATGGATTTGATTTTGAACACCACACGCCTTTGGATCCTTTTCGCTGGCAGTATCTCATCGCCAAGAAAAAGGATGGCGACCTTTACCATCGGCCGGTTTACCCCATTGATCCCGGCCCGCAGAATGATCTCGAAACTTATCATGGACTTCGTGTCTGGTATGGCAGGCATGGCGAAACCATGCATATTGCGCCATCGGTTGAATATGCAATCGAACCTGATTGGAACCGCATTGGGAAGGATCCGGCCAAGCAAACTCAACGCAAATTAAATACCGCTGTTTGCGCAGCTTTTTATGATACGGGGGTGAGCTTTGAACCTGAAACTTCCGAACCAGGAACCAAGGTTAGAGTCAAATACCGTTACACGGGTATTCCCGCACTCGAGGCGGATGGCTTGTTCAATGTTTCCAAGATTTATGATTCCCCCACACTTGACCCTAATCACCATTATATCTTTGCAGATGAATGGCCCAAAATCACTTTCAGCAAATTTGAACCGATGAGCAAATCGTGGATTCTTGGTAGATCGCCCTTCATGACCGCACACAATACCAGGCCGACTTATGATCTTGAAAAAAATTGCGGTGCGGGAAGTGGGTTTGCAATGAAGCTTGGCCCAGCTTCTTTTGGCAAAGCCAATCTCCCAGTTGGTGCAACACTTTCTAAGGGCCGTTATGTTGTTTCAGCCTTGGTCAAATTGGTAAATATTCATGGCCCCGGTGGTCGAATTGAATTGGAAGCTAGTCAGACAAAAACCAATAAGTCGCTTGCGAAGGCAACCCACTTTGCTGGAAATGGAAATTCCGATTGGAAGAAGCAGGGTTTTGTTTTTGAGATTCCTGAAGATGCGGGGGTGCTTTCGCTTGCGTTGGGAAATTCAGGCACTGGCGAAATGCTGGTTACCGATGTCGAATTTAAGAAACTTGAAGAGGGCGAATCCATTCCATTTGGAATTTTAGCTAAAGCCAATGATCAACCAGCTAGCATGGTCAAGTCGCCTGAAGGGGCAATCGCAGATTATCGCATGCTCGAAGGCAAAGGCCATTCGGTTTATAATTACGCTGGTGGATCGCATCTTGATCTTGCGAATCTTCAATGGGTTGTGGATTCAGGAAAACCAGCATTGCGTTTTGCAGAGAATACCACGGGCACAAAAAGTTACCGACTTGATGGGACCTTGGGCAGAATGTATTTCTCGCATCCTTCCAACGCTGATAAGAGTTCCGTACCGGTTGCCTTGAGTGGCCATCATGGCGGTGGCGAAATCAAGAAAGGTCTTACCCTTATAACATGGATCAAGCCCGACCCAGAAATGGGCAAAAGCCAGCACGCCGGAAGGGCGGATATTATTGGGTATGGCGCTAGGCGATTCATCCTCGCCTTGGATGGTCAGAAAGCACCTTACACATTAAGTGCTAAAATCAATGTTAATGATGTTATTTCATCGCCCACAAAACTTGATGCAAACCGTTGGTATCATGTCGCCCTTACCGCAGAGCCAAAAGATGGCCAATGGTTGGTGCGTACTTACATTGATGGAAAACAGTCTGCGGAGGGGATGACCAAGAAATTTCCCTCGGATTCAGTTATCCCGCCTTCGCTGATTCTTGGCTGTGAGATTTTCTATTTTCATTCTTCATACTACCGCGGTTTGATCGGACAAACGATGGTATTCAACCGCAGTTTAAATGCAGGTGAGATTTTAGAATTAGCGAAATGATCTTTGCTTGTAATTTCAGATGGTTCAATTAATTCAGATTACAGCAAGGTTAAAAGAAGGATGTGCACTGTCTCCAGCAATCATCACGATTATAAACGAAGATAAATTCGACTAGAAAAGTAGGCAAGGTGCAGGTTCGGAATTTCGCCTTGGCATTCTGAATTACAGCCAATGTATCTTTTCTAGGTTTTCACTATTTTCCTTCAGATCGCCACTATTACCTTGATGGCAAGTTGACTCTTATAAGTATTGAACCTAGTTTGGGTAAGGGGCCATAGAATCTTGCAATCACCTCTAATAATGGGTGGTTGTTGTGTGCGAATATGCCCGGGAAAAATGTTGCAGTCTTTCGCATTGATCCGAAAACAGGGAAAATCAAGACCATAGGTGAACCTGTTGCTATGCCCAGTCCTTCATGCATCATGCTGGTGGAATAAAGTTTCGGATTCTTTTAAAAGGTTTTAATCATGCTTAACATTATAATTATGTTGTTGGCTTCCTTGTTCTTCGGCAGTTTATGGAGTGTCTGGCCGAATGGGGGTAGTTCCCGTCTTTACATCGGTATTCTGAATTACACCAGCTAATGACAAAACATAAATCGAATCCAACGGGGGCGTGGTGATTGACTTCGCTTCCCTCAATATCGCGATCACTTCCGGCGTTGCTGCGCGGAGTCGAGGCAGACTGACCCCTTTCCGCGACTTCGTTAGCGCCCGAGCAACTGCTGGATCATCGAGCACTGTCAGCCCGAGGTAGGGTGCATTGGGACCGCTGGCCAGTACCTCTGCCGCCGCGGGCGTGATGGTTCTAAGGGAGGGCAATGTCTGGCCTGAAGAATCCTGAATCAGCCGCGCGGCCAACGTGGGGGAATTGAGCAACGAGAGTTGCCGGAGTGTGAAAAAACCGTTGTATTTGACGTACACTGGAATTGTTTCGGTCGAGATGACCTCAAGACCATCCGTCGTACGTGATGATTGTTGGGCGAATTTTGCGGCCAACGGCACGGAATCGAGCACTATGAGCGGCATGTCGAGAGTACCAGGGAACTTGGCAAGTTGCGCCGCCGTTTCGGGTGAAAGTTTGTCCGTCGCAGGGCCGTACAATTCAAGACGCGGCCCGCGATAAGGTACCAGCGCATCGGCCGACTGAGGTGAGAGTTCTTGGAGGCCGGCGATCGACAAACGGCCCCGATACTTCGCTAGTTCCTCCGCCAATTTCGGGGTGAGCAGCGGACTACCGCCTTTGAAGGAGAGGCGGCCGGGAACGCGCCCACCAAGGAACAACTGCGGCGCCTTGTTGAGTCCGCCCCACGTGGGAACCTCTGTACCACGGTTTAGCGATGTCACCAAAATCCGTGCGGCATCTGGTGAAAGTTCCGTCAGGTAAGGAAGAGTCAGCGTTCCTCCGCCTAGGTCGCCTTCATTGCTTGCCATCTCGCCAAATGCGGAGGCGAGGCCCGGAGGTAAGTTGGTGAAGCCCAATGTCAAATTGGAAGTCTGCCGCACCATACTGCGAAGGGTCTCAAGAGAAACGTTTTTTAATGCCGGCAATGAGATCGCAGACCAAGGCCGCGTCATTAGCAAGCCAGCAGTTTCGGGTGGCAGTTCCTCTAAACTTGGGAACGACAAATTGTAAGGAGGAAGAACTCGAACCGTGCCGTTAGGATAGACCATCTCTTTGTTGGGAACACTTGCTAGCGCGGCCGCGGCCTCGCGTGAAATCCTTGTGACGCCGCCAAAATCCGACGAACATCGAAGCAGCGCCGTTGCGAGCAGCGGAGAATCCAGCGTCTTCAACTTAGGCAGACTGATTTTCGTTTGAGTTCCAAATGGACCGCCAGGGACAGAATCCGGAGCATTGGCCAGTATCTGCACTTGCGCGTCACTTAGCGAGTCGACTTCTTGCAGTACGATGCTTAACTGTGACTGCACCAGAATCTTCAGAGACGGATCGGAGATTGAACCGACACCAAGCTGCAGGCGCCCAGCAGCCGGATTCTTCGCAAACACGGTCGCTACTTCCTCTGTCATCACGCTTTGCGGTAGAAAGCTTCCGCCCAGAAAGAAGGGCCGCTTGATTGATGCGATCTCGTTTGCTTGTTCCACAGACAGCGTTTTAATAGATGGCAGCAGGACTGACGAAGCAAAACCCGCGGCGAGTTTCTTGGTAAGCGGCAGCGAGTCAAGCGACTTCAGGTTCGGTAGTGTCAGTGCACCCACGGTTTCTGCCAGCTTGTCTTGAACTTCCGGAGATACGTCGGTCAAACCAGCCAATGTTAGGCTGCGCGGGTTCTTGCCTAGCGCCACGGCGATCTCAGGCGTGATCTGTTTCAAGTAGGGAAAGGATAATGCGCCCGGTCGCTGTGCCAACTTCTTAGCCAGTGAGTGGCACGGAGTCGGAGTTGAGTTCCACTAAACCGGATAGCACTAGATTGCCCGGCGTTTTGGCGATGGCTTCGGCTGACTCGTTGATCATCGAAGTTAATGAATGTAGCCAGACAGTGCCTGCTCTACTTTTGGCTAACGCCTTGGCCGTTTCAGGGTCGAGCGTCGTCAGCCCCAGAATCAGGAATTCCCCCTGGAACTCAGCAAGCGCCTCTGCGACCTCCGCGGTGATCTCGTAAGTTCGGCTCAGTTGCAGGATCCCAAAGCGTGATTCCGCCTGTACCTTTCGAACCAGGTCGCGAGCCTGCTGTACCGTGATCTCTTCGGGTTGTCTGGCTGGCACTTTCTGGAACGCGGGGTCGATCGTGTAATCGGACGCGGGTAGTAATCCTTGCTTGATCAAATCGCCAAAGGTCGGCGAATCGGGTATGGAAGGGTCTGCCGGGATGTCGTTGACTCGTTGTCCCGCCTCACGTTTTCGCAAAGAGTCCTCACGATCGATCCCGGTCACCAGCAAGTTAATCGCGCTCCCGTACTGATTGCGGGGACCGTAACCGGCCACATGACACACGACGCATGATATCCCCCGACTCTGAACGATCTGCCGCGTCCAGGCCCGCGCTGCGTCAAGATCCTGCACTTTGCGGATCTGGTCTGAGCCAAGAAAAGTAGAGTGTGTGTTAAGCTCGTAATGTATAGTAAAAGATATCCATTAAACGAGGAGTAAGCCATGAAGAAGGTAAGGGCTGTGTATTCTAAAGAGTTCAAAGTATCAACAATAAGAATGATGGAAAGCAAAGGTATGAGTGCTAAAGAGTTGGAAGAGTCATTGGGGGTACCAGCGCATACTATTCGCCAATGGCGTCGCCAAATTACCGCAGAAGGGCCAGAATCATTCACAGGTAAGGGTCGAATGAACGAGAAGGATGCCGAGATAGCCAGACTGAGGTTAGAGAATCGAAGGTTGCTGGCAGAG
>DBCB01000044.1 GCA_002303765.1 Planctomycetaceae bacterium UBA969
GCTGCATCTACATAATCTGCCCCAGCATTGATCACATCATCTTTAATGGCAAAGAAGCACGTGGCTTTCTTACCCTTTAATGCCTGAGTGGAGCACAATACCCAAGGTCCATGGCATATAGCGGCGATCATTTTGCCTTGCTCTGCCATCACGCTGACCAACTTGATCATAGCTTCGGATCTTCGGATGAAATCGGGTGCAAACCCACCTGGGATTATTATGCCATCAAAATCAGAGGGGTTGATATCTCGGGCAGCAACTTCGCTTTTAGCAGGGTAACCAAGCTTGCTTGGGTAGGAATGGTTTGCTTCAGGTCCAACCATGACCACTTCTGCCCCAGCTTCTTTAAGCCTGTAGTAGGGGTACCATACTTCCATTTCCTGATATTGTTGTTCCAAAAGTACAATAATTTTCTTTCCATGAAGGCTCATGCAAACTCCTTTAAAAATCTAATTCGCTTAATCTAACTTTATTGATGATGATCGCAAAGAGTATTCTTGAATGATTTTTAGGATTTGTTTTTGTACCAATTCAGTGTTTCAGCCATTCCCTCATCAAAAGTTTTAGCAGGGGCATAGCCTAAGATTCGTTTTGCTTTTTCGATACTGAAATCTAGGTTTAAGCCTAGGAACTTTATGTTGGCTTTGGTGATTTTTGGTGCTTCCAAGGCTCCGCGCTTTAAAGCTTTCTTTTCCATAGAGTTAGCAATGAATTTCACAAGCCAAAGCGGAACAGGTAAGAAAAATGGCGTGGGCAAATTCATGCCCTTGGCGATGGTCGTGATAAATCGTTTTTTACTTACTTTCTCGCCATCGGTGAGGTTAAATACTTGGCCCACTGCATTAGGGTTATCAAGGGCCAGAAAAGCTGCTTGCACTAGGTTGCCCACAAAAATATTATTCATGGCATAGCTGCTGCTGCCTATGTACTTCACTTCTTTGGTTTTAAGTTTTTCCA
Organism: Planctomycetaceae bacterium UBA969; assembly: GCA_002303765.1. Lineage (GTDB taxonomy): Bacteria > Planctomycetota > Planctomycetia > Gemmatales > Gemmataceae > UBA969. The sequence goes on from DBCB01000044.1 coordinate 958, forward strand.
TAAGCCTAGGTAGAACAGTACGGTCTCTTGGGCCATAGATAAACCCAGGCCTTAAAACCACGATTGGGTAGCCTTTTTCTTTGTGATACTGAAGTGCCAGTTTTTCAGATTCCATCTTCGATTGGGTGTAACCATCAAAGTGTTGATCAGGTGGGGGAGTGGATTCATCGGTTTGGTGGTGGTGCCTAGCTTCGTAAACCCCCAAGCTGCTGAAATGGACAAACTTGTAGAGCTGGGCGGGATCAAAAGAATCTAGAAGCTTTCGAAGCCCTTCCACATTTACTTGCCTGTAAGAATCAACAGAGCCCCAGTCTCCAACTTTAGCTGCACAGTGAAATATAGTATCTACCCCTTGGGTTGCTTCTTTGGGGAGGTTTTTATCCTGTAAATCCCCCCGGACTACCTCAACCCCTAGCTTTTCCAAAAAAGAACCATCCGAGCCCGAACGAATCAAGGCTTTAACTTTGTAACCTCTTTTAACGCATGCTTCTGCTAGGCTGCTGCCAACTAAACCGCCAGCTCCGGTTATAAGGCAAGTACGATTGTTCATATTTAAACCCATTCAAATTGTGTAAGTTATCTTAACCGTGCTATATTTCAAAAGATCTCTACCTTCATTTTTATGAGATATAGCCAATTAATGTGCCATCCTTCGCAAATAATTTCAATAAATCAGATTTTTCGAACTATTTCTAAAGCTGATTACTTCTTTCGCCGATAGAGTTTATTCAATTCATATTGACACTTCATTCAAGTTACCTTATTGAACCCCCCGACTTGCGAAATACCTTATACCCACTCAAGGGTTTGTTCATGCTGGTACGACATAGAAATCATCTGAGGCTTATCCATCCGCTCTTTGCAGCGGTGTTCATTTGCTTATCCCTAAGCAATCTTCTTGCACAACAACCTGCCTCACCAGGCAAGTTGATGATTGCAGATGTGATTGTTCAGGGTAACCGGGTTGTTGCAACCCAGGCAATTACTTCACAACTAGCCACTAAGCCGGGTAAGGAATATCAGCCCAATGTAATCCAAGATGATGTACGCAAATTAATGGCGACCAAGCAGTTCGCTCATATCGACCCAAGAATCGAAAGTCTTCCTGATGGTAAGGTTAACATCTTCTTTCTAATTAAAGAATTTCCTAGTGTTGTACAAAATGTAACTTACCTTGGAGCCAAACACCTTAAGGAAGAAGAACTTGGTCAGTTAAGTTTGGTATCTAAAGGCAAACCCCTAAGTCCAATAACCAATAAGCTTGCTTGTCAGGCGATTGTTCGAAGATACAACGAGCAGGGGCGTCCCTTTGCAAGTTGCGATTTGCTTAAAGGTGGCGATTCTGCTGATAAAGAAGTGATATTTAATATTACAGAAGGCCCGCTTGTCAAAGTCCGGTCTGTCGATTTCAAAGGTCAGGAGTTTGTCCGAGGCGCGGTGCTTGCTACCCACATTCAAACATCCAAGAAGTTCATGGGGTTATTCGGTGGTACTTATAATAGTGCGATGGCAGACGCCGATGCTGTGAAACTTGAAGAATATTATAAATCGTTCGGGTTTCTTGATGTACATGTTTCCCGAGAATTGGTTTGGACACCAGATGGTAAGGAAGTAGACCTTGTTTTTCATGTTAAAGAAGGCATTCGCTATCAAGTTCAGGGAACTCCCCAA
>DBCB01000371.1:0-3375 GCA_002303765.1 Planctomycetaceae bacterium UBA969
ATGGTGCTGAAAAAATCAGCACGCCGAGAAATTTCACCCTTCACCCATCAGGCAAATGGTTGCTCGTAGGAAACCAAGCCAGCAACTCGATTGCGGTTTATAAAGTTGGCACGGATGGGGCTCTTTCCTTCTCAGAACTTTTCCAAGATATACCCAATCCTATCTGCCTACGATTCTGGATTCAGTAAAGATTGATGGTATTAGTTGCAAAATTCCTTAAAATAGTAATCATGGATAATTTCCCTTGCGGGATTGCGCTACTAATGCCTGATTCTTTCCTTCATTCTGAGTCTGATTGGAACTCTGGGCAGAATGCGTCTGTGCATAGTTCTAACAACCATAGTTCTTTAAACAAAAGCTATCTAAAGCGCTACAGGATGGAATTTGATTTCAACCCAACAGACAAGGTATTTGTCCCGCAATTGCCTGAAAATTACGCTTGGCAGGAATGGACCTGGAAAGTCCAAGAATCGCACGCAGAAGTTATCTTTAGAAGCTTCCATAAAGAATTGGATTGCAAGATTTTTAGCAGTTTCCATACCCCGGGCGGGTGCAGCATGTTGATGCGGGAGATATGTCTAAGGGCCGAATTTGTTCCTGAGGCCACTTGGCTTATCCAAACTCCTGAAGGGCCATGCGGCTCAATTCAGGCGATTATGCAAAAAGGAAAAACCTTGGCTATCCAAAATGTTGGCGTTACTCCAGAACATAGAAAAAAAGGACTCGGGAAAGCTCTTTTACTCAAACTTATGTCTTCTCTTGAAAGCTACAACCTGAATAAAATTACCCTTGAAGTTTCAGCTCAAAATCTGGCAGCTATTCAACTTTATCGAAACTTGGGCTTTCGAAAAACAAAGCTGATCTACAAAGAGGTTTTATCTTTTTCTATTCCTTCTTGATGCTTTTCTAAAAAAATCGCAGCATTTAACAGGCGAGGCAAACCTTGGCAAAACAAGTTTTTCACCACACTTTTGAAAACGGACTTACTCTCCTTGCGGAAAATATGCCGCATGTCCGTTCTGCCACAGTGAACATCATCGTACCCGCCGGTTGCGCTTATGATCCTGCAAATATGCCTGGTACCTCTTCAGTACTATCTGAAATAATCCTCCGTGGTGCAGGCAAAAACAATAGCAAAGAACTTTCGCTTGCAATGGATGGCATAGGCCTCGACCGTAGTTGTTCTGCAGGAACGAACCATATTCGCCTCTGGGGCGCCACCCTTTCCCGCAACTTACCAAAAACAATTGATCTTTTTGCAGATATCATTCTTAAACCGCATTTACCCAAATCGGATGTTGAATCCGTTAAAATGCTGGCCGCCCAAGAAATCATGTCGATCGAAGATGACCCCAAACAAAAGGTTATGCTGGCACTTAGAAAAAACCATTTCCCCTCACCTCTGGGAAATGATAGACGTGGTACTCTTGAAGGGCTAGAAGCCATCACCCACGACGCCCTCTCCAAATTTTGGAAAAAGAATTTCAGGCCCAGCGGAACGATCATTTCTGTTGCAGGAAACATCGAATGGGAACCCTTGAAAGCACAAGTCGAAAAGTTATTCGGAAAATGGAAGGGTAGCGATGTTCCCGCTCTAAAAATTTCACCTGGGAAAGGTGGCAAAAGCCATATCAGCAAAGATACCCAGCAAGTCCAAATCGGGATTGCCTACCCGTCCGTTACTTACGGGCACAAGGATTTTTACGCAGCAATCGGCGCAGTTAATGTTCTAAGCGGCGGCATGAGTTCCCGATTATTTACCGAAGTAAGGGAAAAACGCGGTCTTTGTTATTCAGTCTGGGCCTCTTACCAAAACTTCAAGGAAGTTGCTGCGGTTATCTGCTACGCAGGAACCACCACCGATATGGCACAGGAAACTTTGGATGTAACCCTAAAACAAATCGGAAACTTAACTAAAGGGATTAAGGAAGAAGAAGTAAAAAGATTAAAAATTGGGCTCAAATCTTCCATGCTGATTCAAGAAGAATCAAGTTCTGCAAGAGCTGGTTCTATCGCTGTAGACTGGTACTACCTCGGCAGAGTCAGACCACTTGAAGAAATACAAAAAGCCATCGATTCAATTACTACTAAATCGATTCTGAGCCATGTTAAAGAATACAACCCAAAAGAATTCACAATTGTGACTTTGGGAAACAAACAACTAAAGTACGGCAAATAAGCTGTCATTTATAAAGGAATAACCATCGTGACATTTCATCAGCAGCAATGCTCAAACGGCTTGACAATAATAGGCGAAGTGATTCCCGAAGCCCGGTCTGCAGCAGTAGGATTTTTTGTGCGAACAGGTTCGCGCGATGAAACATTGGAAGAATCAGGCGTAAGCCATTTCCTTGAACATATGTTATTCAAGGGCACAAAAAAACGCGATGCAGCGCAGGTTAACAAAGATTTCGACAAAATCGGTGCAAATTACAATGCTTTTACCAGTGAAGAAAACACTGTGTTTTATGCATCAACCTTGCCCGAATATCATCAAGATGCAACCGAAATACTTGCTGATATTCTTCGCCCTTCATTACGAAGTGCCGATTTTGAAATGGAAAAAAAAGTCATCATTGAAGAAATCGGAATGTATGAAGACAACCCGGGCTGGATGGTTTTTGACCATGCCCGCAAGTTGTTTTTTGCAGACCACCCATTGGGCAATAGTGTACTCGGAACAACTCAAAGCATCACCGATCTTAAACGCGACCAAATGCTGGATTATTTTCAACGCAGGTACATCGCCTCTAATATCACCTTGGTGGCTTCGGGCAATTTTGAGTGGGATAAATTCCTAAAAAAAGCCGAGAAGCTCACTACCAATTGGAAGTTCGGTATGGCAAGGCGCGATCACATCCGACAAACATCGGGCTCTGCTGAATTCAAACTTTTAGAAAAGAAAACCACGACGCAACAAAATGTGGTCATGATCTGCCCTGGCCCGCCCGCAGCTTCTCCTCTTCGCTATGCTGCAAATTTATTCGCCATGATTTTAGGCGATCAATCAGGCAGTAGGCTTTACTGGTCTCTTGTGGATAGCGGGTTTGCAGAATCTGCAGATTGCTCTTTCCATGAATATGATGGCGCTGGGGCTTTCTATACTTCTTTTTCATGCGACCCCAAGCAGACTCATAAAAATCTAGAAATCGTCATCAAGCAGATTCATGAACTTATCACTAAAGGGATTACCGAAGAAGAACTTGAACAAGCTAAAAGCAAGGTGCTTTCGCGCATTGTTCGAGCGGGCGAAAAAACCATGAACAGGCTTCAGGAAGTCGGTATGACTTGGGTTTACCTGCGCAAATACAAATCTGTTGATGAGGATATGCAAACTTACGAAAAGGTAAACCTCAGACAAATGCAGCAACTAAT
>DBCB01000371.1:3430-17158 GCA_002303765.1 Planctomycetaceae bacterium UBA969
AAATTAAAAATGCCCGATATTCCCAAGCAACCAAAAGTTCCTAACGCACAACATTCATAACAACAGATTTAGCTGCAAATTCGGTGTTCTTACCCTCTCGTTTGGATAGTACCACAAAAGGATAACTTCCTGGTTCTACCCAAGAGTCGACCTGAATGGTTACAAATCGTTCAGTCTCTTTAGGGTTTACAAGAATACCATTTAGGCCAATATCTAAAACTCTCGCTCCATGAGGAAGCCCTCTTACATCAAGAGGCACTCGCGCTGCGAATCCATTGGATCGCTCGATTTTAACAAGAATTTTAACTTCAGTCCCAGCCTTTACAGTCAACTCGTCCGTGCTGACAATGGTTTTCAAATCGCCCTTGGGTCCTAATTTAGGTGCATCGAATTGCGATTCTTTTTCAACTTTTAATCCATTGATTTGGGTCGAAGATTTAACTATCCATTTTCCATGACCAACATCTGGAACTTTCGCATCTGCCTGAGCAAACAAACTAAAGCTTGCGGTGTTTTCACCCCGCGGAATAAAAAATGCCGGCGCAATAAATCCCTTAGGAAGCCCATTTATTTTAATTTCGACGGCTGCATCAAATCCATCAAACCGATCGATCTCTACATTCACCGGGACACCAGAACCTGGGCTTGGGCTTAGATTCGCTGGGGTAAGGCGCAAGTTGTAATCTGGTTTCGGATTCCTAACCAATAATCGATAGCAGGCTTCAGGACCAAATCTTGCCTGCATCTCTCGAACTCTAACGGTGTAGATTCCATCTGCAGGGGGATCAAATTCAAGCAGGGAATCTTTTCCTTGCCTAGGCCCACCATCATCATTTTGATGAAAAAGGGTTATCTGGGGCAAGCCGTTGGGTGGAAAAGTGGTACCAGGCGGGTTCAAGGAAACCTTGTAAATAGGCTGACCTAAATAATGATGAATCGAAGTTGTTCCTTCGAAAGCCATACGCTTGTTATCAAGTTGAAAGAACCTGCAATCATCATCTGGATTTCGTGGAAGAGCCCTGATTTTCATCAAATCGGTGCCAATAACGACATAATCATTCACCGCAAGTTCGTTCCAAGCTTCAATTCGAATACCAGAAGTAACGGAATCATTATCACGAAAAATGGTATATGTTTTGGAAAGCCCCCGCAACACGACTCTGGGCAAAGGGTTTCCCATTGGGTCTAAAATTTCGAGATAGGTGTCAACATTGGAGCCAAGCCTACTCGCCATCGTTTCAACGATTAATTTATGACCTTTTTTAGCTTGAAGTTTCCAAACATGCACATCTTTTTGATCAGCAAACAAACCATTGCCCACGCTGGGGACTGGAAGCAATTCGTTTTGAACATGTTTTTTTTCTAAAACATCAGAAGCAACAAGAGTTTTCCCTGCGACGACATTCAAACCAGGAAACAATGTTTCAAAAGGTACTTTATCGCCGGCCTTAAATGAATTTGGGATGGTAGCCTTCACGACATTTTTGCCTGCAAGGCCAACCCCCTGAAGAACCCAAGTATTTTCTTTACCTATCTGGGCGCCTAAAGGAAAAACAGAAGTCACAATCGGAAAACTGCCCACATGCAATCGGTAAGACCCCAAAGTTTCGCCACCCCGATAATCTCGGTCCCGAACTTCAATAGCATACCTGCCTTTTTGCGAGCATACATGGGCCAACCAACCTTGAGCAGATTCAGCAACAACGGTTCCATCGGGGGCAATCATTTGCAACATTGGTGCAAAAATTTTGTCATCTTTTTCTGATTGAAGTTGAACTGCGATTTCTTGGCCTGCCTGTGCATCAATATAAAACCAATCGCAATCACCCGGCCTATTCAGCGATGATTTTACACTTACAGGTAAAACCAAAGCCTGCCCTGTTAGGCGGGAATCATTGGGCTCATTTTCTGCAATCCGTAAAAACCGATCGACCTCAAGATCAATTTCAAGAACCTGCCCCTTAGAACTTTTACAGTTAATTTTACAAATCCCCGGTGAAGAATTAGCATCTATTTGCACATCAAGACTCAACCCACTATTTGGAGACGGTGCAAAGGAAGAAAGGGTTACGCCCTTCATGTTTGATGAAGCAACAAAGGGTGCTTCAAAATGATCTGCCTTGATTGCAATCGTTACTTTTTTTCCCACTGTCGAATAAGTCGGGGTGAAGCTTTTTAATAGGGCTTTGGGTTCCATGAAAGGAACTAGATGCCTTATCGAATCCCCGGTTTTTAAATCAAAAAGATCCAACTTGCCATCAACTCTTGCAATTGCAGTAGTTAAACCATCAGGCGACAACCCTAGTGACAATGGCGTGTCAGACAAAGGCTTGAAAGCTTTGATTTCAGAAAGTTTATCTGCATTCCAAATCTTCCAGATTTTATCTTCGCCAATGGAAACAATTTTAGTTCCGTCCGAAGTCCAAACAGCCTTGGTAACGCCAGAGGTATGAGCGTATGCGGATACAATGAGCTTTGAAGAATCCTTTTCCAGCGCCCAGACTCGAAGGGTTTGATCAACTCCCGCGCCCAGCAATTGATTTTTCACCGGGCTCCAAGCCAGGGCATAAACCCAGTCGGTGGAATCACTAAGAGCATGAAGCTTTGTCCAAGTTTTTGTATCCCAAATTTTGATGGCACGATCTGCCCCGGTGGAAGCAAGCATGGTTCCATCTTTATTGAAAGCAACGGCATAGACAGAATCGCTGTGATCTTTTAATTCTTGAATCAACTTACCTTCAGGGATCGACCAGATTTTCACCAATCGATCATAACTGCATGAAGCAAGTAATTTTCCATCTGGGCTAAAGCTAAGGCTTTGAATCAAATCGTTATGAGCTTTCAACTTAAAAATCGGTGTCGCAGAAGAGTTATCTTTACCAAGAAGGTAGGTTACGATTTCGCCTGTAGCACCAGATTTACCATGGGCAACAGCGAGTGTTTTCCCATCATCAGACAAAGTAAGGGTGGAAACAACGGGGCTATCCATTTTCAATTTTGAAAGAACTACAGCGTCATTGGTTCGAAGAAATAAAACATTGTTTTCTTGTGCTGCAAACACGACTTTGCCATCTTTTGCAAAAGCAACACCCCGTACTGGATTGGGTTTCACAGATGGAAGTTGCGACAAAACAAGTATGCTGGAAAGCAAAACTAAGCCATGGCCGATCAACATTGTCAAACTCTTTTATATTTAGTGGTTGAATACAAATTCTTTAGAGGTAAGGACAGCCCACACAAGATCTTCAATTGATTCTTGTTTAGATTTAGGGTCCTTCGGATCAGCCTCTGCCATTATTTTTAAAAACCGAGACAATTCATCCGCATTGGGCTTCCTCGATAACGCACGTAGGAATACCCTTTCGATAATCATTGAATTGGAAAGATTATCACCAACCCATTTGACCGCTACAAAATCCATCGAACGAAGTTTTTCATTAAGCGTATTGCCATTAAAAACATGAAGGGCCTGGCCAACACTAGAATCCTGCTGCCTTTCGGNNTTTCGCAAGAGCAGGCCTGGGCTCTTTCGGGCCTGCCAAAGGCGTCAAGGAACCTTGAAGCAACAGAGGCATCCGGAAGCTGCAAAGCGCGCAAGCCTTTGGGATAGCCGGCATAAGCTGTTTTAGCATCTCCGGCCCGGCTTAAAATTTGGTTAAAGGGCGTGGGCACTCCAGTTACCTCAGAGCACGCATCAAGTAAAATCTCAGCTTTTAATCTTCGAGGCAGAAATTTCGAATAAAAACGATCGTCATTTTCATTCATCGAGTTTGGCATTGAAGAACGCTGATACGCTGCGGACAACACTATTTTTCGCATCAGCTTTTTCATGTCATAACCATCTTTGATAAAATCTTCGGCCAAGGCGTCAAGCAATGCCGGATTGGATGCCGGATTGGTAACTCTTAAATCGTCTTCTGCTTCAATCAGGCCCCTGCCCATAAAGTTGCGCCAAACCCTGTTTACAATTGCTCGCGAAAAGAAGGGGTTTTCTTTCGCAGTCAGCCATTGAGAAAAGACCAACCTTGGATCTTCAGAATTACCAGCCTTCATAGGTGGAGCATCTAAAGGAGTAGCGGGCATCGCAACACCTTTTCTAGGGTGTAACACTTCCCCCACAGGATAAGTTTCAATTATAATTTCGTTCGCAACATCTCCGTTCTTTATTCCAATGCGCGCGAACAAACTTGCCATCCCCCAGTACTGATCTTGAGTCCATTTTTCCATCGGGTGATTATGGCAGCGTGCGCAAGTGAGAGACATTCCCATGAAAGTAACTGCGGTGGTTTCCATGAGATCTGTTACATCTTTGTGAAGCACGAAATAATTTGCAGCACCTTTGTTCAGATTGCTACCCTTCACGGTCAACAAAGATTGGGCGAACTGATCCCAAGGAAGATTGTCCGCGACAGACTTTCGTACAAATTGATAAAACGCCCATACTGCTTGTTGATTAAGATTGCGGGTAGAAATCAATAACATGTCCGACCATTTATAAGCCCAATAATCAGTCGTTTCTGGCCTTTTCAACAGAGAATCAACAATCAACTCTCTTTTATTTAAACGAGTATCTTTTACAAAATCGTCCAACTCTTTTTCCGTAGGCAGGATGCCTGCCATGTCTAAAAATAGCCTGCGGATAAATTGTGAATCGGTGGTCTGCCCAGAGGGAGGCAATTGCAATTCTTGTAATTTGCGTAATACAAACTCATCAATGAAGTTGTTTCTCGGGGCACTACTCAAGAAATCAACAGGAAGCTTATTAGCAAACGGCGAAACGATGGAACCCAAGCCCGCATGGTTGGCAAATAAAGCGATAACACTAGCCTCGCCATTGCCCGAAACTTGAACTGCGCCATCCTGATCAACCGAGGCAACTAGATCTTCACTGGAAGAAAATCTGGCCCAATGAGAAACATCACGAACCCTGCCATCGGTATATCGGGCCTGAGCGATCATCCGAAATTTATCACCTGATTTTAGTCTTAGCTTACTGGGTATGATTTCCACCGCAGCAACTTTTGGCTCATCGGGGGAAGAAGGCATGGTGCCCTGCGAAATCCAATCAGAAAGAAGTTTATAATCAGGGTGATCAATCGGAAGTTTTTTACCGCCACCATGTGGCAACTTCAACGAAGCCTTAGCTAGCAAAAGGCTTGAATCAGGATTAGCCCAATCAACTCTTCGGGCGTTGGCCTGTCTGGTAAGAACAAATAAATCTGCAGCAGGGTCATAACCTCGAAGAGATAGCTTCAACCCGCCTTTGCCTGCAAGGGCGCCATGGCAGGAACCAGAGTTACAACCAGCACGGGTAAAAGCAGGAATGACTTCGTTTTCGAAACTTATTTTTTTAGGGGCAAGAGCATTTTTAACAGTGACTTTAGCGGTGGCGTCACCCTGTTTTGTTTTAACTTGTAAGACGGCTTCGCCATCTGCAACAGCTTTAATTTTTCCAGTTTGATCAACGGTAAAGACTTTGACATTAGAAGAATTAAAATCCGCAGCAGTGGAAAGATCTGCAACCACAGAACCATCTTGCACAATGCCTACAAAAACAGACCTTAATTCGCCCTGCCCTTGCAATTCAATCACCTCGGGTAGCACCCTAACCTGCTGGGCATCAACGATGGAAGCTCCGAGAAATAACACCAACACTGCGATCATTAAGTTTTTGCACATGTTAAGATAATCCGACAAAGGTTAAGGGCAATTAAAACAGTTCGCGAATCGGGTTGAGATTAAAATCAACAAGGGGCATTGGTCTGCCTTGCGGCCCGGGAAGTTCATGATGGGGATCAAGATTAAAAGCCTTGAAAAGCGTTGCAGCAACTTCGCCTGGTAATACGGGTCTGGTTTTGGGCGCATATCCAAGTTCATCGGATTCCCCTACCACCCTGCCGCCCTTGATTGGCCCGCCACCCATTAAAATTGTCCATACTCCAGGATGATGATCGCGACCACCTGCGGGATTGATTTTGGGAGTGCGACCAAATTCACCCAAAGCTGTTACCACGGTGTTTTTCAGCAATCCTCTTTCTGTCAGATCTTCCATCAATGCACTGAATGCCTGATCAAAATTTGGTGCCACCAATTTCGACATTTCCGTAATGTCAGTAAATGGCCTCGATCCATGGATATCCCAAGTGATTTCATCGAATACCGTTTCGAACATATTCACAGTCACAAACCTAACACCCCGTTCGATCAACCTTCGAGCAAGAAGGCAGGACTGGCCAAAGCGGGTTCTCCCATAACGATCTCGCATGCTATCGGTTTCTTGATTCAAAGCAAAAGCTTCACGAGCTGTTGGACTAGTCATCAACTTATATGCAAGGTTGAAATTATCATCAAACTGCTTAGATTTAGAATCTTTTTCGAAAGCTGCAACATTCGCATCGACTGAATCACGCAATTTACGCCTGCGATCCGCCCTTATCGATGTGATGTAATCAGGGGGCAGCAAATCTGGAACTTTGAAATCTTTAACAGAAGGATCCGCATCCAAAACAAATGGGTCATGCTGCTTACCAAGATAACCAGCGGTTTGCCCATGAGGCATGTTACCACCCGTTCGGCCGATAGGCTTCGGGATAAGAACATGGCCAGGAACTTCACCCCTTTGCCCTTTTAGATAAGTCATGACGCAACCAGTATGGGGGTGCTCAATACCACCTGTAAACAGTCTGCCTGTTTGCATCATTTGGTGGCCTGTATCATGCACTGCACTGGCGGTATGATAAACCGATCTGATAAGCGAAACCTTATCCATATGGTTGGCTAGTTTTGGAAAGATCTCGGTGATTCGAACGCCCGGGGCATTAGTTTGAATAGTTTTAAAAGGGCCTCGAATTTCTTCAGGCGCATTTGGCTTAGGATCCCAAGTATCGATATGGCTGGGCCCACCCACAAGAAAGAGCATGATGCAATTTACATCCGAATCGCCAACGGGTGCTGGCGCTGCGGCTTTCGCTGCCAAAAATTTAGGGTAGGTTAAACCAAGCAAAGGAAGAGCCCCTGCATGAATAAAATCCCTGCGGGTAAATCCGTCACAAAATTGGGGACCTTTTTTAGCATCAATTCTTATCATTTTGCTCTCCAAGAAGGCAGGCTGTACATCTATTAGGCTAACTGCATTAATTATTTCAGTCAATCAAACAAAGGTTGAATCTGAAAGTATATTCACCTTACCCAGACTGCAGAATCGGACTTTTAAACTTTCTTCCCACCGTTTTTAAGTTTTCACATTTATTTTAAGGCATCTAACCCTGCAAACTTGTAAAAAGAGGATTATTAATCATTGGAACCGATAGATAAACCATGGCACAACTTTCTACCAACCACTCGGAACAAAACCCTTTACTCATTTATGAGGAAAGGGAAAAATCCCTACTGATCCAAAACAAATCCCTTGCACGGTGGGAAAACCTACTGGGCCAGTCAAGAATCCTTTGGTTTGTTTTGTTTGGCTTACTTTGCTGGCTTAGTTTAGGCAGGCAAGAATTTTCTGCTTGGTTGTTATTAGCCACGCTTCCACCTTTTATTGTTTTGCTTGTCTTACACGAAAAAGTGACCCGAGCCTGGCAGGATGTCTCCCGAAATCTCGAATTTTATCAATCAGGGGTAGCAAGGCTTAAATTCAAATGGCAGGGAAAAGGCAGCCAAGGCATGCGTTTTCGCACTGCAAATCACCCTTATGCAGATGATCTGGATATTTTCGGGACGGGTTCACTTTTCGAATTGCTATGCATTGCAAACACACTGGTAGGGCAAAAAACCCTTGCAGAATGGTTGCAAGGCCCTGCAGATGCGAATGAAATTATTCGCAGGCAAGAATCCATCCGAGAACTTGCACCGTTACTTAGTTTAAGGCAGGAAATGAATGCACGCGCTGGAAGTAGCAAGAACCCAGCAGATATTGCCTCTTTGGTTTCATGGGCAGATCAGCCACCACATCTGTTATCTAAAATCCCGCTTTTTATCGCCCTTGCCCTTGCCTGCTACGCTTTATTTTCCATTCACGCCTGCGTTGTTTTAGGGTTGGGACTCTTCCCCATTGCCATCGCTATTTTTGTAAATATTATCCTCCACGCATTCATGGCCCGCAGCTTAGAAAAAATCTACCAAGGCGTTGACCTTCATACCGGATCTTTTGGTGTATTATCCCGAGCGATGGCGTTCCTCGAAAACAACTCATTTAATAGCGCAAAGCTCAAGGAAATGAAAACTCGGATTCAGGATACATCGTCTAAAAATCCTCCGTCCGTTCTAATTTCTAATCTGGCGGTCTGGATCGATCTTTCCAATGCGCTTAAAAATCTTATGTTTTCTCCCGTTGGTTTTCTGCTGAATTGGAAAATTGTGGTTGGTTACGGGCTCGAAAATTGGCGCACCACCAATGGCAAACATGTACACGATTGGATGAAAACTATCGGTCAGTTCGAGGCACTTAATTCTTTCGCCAACTATTCATTTGAGAATCCAGAAGATATCTTCCCTGAACTTTCCCAAGAAAAATCCTTCTACCATGCCACCGGGCTTGGCCACCCGCTCATGCATAAAGATGCATGCGTGCGCAACGATCTCGAAATGGATTCCAAGACCAAACTTATGATCGTCAGCGGTTCGAATATGTCGGGCAAAAGCACTTACTTAAGAACCGTGGGCATCAATACTGTTCTGGCTTTTGCTGGGGCTGCCGTAAAAGCCAAATCCATGCAAATATCACCCATGGCTCTTGCTGCGGTTTTAAAAATCCAGGATTCCCTTGCTGAGGGAAAATCACGCTTCTACGCAGAAATTCAACGCGTTAGGCAGGTAGTGGATCTTGCTGATGGCGTAGTCCCGGTCTTTTTCCTTTTGGATGAAATCTTCAGCGGAACCAATTCTCACGATCGAAAATTGGGTGCATCAGGCGTGCTTAAAGGGCTTATGCGCAGATCCGCAATTGGCATAGTAACCACGCACGATCTTTCACTCGCTGCAATTGCAGATCAATCAATATCTGATGCCAAAAACACTCACTTCGCTGATAGGTTTGAAGAAGGAAATTTGAACTTCGATTACACCATGAAGCCTGGTGTTGTCAGACATTCAAATGCATTGGAACTGATGAGAGCTGTTGGATTGGAAATCGATCCCGAATAATATCAGGTTTAAACTTGATCTTTGTTTTCTATTTTTACAGGTAATCCAGGCAAAGGTGCTGCTTCTGCAACTTTACGATATCCCAGCGAAACCAATACTTCAAGCACCTCACTCCAAGTAGGGAATGGCCTGCGGTTAGAGCGCTTGTATTGATCCATGGCATTCATGAATGCCACCTCGTCGCCGTTATATTCTTTTTCGAAAGTTACGGGATCGACCATCCTGCGTTTTTCAGATTCAATTCTGCGATCCAAACCCGTGCGTCGTTCTACTACAACAGGAATAAATTCCCGCCTGCGATCAGAAACCGCACGTTTTTCGCGCATCGGACGCTGTGACACATCCGAACTAGCGGCAGTATCTGTTGAATTTTCAGAGTTGTTATCTGAGACTGTCATATTTAAATTAAAAACTTTCCTATGAGCTACAAACTTTCAATAAGTTAGTATAACCTAAACTCAATAAATGCCAACAACTAAGCAGGTTTTTTTCAGAATTACTCATTCACTTTAGTTCTTAGTTTTTCTTTCCTGCAAATAATCGCCCAATGCAAGTTTCCAGCTTCTTAAGGGAGCAAAGCCTAGCTCTTTCGATCGCCCTGATTGCATTACGCTATACCCAGGGCGGGTTGCAGGGGCGTTGTAATCCTTGCTCGAAATAGGTGAAATCGAGGCCTCAATTTGGCTAAGCTCAAAAATAGTTTGCGCAAACTCATACCACGAACAGGATTCTTGGTTCGTAAGATGTAGTAATCCTTGGGCTTTACTCTTGATCAACAAGGCGCTGGCCAATGCCAAATCTTTGGTATAGGTGGGGGTGCAATACTGGTCTGATACGATTTTTAAGGGCTTTCCTTGTGAAGCGACTCGAAGCATCGTTTCCACAAAATTTCCGCCTTTGCCTCCGCTGCCCCATACCCCATATAAGCCACAAGTTCGGATCAATAAATGGTTAGGGCAGTTGGCACTAACCACATATTCCCCTGCCAATTTGCTAATCCCATAATTGCTTACCGGGCCAGGTTTGTCGGTTTCCTCATAGGGTTTATTTCGTTGGCTATCGAGGCCAAATACATAATCGGTACTAAAGTGCACCAAATATTTGCCCTTTGCTTTGCACCACTGCGCCAACTCTTTTAACCCCCAAGCATTGATTCGCATTGCACTATCAGGCTCGGTTTCAGCTTTATCTACAAAGTTATAAGCTGCACAGTTCACCACTACATCAGGATTAATTTCATCAAGGCATTTGCCAATGGTTTCTGGTAATCCTAAATCGATTTTACTACGATCCAAGGCGATCGCCCCCTCTCCCAAGGCGGGGCAAAGATCTCTTCCCAGTTGACCAAAAGCACCTAAAACTGCGTATTTCAATTTATCGCTCCTTGATTGATACCAACTCCTACTGACTTAATTAGGCTATCATGGTATTTTTCACCAAAGAATGGAAGTCGATTTGCTTTTAGATTAGGAATAACAATGTACATATCTATTTATCTGGTTCTTACCACCATGTTTCTTCTGGGAACAGGTGCCATACAACCTCTTGAAAAGAAAGCTCCTTTTCGTTACCCAGGGAATTCAGAAACCCCTAACGGAAAGCTTAGCTACATCAACAATATTCCTGTTCTTCAAGTTAAGGGCACTCCCGAGCAAATGGGGGAAGCTATTGGCAAACTTGCTGTTAAAAACGCACCCAAAGCTACCAAATACCCTCGCGATGTTTTAAGCCACTTCGGCGTAGAGTTCATGTGGATTGTTTTTGCCAAGGCTGGCCAACGCATGGCAAACTACTTCCCTGAAGATTACACCAAAGAACTAAATGCGATGTCTACTTCTTCTGGAATCAGCAAAGAAGATCTGATTGTGGGAAACACACTTTTTGATTTAAAGAAAGTTGTGGCATGTTCTGGAATAACTATTGAGCCCGCACAAAGCGCAACAGGTGGCATGCTTTTTGGTCGCAACCTCGATTACCCATCCCTCGGTTATATCAACCAATACACCCTCGTGACGGTTTACAAACCAGAAAACAAAAAGGCTTTTGCTGCAATCGGATTTCCCGGCCTTGTTGGCTGCCTTTCAGGCATGAATCAAGATGGGTTGTGTTTGGCAATTCATGAAGTTATCGACATCAAAACGGGCCAGAAAAAGTTTAACTACAATGGTATCCCATACGCCATGTGTTACAGGCAACTGCTCGAAGAGTGCTCTACTGTGGACGAAGCTTACGAGCTCTTAAAAAAGCTACCCAGAACCAGCACCACCAATCTTTTAATTGCAGATCGAAAGCGCTCTGCGGTTTTCGAAGTGACCCCTGACAAAGTGATTGAACGAAAATCTAAAGATGGCGTTGCGGTTTGCTGCAATCACTTCTGCAGTTCTGAAATCAAACCTTTTTTCCCAATAAATGTACGACGATCTTTCCAGAGATTCACCCTTCTTGAGGAACTTCGAACCAACGAAAACAAGGTATCGCCTTCGCAGGTCATGGAGTACCTTGACTCCGTCAATCTAGGCGATGATACTCTGCAAACGATGGTTTTTGAACCGGGCACCCTCCGATTACATCTGGCATTCCAGAATGTACCATCCTCTAAAGGGCCATTTCATACGCTAAATCTTGAACCTTTGTTCCAAAAATAGCAGTTAAACAGTCGGTTTTACCGCTTTCATT
Source organism: Planctomycetaceae bacterium UBA969 (assembly GCA_002303765.1). Classification (GTDB taxonomy): domain Bacteria; phylum Planctomycetota; class Planctomycetia; order Gemmatales; family Gemmataceae; genus UBA969. The sequence goes on from DBCB01000371.1 coordinate 15,251, forward strand.
CTCTTGCAACCCACTTATTCGCTTTTGTAGGGTTGCATGATCCTATAAGATATCCTTAAGGATTTAACTTCTGCGCGGAGCGCTTCCCTCTCTTCAGAGGCTGCCTCAATGACCTTTGGCTTTTTTAGACTCGCTGTTTTTTCCCCTAAGCTTGGGCTTGCTGATTGCGCATTTAATTCCGCACATACCATCAATCTTTTACAACAAGCCAAGGCTCAACAATGCGGCTTGGCTTTATTCCCTGAACTTGGAATCACCGGATACACTTGCGCAGATCTTTTCCATCAAACCGCCCTTCTAGAAAAATCCAACTCTGCAATCCTCTCGGTAATCGAAGCAACTAAAAAAGTGTTTGACGGCTTGGTTCTTATAGGTGCCCCCATCTCTGTTGATTCCCAGTTGTTTAATTGCGCAATCGTTATTCACAAAGGAAAAGTTCTTGGCATTGTTCCTAAATCTTACCTTCCCACCTACAAAGAATTTTACGAAAGACGCTACTTCTCACCGGCTATAAATCTGCGCTCCGCAGAAGTACTTTTGTTCGGGCAATCCATCCCCATTGGCGCGGATCTTTTATTTGCTGCTGAAGATTTCCCCGAACTTATCCTCGGTGTTGAAATCTGCGAAGATCTTTGGGTCCCCATTCCCCCGAGCTCGTTTCAATCGCTTGCTGGTGCAACACTTTTAACCAACCTTTCGGCAAGCAACGATATCGTTGGCAAAGCGCCTTATCGAAAAAATCTGATCCTCGGGCAATCTGCCCGAACCATGGCTGTTTATGCTTATGCATCAAGCGGAGTTCACGAATCAAGCACCGATTTAGTTTTTGGCGGGCATTGTATTATTGCTGAAAACGGCCAACTTATAGCTGAAAACACTCGGTTTAATCGTGAAGATAGCCATCTGATTGCAGATGTTGATCTGGAACGAATCATGAACAATAGAAGGAGTACTGGCACTTGGGCGGATAACTCCCACGACAATAATAAAAGCTTTCGCAAGATTGGATTCCAACTTGATAAGGCGGGAATTATTGACCGGTCTGTTCCATCTTCCAAATTACTCAGAGAAATCATCCCGCACCCCTTTGTGCCTGCTAACTCGATTGAACTAAAAGATCGCTGCGATGAAATCTTTCAAATCCAAGTTGCAGGATTAGCAAAACGACTTGAAAGCATCGGCAATACACCGATAACTCTTGGAGTATCTGGCGGTTTGGATTCCACTTTGGCTTTGATGGTCATTTGTAAAACTCTCGAAAAAATAAATCGGCCCTTTTCAAATTTCAAAGCACTGACCATGCCAGGATTTGGTACCACCTCGCGTACCCTTGAAAACGCAAAAAAGCTGATGACAGCACTGGGCGTTTCTTTTGACGAAATCGATATCAGGCCCCTTTGTTTTGAAGAAATGAAAGCCCTGAATCACAAACCCTTCGAGATTGAAATCAACGCTCTCGATTTAAACACCTTCATTGGTTTGCTAAAAAAAGTTCCCTTAGTCAAAAAGAATGATCTGGTTTTCGAAAACATTCAAGCTCGAAGGCGCACCTCCCTTTTAATGAACCGGGGTTTCGTAATTGGCACGGGAGATTTATCAGAACTTGCTTTGGGGTGGTGCACTTTCAACGCAGATCACATGAGCATGTATAACCCCAATAGCTCCATTCCAAAAACTCTAGTCAAGTTTTTGGTGCAATGGGTTGCTAACAACTCTTATGAAGAACCGATCCGCAGCATTCTTTTAGATATCGCCCAAACCGTGATTTCGCCTGAATTACTGCCTTTAGGCGAAAACGATCAAGAAATCCAATCCACCGAAGCCAGTGTTGGCCCTTATGAATTGCACGACTTTTTCCTCTACCATTGGATTCGAAACTCCTTTAATCCCGAAAAAATACTCTTCCTT
>DBCB01000157.1 GCA_002303765.1 Planctomycetaceae bacterium UBA969
TCCGCTTTATCTTCTGCAACTCCTGCGCCGTAATCATAACACCAACCAAGATTTACCTGGGCATCCGCATGGCCCTGCTCGGCAGACTTCCGGTACCATTTGCATGCTTCAGCTTTATTTTCTGCAATTCCTACTCCGTTGTAATAGCAAGAGCCAAACTGGTTTTGTGCACTTGCATGGCCCTGTTCGGCAGCTAAGAAATACCATTTGGCTGCCTGCTGTTTATCTTCTGCAACACCTTCTCCGGTGTCATAACAATCGCCAAGCTGGTTTTGCGCATTTGCATACCCCTGGTCTGCAGCAAGGCGGTACCACCGGAATGCATCGTTATAATTTTGTTTTAGGTTGTATCCAAAGGCGTAACATAAACCTAAAAAATACTGACCTCGTGGATCATTCGCCTGAGCAGCCTTCTGCCAAGATTTTATTTGCCGACAATTATTACTTATCCATACTTTGCGATCTGAGCTTGCTTCAAAATCTTTAGAATCTGCGGAAATTAGCGCAGACAAATTAGAATCCATCTCGCAGATAATTTGGCCGGGTCTAGGTATAGGGATTTTCCCATGAAGTGTTTCCTCAAGTTTTTCCAAATAGAACTCTTCCTTTTCCTCAACACCGTTTGCCAAAAACAATTCTTTGGCACCGTTGATCAAGGTTTCGCAAAATGCATCTAGGGCTGATGAATCTCCTAAATTCCTTGCTAAATTTCTGCACAGAAGTAGCCCCGACCACTTGCTTGATGTATGTAAGTAACCAAACACGCCCGTATCAAATCGATACTGATTCAAAAACGAAACGATGCCTGAAACCGGCAACGATTCAAACGGCGCATAGTTGCTAAGCACCTTGCTATATTTATTTGCTACTTTTGCAAAGAAGGATTCTGGTTGGTAAATTTCTTTGCCTGTGATTTTTCGATTCTCAATCAACGCATCGTAAACAACGCGCAATGCATCTGCATAGAAAGCCAGGGTTATCAGTGGTACTTCAGGGCCGCCCTTGGCAAAATGCACAAGTTCAGGCCCCAGCAACTCATCCCGTGTTTGGGTACTCAAGTAATCAGAAATACTATTCAAGTAATCGCATACACTGCTTATCGCTTTTTGTAACCCAGGCTCAAAAAGTGATTCGACGGTATTGATCATTTTCACCCGCCTTGCTTTTTCTACTTTTCGACTTTCTGCTTAACGAACCACAAAGAGAGAATCCACATCTGTGCTTGCTCAAAGCTTTGGTAGCAACATCACTCAGGCTTTTAAAATCACTAACGCCCCCATCTACCCTCGCGCTCACTCAATGCTTCATAAGCGGCATCACTTAGGCTTATCAAATCATCAAGAACCAAAGCTCCCTCATGATATCTCAATGCTTCTACAGCAGCATCACTCAGGCTTTTCAAACCATCTAGAAGCAATACCCCCACGTGCTTACCAAATGCCTCCGCAGCAGCATCACTTAGGCTTGTTAAACCATCTAGACATAACAATCCCCCTTGGTGATTACTCAAAGCTTCTGCTGCTATATCACTCAAACTTTTCAAACCTCTAAGATATAATTCGCCCTCATGATTGCTCAAAACTTCTGCTGCTGCATCACTTAGACTTGTCAAATATTGAAGGTCCAAAATTTCATTTAAGTTTACCAATTTTCTGACCAAAGCAATATGCCCAGGAGAATCAGGCAAGCTTTCCAAACAGCCAAGATTCAATTTCCCCTTGTATTTGCTCAATGCTTTTGCAGCTCCATCGCTCAGACTTTTCAAGCCTTCAAGGTCCAAATCTTTTTTCAACTTTTCAAAATTGAATAATTTAAGTATTTTAGCTTTATCAGGAATGCAATAAATAATATTCAGCATTGCAAGAACTGGATTATTTCAATCGCCAATTTTAAACAATTTATCTATTGTGTTTGATGGAATCGCTTCACCATTTTCAATCTTGCAACCTTCCAGCAATTGCTCAAACAACCAAACCTCTTTCTTCGCTGCTTCCAATATATCGTGGGCCAAATCCCATTGGCCATCCGCAAACAACAATATCACCTCTTCAGCCTTCGCCTTCTTTTCCGCTTTACTCAACTCTTCACCCATTCCTCCTGCACTAGTCTTCTTCTCTGCGGCTGACTTTGCTACTGGCTTTATTGCTTTAACGGCTTTGCCACCAACTTCCACATACCCTTTGCCCGTCTTTTCTTTGATCAACTTTTCCATCTCGGCTTTGGCTTTCTCGGGCGTGGCAAAATCCTTCGGCTTACTTTGACCCTTTGTTCCAATTTTCCCAAAGATTACATTCAGGGTTTTACCCTTTACATCAACTTCCCAAAACTTATTTGAGGTACTATCACTAAATTCAAACCTGCGCATGGTTGTTTCTCCAAAGGGCAACAAGAAAACTGTCATTATTAATTTAAACCTTTTTCTGACTAAGAATAAATCTTTACTCGACTGTTTTAAAAGCAAAACCGACCCATGGAACTCAGTCCATGGGCTTTGAAAACACTTATCAATTACTGCCAATCTTCTACTTCTGCCTGATCTTCCTTCCGTGTCATTCCGTGGCTAGTCTTCTGCTTTTCCAGCTCCTACTATTTGCCTCGTTTGCCTTTCGTGGGCTTTTGATCAATATCATCGTAAACCCTTACAAACGAAGGAAATCTAGGTACGCCACCATCGGTCAATTCCTGATAACGGAAAGTCACCTTGCAGCCGATCGCTGGTGGATTCTCCCGCTCTCTATCCGAGAAACCCGTTCCCAAGGAAAAACTTGTGCCATCTTCAAGCTTCATTAGAAGTGCGCCAAGCTTCCCCTTGTGCTTGCCTTTGCCGGGCTGATGTCCCACCACCTCGGCCTCAGCATCATGAAAAGTTTTTACCTTAAGAAGCGTTGTGGAACGACCCACTTCATAAAGCGAGCTAGGCTGCCTTAGCATCAAGCCTTCACCACCCAACCCTTCGATGCGAGCTAGTTCTTCTTTTAGATGATCAATCCCCTTACAAGGTTCATGTTCATGCAGTTCGATATATTTAAGCTTTGCTGAATTTAGGAAACTAGTGATGAAAGCTAATCGTTTTTCAAATCCACCTGCGGACTCTGGGGCATCAAAAACACGCAGGCGAATTTCCTGCCAGTGATCGCTTTTATCCTGCCTGCGCACAATGCTTACAGTCTTTTGAAACATCTTCCTGCCTAACCAAAGTTCACCATCCAGAGGTTCGCATGGCAGGCCCTTGGTAAACCAGTCCGGGGCATGAAGCTTTGAGCCAAGCCGGCTTAAAAGTTGCGTGCCATCCCAGTAGGCACGAACGCCATCTAACTTTTCGCTCATCAACCAGTTGGTAGGATCGACAAAGTTATCCCAGGAATGAGCAAGAAGAAGTGGCGGGCCCTTTTTGTTATCTTCCGCAGTGCCAGCTTCCTTGGTTTCATCCGCATCATTGGACTCAGTTTGTGCATTAGTGGCGTTTTGGGTGCGGGCTTTTTCAACCTCTGCGCCCCGCAGTTTGATAAGATGCTTACAGGTACGGCGTTCGATGGCAAGAGATTGGTTTCGCCAGGCTGGGCAACTGCATGAGTAAACGCCACCCGTGTTTTTTAAAGTGTAGGGTTTAACGCCCGAGCCTTGCATCTCGGTTGATTCGCCATCTTTAAGGTCTTGCATAGTTGGGCCTTATGTTTTCTGGGTTTTATTTTAACAACGCTGTGCTTTAAGAATGAGATTGCAGGAATAAATAATCTTGGCATAACTTAACTATTTTTTCTTGGGCTGTTTTTCTTTAAATTCCTCGACTATCTTTTGGAGCTTTTTGGGAATATCTAAGCCATCACCACCATCATCAAATATATCGAAAACATCTTCTTCCCAGTAATAACACCCCTTACTAAGGAATTTTACAGCCTCATCACTAATGCTTTCTAAACCATCTAAACTAATCCGAATAGCGCCACGTTCCAACAAATTAACGAACGACTTTGCTGCAGCCCCACTTAAGCTTTTCAAAGCTGGGAGATCTAAGTATTCTGGACACGCAGTACACAAATAGTTGATCGCCTTATCACTTAGATTAGCCAAATTGTCGAAACCGACACTTTCCATGTCCCACCTTTGGCTTAAAAATTTTGCAGCAGAATCACTTAGGCTTTTTATTTCAAATAAATCATCCTCAGGCTCTATATGCCAATCATGGATTTTCGAAAACTCTTCATGGATATGGGCGAAATACCCCAAACTTTCTTGACCTGGATTACATTGAACAGATTTAACTTGATTTGTATCTAATTTTAAAAGCTTCTTAATTTTTGTGGGAGATTCAAGCAATACACCAAGAATTACCATATCAGCATTACCATAGTCGTGAAATCTTTTATAACTGTATGTGCTTTTAAAGTGTTTTTTAAAGATAATAGAATGTTTAATCTTTCCATCTTCAATCTTGCAACCTTTTAGTAATTCTTCAAACAACCAGGGTTCATCATTCGCTGCTTCCAATATCCCCCGTGCCAATTCCCATTGGCCACCCGCAAACATCGCCAACACCTTTTCCGCTTTCGCCTTCTTTTCCGCTTTGCTTAATCCTTCACCTATATCTCCTACTTTAGTCTTCTTCCCTGCGGCAGGCTTAGCAGCTTTAACCGCTTTACCACCAACTTCAACATAACCTTTGCCCGTCTTCTCTTTGATCAACTTTTCCATCTCGGCTTTGGCCTTCTCGGGCGT
>DBCB01000008.1 GCA_002303765.1 Planctomycetaceae bacterium UBA969
CAAGATGGATCAAACCTCGAAGTGTTTTACAAAGGCCTTAGAAATCCGCAGGAACTGGCATTTGATGCTTATGGAAACTTATTCACGGTCGACAATAATTCAGATGGGGGCGATCAGGCTCGAGCTACTTATTTAGTTGAAGGCGGAGACAGCGGCTGGAGATTTGGTTACCAATTCATTGAAAAACCAAATGCCCGAGGCCCATGGAACTCTGAAGGCCTTTGGAAGCCTCGCTTTCAAGGCCAACCAAACTACATTATTCCTCCTATGATCAACATGAGCTCAGGCCCCTCAGGCCTAGTTTACTACCCTGGTACTGGATTCTCAAAAGAATACGACAACCACTTTTTCCTTTGCGACTTCAGAGGCGCCCCTGCCAATAGTGGCATCTGGTCCTTTTCCTTTAAAAAGGACGGTGCTGGATTTTCCATGCAAAATCCTAAACAATTCCTCTGGTCGATCCTTGCAACTGATGTTGATTTTGGCCCCGATGGCAGCATGTATGTTTCAGATTGGGTCAATGGCTGGAACAAACCAGGCAAAGGCCGAATCTACAAACTTTCAGATGAAAAAGAATCTTCAAGCACTATTACGAAAGAAGTCAAAACATTACTGAGTGAAGGTTTTGAAAATCGTTCTGATAACGAACTGGTAAAGTTACTTGAACATGTAGACCTTCGAGTTCGTAGGGAATCACAATTTGCACTTGCTGCAAAAGGCTCAAGCTCCATAACTAAATTTGCTTCGGTCGCCAAAGGCGAAAGCTCACTATTTTCCAGAATGCATGCCATCTGGGGCCTTGGCCAAATTGGCAGGAAAGACGTAGCTTCCGTGATCCCGGTGCTATTGCCTTTGCTTGAAGATAAAGACCCTGAAATTCGAGCTCAATCCGCAAAAGTGCTAGGCGAACTTCGTGCAAAAGATGCCCGCAAGCCTCTGCTTGCAATGCTAAATGATTCGGAACCCCGAGTACAATTTTTTGCTTCCCAAGCATTGGTAAAACTGCCTTCAATTGAAAATCTACTAGGGCTAATTGATCTGCTTGATAAAAACCAGAACAAAGATGTTTACATTCGCCATGGTTGTGTAGTTGCACTTGCAGCGATCAACGACGCCAAAGCATTAGCAGGATATTCAAAAAACAGTTCTATTGGAATTCGGATGGGGGCAACTCTTGCATTAAGGCAGCTTGAGAGTGAAGAAATAAGTAACTTCCTAACTGATACAAATCAAGAAATAGCAGACGAAGCAGCCCGAGCAATCTACGACATCCCGATTACAACATCCCTAAATGATTTAGCAAAAACGATTACCGTTGGTAATACAAAAACAACACATAACCTGCGAAGAGTTCTGGCTGCAAATCGAAGAATTGGAACAAATCAAAACGCTTTAGAAATCGCAAAGCTAGCCGCTAGCCCGCAAACCCCTGTTGAAATACGAATGGAAGCCTTGGAGCATCTTGAAAAATGGGGGGATGAGGCTAAAAGAGATTTCGTTACAGGCTTAGCTAGACCGACACAGGCTGCAAATAAAGCCGACGCAATCATTGCATTAAAAACGAATCTGCCCGCGCTTCTTGGTGCAGAAACAAAAATTAGTAAAGAAGCAATCCGAGTGGCAGCATCTCTTAAAATAAATGAGATTATTCCGGAATTGATCGCATCACTAAAAAACAATTCTCTTGATGGAAAATTCAGAGCTGATTCACTTAAAGCCCTTACTTCCTTGAAGGCCCCAGAAATAAAATCTCTTGCTGAAACGGCTTTGATCGATTCTTCAGATCTAGTGCGGGCTGAGGCCATACGTGTTTATTCCAAGCTAGAACCAACCTACGCTGAAAATACTGCAGATACGATCCTTAAAAAGGGTTCATTAAAAGAACAACAAGCTCTTATTGGAATTCTTGGAGAATCCAAAAGCCCCTTATCAAAGAGCAAGCTAAAAAGTTTGGTGCAAGAAGCAATATCAGGAAAAACCCCACCTGGCATTATGCTTGAAATTGGTGAGGCGGGTTTAAAAGCAGGCGTTGAAGATTCCAAATCCTTAATTCAAGAAGATATAACCAAACCAAATCCAATGGCTTTTGCACTTGAAGGGGGAGACAAAGAAGCAGGGAAAAATGTTTTCTTCCAAAAAATTGCCGTTGCATGTCTTAGATGCCATAAACTTGAAGGGCAGGGGGGAGATGTTGGCCCAGAACTTAACGGAATAGGTAGCAAACAAAAACGCGACTACCTGCTTGAATCGATTATTTTGCCCGAAAAAAACATAGCTAAAGGCTTTGAATCATTAATCATCGTGCTATCGAATGGCAAAACAGTGACCGGCATTTTAAAACAGGACAAGCCTAATGAAATTGTCTTAATGGATTTCGAAGGAAAATTGATGACTGTAAAAAAAGTTGACATCGAAGAAAAGAAAATAGGCAAGTCTGCAATGCCTGCTGACCTTTACAAACAATTAAGCAAGCAAGAACTCAGAGATTTAGTCGAGTATCTAGCTAGTCTAAAACAGTAAGTTTAAGGAAAAGGATGCTAAAGAGAGATCTAATTCTTGGGACAGCAGGCCATATTGACCATGGAAAAACAAGCCTTGTAAAAGCACTTACAGGGGTTGATTGCGATCGATTACCTGAAGAAAAAGCTCGGGGCATTACCATTGATCTGGGCTTTGCAAATCTTGATTTGCCAGGTTTTCGAATTGGAATTGTAGATGTTCCTGGGCACGAAAAATTCATCAAGAATATGCTTGCTGGGGCCACTGGCTTTGATATCGCTCTTATTATTATTGCAGCAGACGATTCCGTAATGCCTCAAACAAGAGAGCATTTAGAAATACTTAAATTTTTAAAAATCAAACATGCGATTGTAGCTTTGACCAAATGTGATCTTGGTGATTCAGACACGCTCGAGGTCGTGGAAATGGAAATCCGCGAACTGCTCGAGGGGTCATTATTTGAAAACGCTCCGATAATTAAAACATCAGCTATTACTGGAAAGGGAATAACAGAACTTAAAAACAAAATTGCTGCGATTTGCTCTGGTATTGAAGCAAAAAAAACGCAGCAATTTTTCCGTCTGCCAATCGATCGATCCTTTGCAATTCACGGCTACGGTGCAGTTGTAACGGGAACGGTATATTCAGGCATAGTGAATGAAGGGGATGAGTTAGAACTTTTCCCGCAAAAAAAATTGGTCCGAGTTCGTTCTTTGCAATCACACGCAAAAAATGTCAAAGTATCCTCAGAGGGTCAGCGTTGCGCAATCAATTTGGCTGGAATCGACCATCATGAAGTAGAGAGGGGACAAGAACTTGCCACGCCTGGATCTTTGTTCCCAGCGAAAATTATTTCCGTCTTACTGCATTGTGCCAAGGATAGAAAAAAGCCATTAAAGCACCGATTGCCTGTCAGATTGCATCTGGGAACTTCTGAAATCCTTGGAACCTTATCCATCTTGGAAGATGATACTATTGCACCAGGAAAACCTGGCCTTGCTCAGTTGTTTTTAAAAGAACCAGTAACAGGTTCTTGGGGACAACCCTTTGTGATCCGTAATAGTTCAGCCACGGCAACACTTGGTGGCGGAAACATCATTCAACCCTTTGCAGGAAAAATTCGCAGGAGACATTCGCACTCCATTGAAATGCTAAATAATCTTGCCTCAGGAACAGATATCGCAAAATTAAAAGCGGCGGCATGGTTTGCAGGTTTTAAAGGCATCAATGAAGAATCATTGCCTCTGTTCACCGGTATTGATTCAAGCGCCATCAAAGAACAATTAAAAGTTGGATTGGCAGATGGAGTGTTATTTGAAATTAACATATCCACAGGCAAAAAAAAGCTTATAGACAAGCAATTGATCACTGATTTAAAAACAAAAACCGTCACAATACTTGAATCTCTCCATTTAGAAAGCCCGTTATTATCTACACATGAACGCCAACACATCACCATGGAATTAGCCTATGTGGGCGACGACCAATTAGTTCAGGATTTGATTGACCAGATGATCGAGCAAAAAATCTTGACTGGAAACAAAAGGCGGATTGGGCTAACTGCTTTCAAACCAAAGTTATCAAACAATCAAAGAAAACTACTCGAGAAAATCCACACCGCTTATCAAGAAGCAAAGTTCGCTCCGCCAACCATGGAAGACTTCATCAATCACCTTGGAGGGCAAAAAATTCAATTGCAAGAACTTTTCAACCTTTGCGTTCTCGAAGGAAAATTAGTATTCCTACAAGACAATCTATACCTCGAATACGAGGTCGAACATGAAATGCGATGCACAGTTTCAAACGCGCTTGAAAATGGAAAAGGTTTGACTGTTGCGGAAATACGAGATTTGTTAAAAACTTCACGAAAATATGCTGTGCCTTTCTGTGAACATCTCGATAAGATCGGAACAACAAGAAGGGAAGGCGACCTAAGGTTCCTTCCCTTAAAGCAGCTAAATAGCCAGCAAGAAAACTTAGATCATGACCAATAAAAACCTCCGAAGCTTACCAGCAGTACATGTTATTCTTAAAACAACTGCCATCCAAGAGCTTATTCCTTCTCTTGGCCAAGAAAATGTTGTTGCAGAAATCAGGCATTATCTTGATGAACTTCGAAGTTTATTAAGCAAAGATAGCAATCAAAATCTAGAGACTTCGCCTGAATCCATTGGGATAGAAGTTAGCAATCGACTGGCTACGCATTATAAACCAAAACTTAGAAAAGTAATTAATGCAACCGGCATTGTTTTACATACCAATCTTGGTCGCTCGCCTATGGCAGAGGAAGCAGCCAAGGCTGCATACATGGCTGCGGCTGGCTATATCAATCTTGAAGTAGATATTGAAACGGGAAAGCGATCATCCAGGCAGGATTCTGTAAGAGAATGGATTTGCAAGCTGCTTAAATGCGAATCAGCCACGGTTGTTAATAATTGCGCAGCTGCAACTATCATTGTTTTAAAAGCTGTTGCTGAAAACAAGGAAGTAATTATTTCCCGGGGCCAATTAATTGAAATCGGTGGCAGTTTCCGGCTTCCTGAAATCATGAAAGTCAGCAACGCTATCATGAAGGAAGTTGGTTCCACTAATATCACTCGGATCAAAGATTACGAAGCTGCAATCGGGGCGAACACCGGCGCTTTGTTAAGGGTGCATACCAGCAATTACAAAATCAATGGCTTCACTGAATCTGTAACAATTGAAGAGCTAATTGCGCTGGGAAAAAAGCACAATATACCTGTAATTGATGATGCTGGCAGCGGAGCGGTAGTACCGCTTAACTGCAAAGGTTTTGGTGAAGAACCAAACCCTGTTACCAGTATGGCACTTGGTGCGGATTTGACTCTATTCAGCGGGGATAAACTGCTAGGCGGGCCCCAAGCTGGTATTATCGCAGGCAAAAAAGAATGGATTAATAAAATCGAGAGCGACCCTCTGATGCGGGCCTTTAGGCTCGACAAAATGAACCTCGCAGCACTCGAACAAACCTTATTGCTTCACCTTAATTCAAGCACGGTAAGCCAAAAAATTCCAACCTTAAAAATGCTTTCCATTTCAATGGATGAACTACACGAAAAGGCTCTTCAATTAGAATCCAAATTAAAACAAATCGGTTGTTGCGATAAGATTCAGGCAAAAATAAGCGAAGGGTTTGCAGGGGGCGGAACTTTACCAGATCAGCAAATGCCTACTTGGGTTGTTGACTTTTCATCTCCACATCTTGATACACAAGCCTTATCACAAAAGCTGAGAACCTCTCAACCTTCGCTATTTACTCGAATAAAAGATGACAAAATTGTTTTAGATTTACGAACCCTGAATAACGATGAAATCGACATTGCAGTTCAAGTTATTCTTAATGCTCTAAAAACAATTTAATTGCAATCAGCAATCAAGGGCTCTGATAATTCACTTAAATAAAACAACTTCCCCGGCAAAGTGGGCATAAACGAACTTGGTATCCATGGTGTTGGTTCATGCAGCAAACTCATGCGTAATGAAAGGCCCTGCCATTGCATTCCCCGGCCAAAAGTTCCATCACAACCCCCAATGATACTATCTGACTGCAAAAACAATCCTGGTCCAATCGTGTTGGCAAATGCTGGAACTAAGGTCGTTCTACTTTTAAAGCTGGTCAAAGCATTTTGTTCAATGGTTAAAGGGTGAAGTTTTGCCCCTAAACGGTGAGTTTGCAACTTCCACTGTTCAACCGAATCAAATTCAGATGCGAAATGTGGTTCCCAAAACGCAATATGACAAACCCTGCCTATTCCAAAAACCGTAATAAGTTTTGCCCCCTTGGTTTTTAAAGCCTTTATTTTTTCGGCATAGGATGGGAGGTTATTTTTTAATGCAAAGTTTCGCTGATTTTTTGGAACAGTAAGGTGCCCTAAAGGGCCATAAAACGCTTTTTCCATTGCAAACTGAAATGCCCCGGAATTATCAGAAGGCAGCGTATTTCCTTCTGCATCCGACCATTCGTCCATGTTAAACCCATGAACATGCGAGCAATCCACATTCCATTGGCTTAAAAAGTAAACAGCCCAGCGGTACATTCCCATGGGGCCTACGGGCAGAATCATAGCAAGATCACGTCCATTTTTTCGTGCATTAGATATTTCTAGAGCAATTTCATGTCCCATAAAAACATCAAAATCCGCAAGATTTTGACATGAAACCAGATTAAAATCGGGGTTCCACCAGCTCTTTTTGGCATGCAATTCAACACCAGATACCTCTGCCAAACCATCTATTTTGGCTAAATCCCAGCCCTTTGGAAAAAAGCCCTGCATCAATGAATTTGAAAGCGTGGTTAAGAGGTTCATATTCAGGTCCTTTAAGTTATTCCAAATTTTTACCAGAAATATTCAAAAACCATAGAATTTCTTGTATGATATTTTGCTGTAGAAGAGAATACTGTATATATACTTCCACGAATATGATTTTAGTGGATTAGGTTCTTACTTTTTGGAGGATTCTCGATGTCGAGCGTGAGATGGTTATTTGGAATTGTTTTTGTTGCTTTGGTTATCCCTTCGTTAGGGGCCCAAGAAAAATCAACAATCAAATGGAAATTTGAAAAGGAAAAAACCTTTTATCAAAAGGTGGTTACCAAAACCGTCCAAAAGATGAAGGTGACTGGTACAGATATCAATCAAGAACAAAACCAAACATTTTTTTTCAGTTGGACTCCCGTCAAGCAAGACGGAGACAATTGGGAACTTAAGCAAAAGATTGAAGGCGTAATCCTGAACATTGATATTGGTGGAACCAAAGTTCAGCATGATTCAACTAAAGAATCTGCATCAACAACACCTTTGTCTGATTTCTTCAAAGCCTTGGTAGGAACTGAATTTTTAGTTACCATCAACACCAAAGACATGAAAGTCACTAAGATTGCTGGCCGAGAAGAATTTGTCAAAAAATTGGTTAATTCTAACCCACAAATGCAACCTTTGCTTGACAAGATTCTTAGCGAAAAAACCATGGTAGAAATGGCTGAACCTACTTTTGGCGCAATTCCCAATATTGAAGTCACAAAAGGCGACAAGGAAAAAGGCACTTGGAAGCGTACAACATCCCTTGATATGGGGCCAATCGGAAAGTACGACAATTCCTATACCTACACCTATGAAGGCCAAGACGAAAAGAAGATGGACAAGATATCTGTTAAGGCAGATTTGGTTTATACCAAACCTGTTACCAGCAATGCAGGCGGATTACCTTTCAAAATTGATTCTGCAAATATCAAAACAGCATCATCAAACGGACTTATTTTGTTTGATGCTGCAAAGGGCAGAATTGATCGTTCAAGTATGAGCCTTAAGATTACTGGTGATCTTACCGTGGATATCGGCGGGCAAAAAACCAAGATTGAGCTAGAGCAAACTCAGGAAACTGGTGTTGAAACTATGGATGTAAATCCTATTTCAGTCAAAGCAGCTCCTACCGTTACTCCAAGCCCAGCCCCAGCACCAAAGCCTTAATAAAAGTAATTCAAAAAACAAAGCCCTGGATTATTCCGGGGCTTTATTTTTTTCTTCTCTCAACTTTTCAATAACCCCTTGCATATCGTGCGGAATTGAACTTTTCCAACTCACAATTTTACCACTCGTAGGGTGCTCAAAACTTAAATAACAAGCATGTAATGCTATTCGATCGATTCCACTAGGATCTGGCTTTGGTCGGCCGTTTAATGGCCTATCATAAATCTTTTCACCACATAGGGGAGCATTTGCCTCCCCCAAATGAATTCGCACTTGATGCGTTCTTCCTGTTTCCAATTCACACTCAACAACAGAAATATCCCCAAGTGATTCTATCTTCTTTACATGGGTTACAGCCAACTCCCCATCCGGATCTTTTACAGAGCTGCCCCGACGACCATCACCTCTATCGCGAACGAGTATAGAACGAATTTCTTGATTTTCGATCTGCCCACGAACCAAAGCGATATAGCGCCTGGTAAATTTTTTCTCTCGCATCTGCTTCCCAAGGGAACTTTCAGCTTTTTTATTTAAAGAAAAGACTAAAACGCCACTGGTTTCTTTATCCAAACGATGAACTGCACGGACATAGGGCACCTTTTTTTTGGTATGAACTGAAAGAATATCGGGCAGGATATCTTGCAGAGTAGAAGGCATAAACTTGCGATCTCTCTCTGAAAATTCCTTTTTATCCTGGGCATGATGTACCGTAGTAAGGCCACTGGGTTTCTCAACAATGGCTATATCGTCATCAAAGTAAATAATTTCTGGCATAGCAATAACTACGCGAGCTTCTGCTTTTTTTTGATTGGTTTTTAAAGGTTTATGTGAGGGCTTTAAGAACACCCTGGCTCCGCCCTTAAGTTGCAATTTAGGGTCTCTCACCTGTTTTTTATCAATAAAAATACAACCCGCAGCTATCAACTGGTTGCAAGATCCACCGTCAAGTTTAAGCGAAACTTTCAGCCAAGCTAAAAGCTGGATGCCTGCATCTTGTTTTCGCACATAGTAATTTCCCGGCTTCATAATACCTTCTGCTGTTTGATTATTGCGTTATGGTTTAAAGTCTGAGGAAGGCAGGTTTTCAAAATATCTGACTTCAACGAGTTCTGCATCGAGAATTTTTTTCCCATTTCTAAAAGACTGGATTTTAACAGGTCTTTTAAAGCCGCCGAGGTCTCTGAAGTCTGAAAAATAATCTTCTTGCACTACTTTCTTATTTTCAAATTCTCGAATTTGCTCGGTTTTCACCAAGAAACCTGTTTGCCGATCAAAGAATAAAAGAATATCAGGTTTGGACACCTCTTTCACTTTGATTCCATGAAGGTTCAACTCACCTGCTTTAATTAAGCCAAGATCCGTAACTTCAAATTCTTTACCTGTCAGCAAGGGAACAAGCCTGATGATCTTCGCTAGGCGCATGGTTTCTTTAATTTGGATAGCTACGGGTTCTTCAGCTTTTTGAGGCTGCCCATTTAAATTAACCAAAACCTTATCTTTGTCTAACACCTGAATCACATTAAAAGATTTACCTTTAACCGTAATTTCTTGAATAGTTTTCATCTGATCTGGTAGTTGAACCGTTGTTTCACCTTTGAATGTGGCGTCCACTCCTGCAAATTGAATTGCGCCCTTCATTTTCACACGATCGGCCCTATGTGTTGAAAGCTTAGTATACCCGCCATGGGCTTCAATAGCTTTATTAAGAACGGCGAGAATCGGTTCGGGCAAGGTTGAGTTTTGGGCATTGAGGCTGTTTCCATTTGAAACAGATACAACAGTCAAAACAACAAAGCAAAGGGCTTTAATTTTTGCAATCATGCAAGGCCTCGAGTCAAATATAGAAAAGCCATAAGATAAATAATATTATCATTTCTAGCAGTAAAAATGCGAGGCCAAGAAGATGGATACGATTGAGATTTCAACCAAAAGCCGTTGTGAATTTGTAAATATAACCCGCATGGTGGAAACAAGCCTTGGTGAAAGCAAAATCAAGTCGGGAATCGGGGTAATTTTCTGCCCTCATACCACAGCAGGGCTAACAATCAACGAATGCTGGGATCCGGATGTTATTCATGACACCCTTCATTGGCTTGAGAAATCAATCCCAAAAAACATGACTAAATTCTTACACGGGGAAGGCAACAGCGATAGTCATATTAAAACGGGCCTTTTTGGGAATTCTTCCCATGTAATCGTGGAAGACGGTAAAATTATTCTTGGACAATGGCAGGGCATCTTTTTATGCGAATTTGATGGCCCACGGACTAGAAAAGTTCATGTTCAATGGGTCGGTAAATAAACCTAAATTAAATCAATGTTTGACTGCCGTAAGCAAATAAGAGGGGTTAATCGCCTCAAACCGTAAAGACCCATATTGATTTAAGCCCCGAGATATCTGAACCATTAGAACTTCGAACTCTGGGTCAATTTTTCGCATTGTATTCACACAAACATACAGGTTTTCGACAGAACCAACATTAACCACCATTCGCCCTTGAGGAACTAAGGTCTCAAAAGCTGCATCCAGCAACCCGGTTACTTCCTTACCTATTCCACCCACAAAGATAGCATCTGGCCTTGGTAACCCCTGAAAAACCTCGGGAGCAATGCCATGGATTGCCTTGATATTTCGAATGCCCATTTTTTCTGAATTGGCAAGAATCAAGTGGTAATCAGCGGCATCCTGCTCAATCGCATAGACCATACCCGAATAGCAAAGTTGTGCAGCTTCAATAGAAACAGACCCTGAGCCTGCTCCAATGTCATAGACAACGCTGGTTGGTTTAACGGAAAGCCTTGAAAGCGCAATGGCTCGGATTTCAGATTGAGTGAGTAGCCCTGTTTTAGGCCTGCTCTGGGCAAAAATATCATCAGGGTTCCCAAATAGCCTAGGAGTACAAGATGTTGCAGGAATATCAGGGCGACCCGGCTTGCGTTTTAGAATAAGAACATTGAGTGGGTCAAAATCCATATCTACAATTTCAGAAAGTTCTGCCTGGGTGACCCGCTCATCCTTACCACCTAAATTCTCACAAACAAAAACTTTGAAGTAATCTATCCCCCTGGCAAGCAATCTCTTTGCAATCTCACCAGGGTTTTCAACCGTGTTGGTAAATATCCCCACAGTTTCAGACACTCTGATTTTCTCAATTACTTTATCCAAAGATTGATTTTGTAAACTCGTAAGATACGCATCATCCCAACTTTCCTTAACTCGGGCAAAAGCCATCTGCATGCTGCTTACATGCGGGTGTACTTCAAAGCGGTCCTTACCTATTTTTTCTGATAAATATCGCACTACGCCATAAAACAAGGGGTCACCACTTACCAGAAGAGCAACTTTTTTACCAACATCAAGCTTTTGTAAAGACTCAGATAATTCTTGAAGGTCTGGGCCATTTTTTCGCTTTTCACCTTTAAGGCTTTCCACTAAGCGAAGCACATTTTCCGAACCAAAAATTATATCACACCCGACCAGAATATCCCTTTCAAGGGTAGTCAGACCAAACAATCCATCGCTACCAATTCCTATAACATGTATCTTCTGTCCCATGTGAAATTCCTGAGTAAGAGACTGATAAACCAAATGGAACTACAACGCTGATAATATCCGATCGCTGGGAAAAACTTTATTTAAAAATGCAGTCATATGAACAGCAATTTCTTCAGGGTGACTGTAAGGCAATAAATGCCCACCGCCCTCAATCACCACTTTTTCGCCATGAGGGAATGCCTCGTAGAGGGTTTTCCGAATATTTGGGCCAATCAAAGGGTCAACTTCACCATCAATTAACAGTACAGGTTTTTGAAAATCTGAAGCTTTTTGCCTTAAATCAATTTGATTAATAGCCGCTGCAAGCCTTCCTGTGGTGCTAAAATATGCACTACTTACACTTTTAACCAATCTTTCCCACCGATAAGATGGTTTCCCATGAAATGCATGATAATGCTGATGTTTCATAACAAATTCAAGGTATGGAAAAGTAGCGCCATTAAACGGAAAGAGGCTTGCAATAAAAGCAGAGCACCTTTCAACCAAATTAAGTGGACGATGCACAAAGCCACCTTGCAATATTAATCCTGAAACAGATTCGGGCGTTTGTGATGCAAGATTTATTGATAATGTGGAGCCAAATGATGATCCAAAAAGAACCACCGGGGAGTTTACTTTTATTTTGATAAAGTCTTTGATGAAATCCGTGTAGGCGTCTAATAAAGTTTGATCTTTCGTACTACTCCCCAAAACTACTTTAGGGATGTCCAATCCGATGCAACGAAATTTATGTGAAAGAATACTTGCAATAGAAACAAAAGCATCTTTAGAATCGGCCAAACCATGTATAAAAACAATAGTCGGACCCTGACCCCAAGAAAAGTAATTGATTTTACCCTTGGTACTCTTGAATTGATCAAGGGTTGCCAAATTTAGATAGCGATTAACATCTTCCAATATATTAGCTTCTCAAATTAGAAAGCATACCCAATTTCTTACTTGCTTGCAGTCTGTAAACCTGGAGAAATTGCAATTTTTTTGAGTACCACAGCATCTGCAGTTTTCCAAATAATAACTTCACCATTCCAAGCACCACCAGCAATTAAAGAACCATCTTTATTAAATGCCAAAGAAAGAACCTGATCTGTTAAACCTGCAAATGTTTTTACCGCTGCACCAGACTCAGCATTCCATGTTTTAATGGAATTATCTGAACCACCTGTGGCGATAAGATTAGCCTTTTCATTGCCTACAACTTTAAGAATTTGGCCAGTATGAGAGCCAATAACTCGAACTTGTTTACCAGCTCTG
>DBCB01000067.1:0-143 GCA_002303765.1 Planctomycetaceae bacterium UBA969
CACCCAGCGCAGTGGGTGGGCTTGAAGGCAATAATACAGAACAAGAATGGATCCCCGCATACGCGAGGATGACAAAAGCGCGACGGGGCGCCCTTCGGCAAGCTCAGGGCCCGGGTTACGGAGGCTCTCGCCCGTCATTCCCG
>DBCB01000067.1:183-6580 GCA_002303765.1 Planctomycetaceae bacterium UBA969
GCTGCAAAGAATGGATCCCCGCATATGCGAGGATGACAAAAGCCGGTTGGGGCGCCCTTCGGCAAGCTCAGGGCCCGGGGGCTTTTTACGGTCAGTGAGCCTGTCGAACTGGCCGGGGATTTTAAACACCGACATATCATCATGTTTCGAACACACCTAGTTTTCCCGGATGCATCTTGGGGTGCAGCATCTTCCAGGGATTGGAAAAGATCCAGACCCAGCCACGATCTGGAATATCAAACGGATAATCTTCTTTAGCAATATCGAATTCTTCCAGAGAAATGCAATCTTCTAGATCGGCTTTCCCTAGGAATGCGCTCATGGGCAGATCTTCAACTGTTGCGATGTTCCATTCTTTGAGATGACTGCGGACCCAATCGTTTGAGCATAGATTTCGTAATTCCTGTAATGGGCAGCGGGCTGCATGAATGAGTATTTCGCCCCGATGGCCGGTACGCCAAGAACGCACAGCAAAGGATAAGGTGCCCATGATCAAGGCTTGCGCTAAGGGTTGCTTGAAAGAAATCGCCTTCATGATGTTGCCTTCTGGTTTGGGGAGATGAAAAGGAAGCAGAAAAGGCAGAAGCATTAGCCACGGAATGACACGGAAAAACACGGAAGAAGCAGAAGAAAAGACACGGAAATAAAACACTGCATTTGATTTAGGTTGATGTTTGTTTTAAAGCCCATGGACTGCGTTCCATGGGTCTGTTGTTTTTGAATGATGCGAGTGTAAAAGGTAGACCCACCCAGCGCAGTGGGTGGGCTTGGTTGTTTTCTGGTTGAGGTTGATGTGATGAAGTTGAACAGCGTATTAAAGAGCCCCACCCAGCGCAGTGGGTGGGCTTAGAGGATTACATCTACTTTCGTTCTTCCAATTTCTTGAGTAGTCGATCAAGTAGGGAATCAAGATCGGGCGCATCTTTTTTTGCAGGCACCAGAGTTTTCAAGAATGCTGCGATCAACCCGAGTACCGGCAGCGAAAATCTTCCTGCGATCAGCGATAGTAGTGCGATTGCAAATACCAGCCAGTTGCCTGCCCAGTCGGGTAGTTGCAATGGATTAAGCTTTCTAAGATCAACATCTTTGCTAGGGTCGTAATTGGGGTCTGCTTTTCGTAGCGCATTGGCAAGCCCTTCTGGCCCATCGATATAATTTGCTTGCGAATGCAGTACTCGCCCTGAGCCTTTTGCGTTTGGCGCTTCCTGCACAATAATCCTTGGCGAGCCAGAAACATCAAACCCAACATTCTTCACGGCCCAATCTTCGGGCAGGTAGCTTTGCAATAAATATTTTCCCTTATAAGGAAGCAGGGAAGGATGGCTTGAAAGATCGTTTTGCACCATTGCGCAAGCTTCTTTGGTTCCTATGAGGGTGATTCTTCCCAAGTTGGAATCATCGGGAAGCACCGCAGCGTTGCCCAAGATTTTACAGGCTTGCTTGTTGGTAAGAGCTAAGCCGTTTAGCCAATAGCGCTCTGCATGGTCGAGCTTTTCTTGCTCGATGCCAAAGTTTTCGAGTTTGGAATCAAGGGAATGTTCTTCTTGATTAACTGGGTTCTGAAGCGAATAGGTGATGGGTTGAGTAGGGACGGGTGGTGGTGGCGGATTGAGAAGGAAAACAGCCCAGCCGCCATTGCCTAAAGTCCAGCGCCTTTCAAATTCAGCGGGCTTCATCCATTCGTATTTATCTTCGCCCGGGAAATTATTATCGAGGATGCAGGCCCAGCGATCAGAGAAGTGAACGAGGTTGACCATATGGGCGATGCGATTGCCATAGCGAGGGCTGAAGCCATAGGTGACTGCGGGCATTCTGCCAGTATGCAGTGCAAGCTTAAGGAGGGAAGAATCTGCACCCGTGTATTGGAGGTAGGCGGTGTTAGGGCAGTATCGAGCCATCATGCGGTCGAGTTTTTCTGGGTAGCCGCCGCCTGGTTCTTTGCGCATTTTCTGTTGGAACCCACGTAGTGATTCTTCATTCTGCCAGCGTGCGCAATGTTCTACAGAGGTAAAAACGCAAAGTCCCGCGCCATCAGATCCGCCGGTATTCTTCATGTGTTCAAGTGCGGGAAGATCGCAAACCAAGGCTTCAACGCCATCGGGAGAGGTTCTGCCACCAATTTGGGAATCTGCAAAAAAGCCAGAGAGGTTCAGCAATAACAAGAAGAGTAGATTCATGTTCATCTCCTAGAAGAAAAGTGTGTGTGAAAAAACTTAAAGTTGAAGCGAAGATTCTTTGACGAGGTAGGCCCGAAGGAAATTTCGGGATGCAATCTTTCGATCTCGTTCGACAAACAGCACTGCATAAATTTCATCTGGGCCCAATTGCAGTTTTACCGGTTCGCCTGAGTTGTAAGCATCTCGAAGCCCAAAACCCAGGGGCATTTCGAGCACCGCATTAAACTGTCTTTCATAATCAAGCTGCGCACCTTTGATAAAGCTTCCACTTATATGACAGGGAATGTTTGCAACATCGGGTTCATCGCTGCCCAGAACTGCGGTATGAAAAAGATCTGCAAAAGCGTTGGGAGTGTTCATGTGCGCGCCTTTATAATTGTTCGGAAGGCCAGGTGATGGATTTTCTCTCGAGGTAAACTCGCTTGAAAGAAGCCGCCTTGCCTCGTTCGAGTACTTCAACAAAAACTATTTCGAAACAGGTACCATCTTTGTTGGGTACATAAATACGGTTGGCAGGGGAATCACCTGCAAGGATTTCACCATTGCCTTTAACCTTTAAAAGATGGGTCCAACGAAGCTTATCGATGCCGAGGTTACCCCGCATGAAATCCCCATCGAGAAATATGGGAACTGCTGCAAGGTCGGGCGAATCGGTTTCAGGCAGATGCCCATTATCGAAATAATCACAGGTGGTGTTAGGTAAAAACATGGTTCTCCTTTTCTAGGTGAGAATACGCCTATAGGGTGCGAGCATTTTTTTCATGGCTTGCGTGGGAAGGTCTGGTGCGAATGCGGGGTTATCTTTGGATTGCCAAAAAAGCGCAGCGACCCATTGCGCAGAAGCTTCCATTAAATCGCTAGGCAATTCTGCGTACCCTGCTTGATATTCCACCCGGTAATTGGATTTGCCCAGTAGCCAAGTGCCTGAGGTGCGCAGTAGTAAACCAAGGGTAGAATCAACCCGGTAGCCGCCCACATCAACAGTCGGATCGCCTGCAACCAGGCTGACCCGGGTGATTGTTGAAATGGGATATTGCCTGAGGAAAAGCGCATCCTCGGCTATGCCACTTACAAGTTCATTGTGGTTTGCTTGAAGCAATTCTCTGCGGGTGTAGCTGCGGATTAAGGCACTGACTGCGGTGCAAAGCGAATCGATAATTGTGTTTTCCGCATTGGAAAAAGAAGCTTGAACGATGGCCTGCTTGGCCCTGCTGCTGGAAATTAGATTAGCCACAAATAACCTCCTTGGGTTTTGAGTGAGGTATTTTAAAAGACCCACCCAGCGCAGTGGGTGGGCTTATGGGTTTTCTGGTTGAGGGTGATGTGATGAAGTTAAACAGTGTATTAAAAGAGACCCACCCAGCGCAGTGGGTGGGCTTGGATGATTTCTGTAAAAAGCCCATGGACTGCGTTCCATGGGTCTTCTTATAATCCTTTAGCTCACCACTTGGGAAACGCTTGCGAGATCATCATCGGTAGCTGGGCGGAAGCGGGGTGAAAAACCGAGTGCTACCATACCCACGACGCAGGCGGTGCCGCTGCCTGCGGTTATGACTCCTCGCACATACCGCTTCGAACTTCCCATCTCTGAAGAATCGAGGTTGATGATTGCTTGCTTGTTATCATCGGTTGCGGTGAAGGTGGTAACTGCTTTTCCTGAGATATCTGTAAACCCTGAAGAGGTTGATGCAGATTCTTGGAGTTTGAAATCAACGGTTGCATCGGTACTGCCCACCAAGAGAATAAACATAGCTTGATGGAATTTGCCTAGATCGATTGCAGAACCGTTGGTGGTGGTGCCCACCCGCTCTGCAGGATTGATAATGCCAATGATGGAACCGTTTTCAGAAGCAAGAATAGTCATAAATAAAACTCCTTGTTATAGCACTTAATGAAAGTTAAGAAGACTTAGCCTGCATCTAAAAACACTTAGCCTACGGCTAGGCCCACAAAAGGGGAAAGGGTGGACGAGCCATCGTTGAGGGTGATGGGGGAACGCAACCAGGGTTGGCCATCGACCCGGGCGACAAAGCGCCATGCGCCTTGGTTGGAAGTGAACGCAACATGTTCGGAGAAAGCGATCTCTACTTCACGTCTATCCCCGATCAGGTAGTGGTGCAGATCTAAAAGTAGAACATCGCCTAGGGTGTTAAGTGCGGGCAGCTTTTCGGTGATGACAACAGGGATGCCAAAAAGCACCATTGCGGGTTTATCGCGAGCGTTATCAAGATAGATTGCGCTACCTGCTGAAGTGGACATTTGAAAAAGCTCGCCCGCAACGGTAGGGTGCATGGCCCAAACGGTGCTTGAAGGCGCCCAGCCTGGCATAAGGCGAGCTAGCATGGTTGCTGCATCTTCGAGAGCGAACGCACTTGCAGCACTGCGAGCCACGCTGATCAAAGCGTTGGAATTAAGAATCCCAAGAGGCTTGCCCACGCCATCGCCTCGCAAAAACGCATGATCTTCATGCCAGGCGATTGCTCTGCCAAACAAGGTTATCAAAAGCTGTTCGAGCCCGATCGCGCTATCTTCCAACAAGGAGTTGCTGACCCTGCTATAGCCTGAAAGTTCGTGGGCGACGAGCTCGACTTGTCTGAAGACAGGCTCGGTTTCATTAAAGGTAACGCTTTCTTCGGTCCATCGGGCAACGATGCCACCTAGAAATGCGCTATCGCTGGAAGCGGGAACGGTGGTGGAATCGAGGCATGGCACCTGAACTGCCCGCGAAGCCATGGGGATGAGTGTAGCTCTGGGCCTTACCACAGATTTTTCACTTGCAGTTTGTAGCAGCTTATCTGTGAACTCGGTAGGAACGAGGTAGCCGCCTTGGGTTCCGACAGAGGTGTTAAGAGCAGATTTTCCATCGGAGGGGTAGGATTGATACTTACGTTCGAGGGTGCGCCAATCGTTTTTGCGAACGCAAACAAGCCAGTCGCCAAAGGATTTGCCTTTAGGGTCTGCTTGATCATGGCCGAAAATAAGCTGTGCTGCATTCTTGCGCGAAAGCTGTTGCGATTTCGCAAAGTCCGCCAAGGCCTGCTCTGCCAATCCTGCATCTGCTTGAGAATTATGAATCGGGAAGTTGGCAAGGGAATCATGTTCAACAGGTTGCATGGTGCAATCCTTTCTAAAGAGGTGAAGGGCAAGGGAAAACAAAAGAATCAAGCGTGCACGGTTTGCACTAAAGCGTGTGGCTGCGCAGGGAAGGCACAGCAGGCGTATTCGAGCAAAAGCCATTTTTCGATAATGAGGTTAACGTTAATAAGACTTGGAGTGTCTCTTATTTCTTGAGAGGTTGGGCTGCGTGCAGAGAGGGGCAGAAAACCAATGGATTTCCCGGCTAATAGCCCTGTTTGAACAAGAGCGAATATCTGATCGGGTATCCAAGGGAGATTTTGCGGGAATGATTCTGGCCTTGTTGGGTAGATTGTTTTCGCTTTGATCCCTTTGAAGCCTGATTCTGCGCTAGGTTTCCTCCAGGCAGAAAGGCCCACCGGTGCCAACTCGTAATTGTGGTTGAGCGTCACCACGGGGTTGGCACCAAAAAGCGAATCGTCCATGCCGTTGGCTAGAACGATGTCGCCGCTCCTATCGATCGATTCTTCACTGATCCAAGAAACATCGGATCTTTGTGTGTTGGCGGCATCCAATGATTGATTGGTTGAAACCTTGGTTGCAAGGGGGGTGCGCTTGAGGGTGTAGATAGGATCACTGGGCAAAGATTTTACAATTGCTTCCAACCGATAGGCGAGGTGATCGGGTAGTGGAATGTTGAAGGGGCCGTGTGCTTGTGCCATTTTCGATTCCTCTGGTTGAGTAGATTTTTTTAATGTAGACCGATTAAGTGCGATGGGTGCAGATGAGTTTTTGATAAAAGGTAAAGTTTCTGTTTAGCGTTCGTAGCCTTTACAGCCACAAGAAAATCTGGGGCCGTGCCTGCGCATGATTGCGATGAGGGGAAAACTGCAAACAGGGCAGCGAACGGTGGTAAGGGGATCGATCTCTCCCGAAAATAAATCGGTTTCTTTGGGAAGTGGTTTGGTGTTCCAGAAGATGTTAGTGTCTGGGTTGGAATTATCTTGGTGTGGTTTTATCATAGGTGTGGCTTTCTAAAGTAGAGAATAAATCAGATGGAAAAAAGAGGCTTCTGGAGTTTTGCTTTTTGCGAAAGGAGGTGTAGGCGGGCATCCCAATGGGGGGTCCAGCCGCGCCTGCGGAGG
>DBCB01000091.1 GCA_002303765.1 Planctomycetaceae bacterium UBA969
ACAAAGAGAGCAGCTTCACTTGATCTTACTCTTTGGAACCAAAGCACCTGAGGCATCAAACCATTACAGAAAATCAGAGCAAAGTAAAAGTAACCATATGGCCCGAATACACGATTCTTCATCATAAGGTCGCGTTCGAATTCATTGGCACTGTAATAAGCCATGAATGCTTCGACCCCATACCCGTAAAACACCATTAAGCCGGTTGCAAGCATGACTTTCGCCATGTTGTCCAGGTGTTTATCGGTGATGAAATCTTTCATGCCATAGAAGTGTCTGATTGGTACTGCAAGGTTAATAACCATAGCAAAGCCTGAGTAAACCGCACCCGCAACGAAGTAAGGAGGGAAAATCGTGGCATGCCAGCCTGGCAAGTTAGCCACTGCGAAGTCAAAGCTAATAATGGTGTGAACGGAAAGAACTAGCGGGGTGCTTAAGCCTGCAAGCATAAGGTACGCGGTTTCATATCGATGCCAGTGCATCGAACCACCACGCCATCCCAAAGATAAAACACCATAAATCATACGAAGAAGTTGATTAGGCGCGCGATCTCTAACGGATGCAAAGTCGGGCACTAAACCAATGTACCAGTACATAAGTGAGACCGAAAAATAAGTGGAAACAGCAAACACATCCCACTCAAGAGGGCTGCGAAACTGAGGCCAAAGTTGCATCGTATTCGGATAAGGCAGCAACCAATATGCAAACCAAGGCCTACCCATGTGAGCTAGGGGATAAAGGCCTGCGCAAGCCACAGCAAAAAGAGTCATGGCTTCTGCAAAACGATTGATTGAAGTTCGCCAAGTTTGATTAAAGAGCAGCAGAATCGCAGAAATCAGGGTTCCAGCATGGCCGATACCAATCCACCAAACAAAGTTAACGATATCAAAGCCCCAGCCTACAGGGATGTTAACACCCCAGATGCCGATACCTTCGTAAATAAGATAAGTCACTGAAACAAGAAGAACTTGAAGAATCATGAAAGCGATTGCAAAACCAACAATCCACCCTTTGGGTGTGGCTGCAAAGATGACCCCTGTGATCTTATCGGTCATGGAGTCAAAAGAATGATGGCCACCAACCATTGGAGGTTGTGGGTCTGGTCGAAGGTCTGGACCTTTTGGAGAAACTTCAGTTGCCATGGCTTATCCGTGTCCCTTTCCAGTGGTTTCCAACTTAGGGTTGGGATTTCGCACTTCCGCCAAATAGGTTGTGCGCGGTCTGGTATTTAGCTCTTCCAAAATACTGTAATTCATATTGGCAACCTTCTTTTGCAATTTTGCTATCTTGCTGTTTGGGTCAACCAGATCGCCAAAGACAATCGCTCCTGCAGGGCAGGCGGCCTGACATGCAGTAACAATTTCGCCATCTTGAATCTGGCAATCCTTGGACCGATCAAGAGCACGATTTTCGCGTTCAGCTTTAAGCTTCCCTCGTTTTTCGGCTTCGATTTCCGCAGCACGAATACGCTGTACACAGTAAGTACATTTTTCCATCACGCCACGGCTTCGAACCGTAACATCAGGGTTGTTTACCATTTTCATGGAAACAGAAGCATAATCGGTGTATTGCAAGAAGTTAAATCTGCGCACCTTATAGGGGCAGTTATTCGAGCAATAGCGCGTTCCAACGCAACGATTGTAAACCATATCGTTTAGGCCATCGTAGCTATGAACAGTCGCAGCCACGGGGCAAACCTGTTCGCAAGGTGCGTTTTCGCACTGCTGACATGGAATGGGCTGATAATGAGCTTTTAATGAATTGGCTTTAAGCGGATTGCCTTCGAAATATCGATCGATGCGAATCCAATGCATCTCACGACCTCGGGTCACTTCCATCTTGCCAACCACTGGGATATTGTTTTCAGCCTGACAAGCCACCACGCAAGCGGTGCAACCCGTGCAAGTGGTCAGGTTGATTATCATGCCCCATTTGTGTTGTTTGTAAGCATATTTTTCCGAGACAACCTCGGGCAGCAAACTCAAGGGAGTTTTGCCATGCTCTTCATGCTTGTGTTCTTCATGCTTGTGTTCGCCTGGCTTGTGATCATGTCCTGCATGTTCATCATGCTCTTCGCCCCCAGAACCCATGGCTTCAACCCATTTTGGATTTTCCTTGGTACCTGCAACAGTACCAGATCGAACCAAATGGCGGCCTTCCATGTAATGATGACTTTGGGTACATGCCAGCACATGCTGCTTACCGGTTGTCACAGCTTTTAAGCCAAGTGCATTCCAAGGTTCGGAAGAAGTACGCAGCTTGTAAACATCGGCACCAACATCGCGGGTACCAACTTTACCTGCACGTTCTCTACCATATCCTAGTTGAACATTAATCGTATTATCAGGGTGACCAGGCACAACCCAAACAGGAAGAACCAAGTCTCGACCTTGAATACTAAGCTTGATGGTATCGACATAAGCCCGACCATGCTCGCCACCTGTGTAGCCATAGGAACTTGCAGGTGATCGATAAACGCCATCTTCCAACTCAGGGCGCTTTTCTGTGTTCAAAGACACACCCAAATCGAGGGCAGTCTTGTAACTCATGATCGCAGCGTTATCCCAAGTAATCTTGGTAGTAGACTTAGGCATTTCGAGGAGCCAGCCGTTATTGGCAAAGCGGCCATCGAAAACAGATTCATCAGGCCTGAAAGTGATTTCAAGATTATCCTTGGAACCTTCTTTCCATTCTGAAGAAGACTCGAACTTCTTAATAGCAGCAGTAACTGCTTCAACTTGCAGTTTAACAACTTTGGTTAAAGCCCTAGTGCCTTCGATCAAGCCATCATGAAGTGACCTTCGGAAAAACTTTTCGAAAGGGACAGTGCTTCTGAGTGCAGTCTGGGCAGGGGATTCGTACCAATTCTTCCAGAAATCTTTCACAATCGCAGAGGCATCGCGATTAGGCTTGGATGAAAGCCCACCAAGCAACTCTTGGAAGTTATGCCCGAAGTACAACGGAGCAATCAAAGGCTGAATAACTGTAGCAGTGCCATCAAATGCACGCACATCGCCCCAAGATTCAAGGAAGTGAGAATCTGGTATATGCCAATGACAAAGACGCGAGGTTTCATCATGGAAAAGGCCCATGCGATATCGCTGCGGAACTTTTTCGAATGCTGCCTTAAAGCCAAGATCAGCACCCGCTGTATAAACAGGGTTGGCATTCAAAATGAACAAGGCCTTAACCTTGCCAGAGTTCATATCGTCGACCAAACCACGCAAGGATTTTGACCTTTCGCCTGGCTTAACATGAACTGGATCAATGTAGGAAACTGTTTTACCGATGTTTCCAAGTTTATCGTTGATCGCAGCAACAATTACATGAACAGATTCAGGTTGTTCATCGCCCGCAATCACAAGGGTTGTACCCTTGCCTTTTGTCGAGAGATCATCTGCAACCACTTCAGCCCATAAATGAGCTTCTGCAGAAAGACCCTTAGGCTTGGCAACGCCTTCAATCTTCAGATGGAATGCAACGAGGAACGCCATCCTTTCGATTTCCATGGCTCGCAGAGCAAGCCTGTGATCCGCTTTAACACCCGTGTTAGTAAGAGTGCTTTCAGCAACATAAAGGCGGGTCATACTTTCGAGCTTTTCCAAATCCCTGCGGGAGGAAAACTCGCGTGTGTAGCGAAGATGCGCTGGGCCACGGCCCAAAAGATCTGCATCAAACGACAAAATAACATCTGCAGATTTAACCTGATAAATGTGCTGCAAAGGAGTCCCGAAGGCCTTCGCTAAGCCAGTGATACCGTTATCTGAAGCAGCGGGCTCATGCTGAACCCAAGTAATTTCAGGGTAATCCTTAAGTAGTTCATTTTCTAATTGATGAACAAGCGAAGGCGAAGTGATGGTTTCTGTCAAAAGATAAAAACCCTTGCCCTTAGGCAACTTCGTAAGCTCAGCCTTAAGGTTGGCAACAAGATCATCCCAAGATTTGGGCTTACCCAAGTAGGTAAGGCCAGCTTCGCGGTCTGGATCGTAAAGACCAAGAACCGAGGCTTGGGCAAACACATCGGTTGCACCTAAGCTTGAAGGGTGATCAATATTACCTTCGATTTTAGTGGGCCGCCCCTGATTGCTTTCAGCAAGCAATCCAGTGCCATAGCCTGCCAAAGGCATAGCGGTGGCAAAGAACATCGACCTGCCTGGTGTTACACCATCGGGGTCTTTGATGTTGGGAACGATTTTTCCACCCGGTGGCCTGCAACCACTTAAACCCGCAAGGGCAAGTGATGCGCTCATAAGGGTGAGGAAACGCCGCCTGGTGACAGGATCGGTCCATTCGGAAGCTTGTCGGGGAAACTCACGCTGGATCATTTCTTGGAAGCCTTCGCCCTGAGCGAGTTCATCCAAGCTACGCCAGTATTGTTTACCTTCTGAGCTCTCGAGCTTATTTAAGACAGACTCGAGGTCCATGACTGGTTTTTCTTTCATGTTCATCGATGACATGTTGAGCACTCGATGAGACTACGGATATCATATTTCTTCCTAAGTTCTGCTCCAAGCGTGGCTTGCGTGTGAGGCGAACCATCTGCCTGATTCAAATCCTTAGGCTGGAAACCCATGTTAAACACTTGATCGCGCGGCCTAAGATGCCTCTCAGGTGCACGATGACATTCCAGACACCACTCCATCAGAAGGGTGCCATTCTGATACACTGCTTGCATCTGATCAACCCGCCCATGGCACGAAACGCAACCAATTCCTTTGGTCACATGAATGCTATGGTCGAAGTAAACGAAATCAGATAAACGGTGAATTTTGTTCCACTCTAAAGATTTGCCAGTGCGATAACTTTCTCGAACAGGTTCAAGCATCTTCGAACCAACCCAAATCTGGGAATGACAATTCATGCAAGTCTTGGTTGGAGGTATGTTTGCATACCCTGATTCTTCGACCGAGGTATGGCAATATCTGCAATCGATACCCAAACCACTCACATGATGTGCATGGCTAAATTGAATGGGTTGTGACAAAGCTATTTGTGTATGGGTAGCATAAGGAGTGCGAGCAAAAACCATGGCAGCAACACCCAAGGTTGAAGCGCCCAGCACCACGCCACCTATCACAATCCATGTCAGTACATTTGCGTAACGGGGAAAAACCTGAGCCATCTTATCCTCTCAGAAATCGCTTAAATTTCGTAATGAACAAATCTCGACTCTGCAAAACTTAATGGTCTTGAAACATTTTAGCAAACTAAAAACCAAATTCTATACCCAAGTCTTCAACCTATTCAAATTAAATAACAACAACAATGCATCAACCCAATGTTTTTGATTTACTGCAAATTCTAAGCCAATGATTAAGTGATTTTTACGATCACAACAACAATCTCGCTTGGTCGCCCAAAAAGATTCACGGGAAATACTTCAAAGATAACCCCACATCACATAAAAGATTCCCATCCTCAAGAAACCATTCCTCAAAATTTCTTACAACTAGGATTGTGCGTTTTGAAATTCGCTTAAAGCTTGTTGAAAATCTTCCGGAGTGTTTAAATTTTTGAGCGAGAACAGTTCGGAATCAAACTGCTTTAACTGTGCCTCTTCAATGATTTTTCCGTTCACTTTCTCCAATAAAAAAAAGGGTCTTAGCTTCTTTTCTCCTAACAATTGCAGCACATCAGACAAAACATCCACCCGATAAACCGAGGCAAGTGGGTGGAAATAACCCTCGGTTCTGGGAATACACATCCGGCTTTCACCCAAAGCTTTGGTCATCCCGAGAATAAATTCTTTTTTCAAAAAAGGCACATCGCAAGAAGAAAGAAAAACCGCATCGCACCTATCTTTTAATGCTTCTAGGCCACCTGCTAGCCCCTCTAATGGGCCCTGCCCTTCATTCTTATCCCTGCAAATTATAACCTTTGCCTCTAAATTGGGCAACTCTTGGCCATTTGCAGCCACAACAACCAAAGGATCGAGCACTTCCGCCATGATTCGAACAATCCGCTGCAGCAATGTTTCAGTACCAAACTGCAAATGGGCTTTGGATGTCCCCATTCTGCTGCTTTTTCCACCACAAAGTATTATCCCACCATAGCGCATCAAAAGTTAGCCTTTTATAGTTTGCAAATCACTGGTCACTACAGAACTCTTCAAGCCCTAAACGCCTTAATTCTTGGATACCAATATCCCCAACATCATCCCAATTCCTAGACTCATAATAGGCTGCTATCCTTTGCTGAAGAGCTAATTTAGAAAGCCTATTTTGTCCGCCCGATTGGGTTTCTAATGCTTCCGTAAAAAATCGCTCAGGAAGCGTATCTTCTCCAATACTCCAACCTTCTCGAATGTTAAAAAGCTTTTTAATCGCAACAACCCGTTCTGCTGCTAGCCTTAATTCCGCTTCATCCATATCCCATCCCGTCACCAAAGATAAAAGCTCTGCGCTCTCTGCAAAAAGGTTGCTAAAAACGCCCCGCAAAAACTTGCAAAGAATCAGGGAATCGATCAATGCGCTGCGATTCTCAGACTCCACCGCGGACCGGGCAATTGCAGTATTATCTAGTAACTCGCCCGAAGCTGGCGAAAAATCAGCCTCATAAGCCCCCGAACGATTGTGATCCGCTCCCCGCGATGCTACCGCAAGGCCCAAAGCCATCGTTTGCAAGCCACGAGGTTCATAACCCGGAATTTCAAGCCCCTTTACTTGAGGCGCAAACGCAATCGACCCCTGACCAATCAAAAGTGCAGCTTGCCTACTTCCTAAGCTTAAAATCTTTCCGAGCCCTTCTCTTGTCGCAATTAATCCTATCGCTTTTTTAACTGCCTCTATCGAGCCGAACTGCAACCAAGTTTCTGCAATCAATCCCTTCTCCACGCATTCCATCGCAAAGGCGATCGTTCCGCCTGTGGAAATGGTATCCAATCCGAATTCATCACAAAGCCCAACAGCTTCTGCGATATCTTCTGCGCTTTCGATGCCACAAAGCGAACCCAACGCAAACATACTTTCGTATTCGATCCGAACTTTTCCAAGCTTGCTTTCATAAATATGTTCGCAACCAATGGTGCAGGCAGCACACGAATGTCTTGTAACTTTTGCAGCTTTATCCACTTCTTGAAAATCTTGCATCTTAATGGCTGCAAAGTGCCCTTCCTGAAAATTACGAGTAGGCAAAACCGAGAGCCTGTTAAACACCAATAGGTTTGAAACCGTTCCAAGCTCCCGGTATTTAGCGGTAGCAGGGCCAAAGCTTTTTGCAGATAACTCCCGCGCTTTTTCCACTAACTTTGCGGGAAAAGCAACAGGCATCCTTGTACTTCCCTTAACAGCAATCGCCTTGATATTTTTCGAGCCCAAAACTGCACCCAAGCCACCCCTGCCCGCATGCCTTCGCTCATGACTTAAGTTTGCAAACAGCACTTGGTTTTCCCCAGCAAGGCCGATTGCTGCGATCTGAAACCCGGCCGCCAACCGGGTATGCAATTTTTCAGAGGTCGCCAGTGCGCTTAATCCCTGCAAATCATCCGCATTTTGGAAAGTTACTTTGCCTTCTTCGATTATCACAATACGCTTGGTTGCGCTTTTACCTGTAATCACAATTGCATCAAAACCTGTCTTTTTCGCTTCTATTGCAAAATGGGAAGAAGATAGCGCATCACTTATCCTGTTAGTCAAAGGCGACTTTGCCAGCACTGCAAACTTTGCTGAAGTTGTTAGGGGCGTACCCACCAAAGGGCTGAAACAAAAAATTAAAGGTGCTTCGGGTGCTAGGCTATCCATACCCTTTTTAGATTCGCGGAATAAAATCCACGCGCCCAGGCCTACTCCGCCAATGAATTTGCGTGAAACTTCAGCCGGAATAGGTACCTCCGAATATGCCCCTGTTTCCACATCGATTTTCAAATATTTTTGATGGTACCCGAACATTTTTTCCTTAATATATAAGATCTGAGGTCTGAACATTTTGACCAAAACTAACGATTCTAAGGGGAAAAACAACGAAATTACTAATATTAACCTTAGGAATGAATCAAAAAAGCTGATTTATCATTGCCTTCTGTAGTCACCACGCCCTTTTTCTTATAATATAACATTCTAATTTCATTTTGATGGAGCTTACGATGTACGCTGTTTTTGAAGATGGTTCTAGACAATATATGGTATCCGAAGGCGATGTGGTCAACATCGATCTGCGCCTCGAGCCCATTGGCAATATGCTCGAAATCACCAGTGTTTTGCTGGTTTCCAACGGTGCTGACCTTAAAATTGGTCAACCTTTGGTTAACGGTGCAAAGATTACTGTTGAAATTGTGGGCGAAGCTGACGAAAAAGTTCGTATCCAAAAATTCCGCAGACGCAAGAACTACCGCAGGCTTAAAGGCCATCGCCAACACTACACCTGTGTTAAAGTTAAAACTATCTCTGCATAGTAACCTTCTGCGATTTAAAGACTTATGTAAAAGCCCTTCGTAATTAACGAGGGGCTTTTGCTATTTCTCCTCTTGTTTCAATTTCCCATTTGGAAGTAAAATATATTATCCAAACTTCAAGATTATCTTGAAAGTATGTGATTTGTCATGGAGTGACTAAATATGTTTTCTTTGCGCTCGGTTCCTGCTTTAATTTCTCTTTTACTTTTTTCCAATAGCCTTTCTGTCGCCCAAACTCCAACCCCGCTGGGCCAAGCGGTCATTCCGGTTTCTGTGAAATCAGGCGATAACCAAGACAAAAAAATCCAGCTCCTCGATGATAGTAAGTTCACTCCCCTGCAAAAACAATTTTTCCACTCAGGAAAAAGTGGCGCTGAATGGCTCTACCGCATGAACACCGTCAAAGGCCGATTCATTAATGGCATCCGGCCTTCTCTTAAAGTTGAAATGGAAAACGAAAGCTTTATTCATCAGGCAGGCGCTGCCCTAGCATTAGCTAGAGCAGGACGTGTTTATAAGGATGAACGCTTTTCTGTTCGCTCAAGCCAAGCTATCTTATTGCTACTCGAAGATACCATTACCGACCCAAAAAACCCCGCCTCACGATACACCGTTTTACCCCACCAAATCCTTGATAGGCAACTTTCCGCAGGCTTCTTGCTACTCGCAATCCACGAGCTTACCAATCCAAAAGCTGACCTCCTTGATGCAGGTGAACAACTCGCTAACTTTCTTCGTTCAACCCTTGCAGACACCACAACCATCGATAAAGAAATCGCAGTCGAAGAACTTGATGGCAAAGGCTGCGAATCTGCAGTCGCAATTGCTGCAATCTTGAAAAGTAATCAACTTCGCCCTGCTCCCTGGAAAACAGATGTGTCTAAAAAAGCAATTATCGCTCGATGGAACGCTTGGAAGAACCAAAAAGAAACCGCTCCCTACCCTTGGCGCATTCTAGCATTGCACGAAGCTTTCAAAACCTCCTCCGAAAAACCCTATGCAGAACTTGCTTTCGAACTTGCGGACAGACTTTCTGCCATGCAATACGATCAGATTGATCCCCGCAAGCCAGCATGGTATGGCGGCATGAAAACACTTTCTGCACAAGGTGTTGAATTGATGCCAGGCGTTATGTCTTGCATCCTTGCAGAATCTTTTGCTGTTGCCTGTCTCACCGCACAATTATCGGCAGATAGCGCTAGGCATGACAAATACATGCAGCGATTGGCGCAAGCGTTACAATTTAGCCAAACCATCCAGTACACTGAATCTAATGCCATTCATTTTGCAGAATGGTTCAGGCCAAGAGTTCTAGGCGGATTTCATAATTCCCCCCAAGATGGCGACCTAAGGCTCGATTACACCAGCCATTGTGTTGCCGCCTATGCCTTATATCTCCAAGTCTGCTCCATTGGCTCATAATTATAATTGGCCAACGCACTGCTTTTTAGGTATACTGCAAGGGTTAAGGCCTTCGGGTTCATCATATTGCCTAGTGGCAATACCGGGCCTATTTGATGGTTTTTTTTAATGAGCGAAGAACGAGCGCCTAGCCAAAGACCGAGATGTCGCAGCCTTATGGGCGTGCAAATTCTTTCTACAGGCAGCTATGTCCCCGATCAAGTTATTACCAACGCCGCACTCGAAGAACAATTTGGTTGCGATGCGGATTGGATTGTCAAACGTACTGGCATCTTAGAACGCAGACACGCTTGGCCCTATCAAGCGACCAGCGACCTTGCCTTCGAAGCTGGTAACCGCTGCCTCAAAAAAGCTAACATTAAACCCAAGGATGTCGATCTCCTTGTTCTTGGTACATTCACTCCCGATATGTCTTTCCCCTCTACCGCTTGCTTACTCCAAGACCGACTTGGCTTAAACTGCGGAGCAATCGAAATC
Source organism: Planctomycetaceae bacterium UBA969 (assembly GCA_002303765.1). Classification (GTDB taxonomy): domain Bacteria; phylum Planctomycetota; class Planctomycetia; order Gemmatales; family Gemmataceae; genus UBA969. Next base: position 10,289 of record DBCB01000091.1, read on the forward strand.
GAAGCTGCCTGCGCGGGCTTTATGTACGCCCTTATCACCGGCGCAGCCTATGTGGCTTCAGGCGTCAGCGATAACGCACTCATCATTGGCGCGGATTGTAATTCCAGAGTTTTGAACCCCAAAGATATTAAAACTTTCCCACTCTTTGGTGATGGTGCAGGCGCTGTCCTTCTTACCAAGGGCACTCCCAATCAAGGCATTATTAGTTTTAGCATGGGCGCTGATGGCGGTGGTGGAGATTTACTTTCTAGGCCCGCTTGTGGCAGCAGAATGGTTCCCACTCCAGAAAACATTGCTCAAGGTTTGCACTACATGCACATGGATGGCAGAGCTGTTTTTCGTTGGGCTGTTGCTATCCTTTGCGACACCATTCAAGATGTTCTTACCCATAGCAATTTTACCTCCGAACAAGTTGATCTTTACATTCCACACCAGGCCAACATCCGTATTATCAACGCTGCAATTGATGTGCTTCACATCACCCGCACCAAAGTATTTAATAATCTTGAAAAGTATGGCAATACTTCGGGTGGATCTATCCCCATCGCACTCGATGAAGCATTTTCAGAGAAGCGACTTGAAAAAGGCAATAAGGTAATGATGAGCGGTTTTGGCGCAGGCCTTACTTGGGGCACCGCCCTCTTCCAACTCTAACCTGCATCAATCAAAAAAGAATACCCCTGGAACGCATCCTTGCTCTTCCCTACATTTGCTTTCAAATCCTGGAGTGAAAGGGACGGTTGCTTTTATTCTCATTGAGC
>DBCB01000189.1 GCA_002303765.1 Planctomycetaceae bacterium UBA969
TGATTGGGACTAAGTCGTAACAAGGTAACCGTAGGGGAACCTGCGGTTGGATCACCTCCTTTCTAAGGAGACCTCTAATACTCTTTTGTATTAGTAATTTTCCTATCATGAGACACATTATTTCGCTTTTTGGCAATCATCGGATTTAAAAGGAACCCCGTTCTCCCTTGGGAGAGCGGGGTTTTTATATTATACTACTAACACTATGATTGAACCTGATTTCATTTCCATTCTCCGTTGCCCAATTAATCCCGCCAACCCTGTTGTCGAGGTTGAAAATGGTTTGCAATGCACTTCCTGTAAAACTATCTTCCCCATTAATAACGGCATCCCTTGCTTTCTAGTCGATGAAGCTATTCTTCCTAATAATGTGAGAACGCTTAACGACCTTCCATGTCGTAAACTTAAAAACAAAACTCCCTGATACTATTTTTTTTACATCAACGTAAGCATCATTCGGTACCATTTCCCGATGCAGCTATTTTATTGCTCTGCATTTGTTTATTTATGATTTGAAGGTTTTAGTTTTGTTGGAATAAGTGCATGACAAATATACTCCTTAACTTTAACCGTCTTTATCTTATTTCGGGTTTCGCTATTGGTTTACTTTTAATTCGTTACCAAATCGCAAGCAATGGTAGGCGATAATGGTTTTTTCTATTTGATTGGTACTGGAACTTGTTTGTTTTGTTTGAATCGATTCCTTTTGCAAATTTCGTATATCCGAATCGCTCCAACGCTATTGTTTCCCTTTCTATTTAATGTTTTTGTGGGTTTACAGGCACTTCCATTTTTACTTTTTCCTGATGGATCTAAAATTCGACCAATCGGTTGGGTGTTTATCACCGTTATCATTGTGTTTTTTTTAACTACGACGTTTGATTTTCCTGTTACAGCGGTATCGTTCGGAACCAAGTAAGTTTGCTTGGTTTATTGGGTTGTTGTTAGTTTTCTGCCCTATCCCAACAGCCATGGCTTCTTTTCATCTCATGGTTGCCATTAAAGGTTTTGAATTGTTGTCTTGAACCGTGCATTAACATCAGAAAAATTTTGAGTTAAATGATGTTTTGAAGCAGACTTTAGCAATCGAAGGTTGAAAGGCAAATTTACCCCTACAAACCCAAAGTGCAAGCGAAGGATTCTTAGGTATTTCACATTCAAATCTTCCATAAATAAGATAAAATCATTAAATCATTTGGTTTTAAAAAGTTAAGAGAATAGAAGATGCCGGTTGCCTTAGAAACATTCCTGTCGCATTTATCAAGTTCTAAAATCGTTCCCGAAGAAAAACTGAAGGTAGTGGTGAGTAAAAAAGCTAGCTTTGCAGATGGCGAAGCATTGGCTCGGGATATGATCAAATCTAGGTTGTTAACTAAATATCAAGCGGAACAAATATTGGGTGGCAGGGGTAAAAGCCTGACCATGGGCAAGTATCAGATATTAGAAAAGATCGGTGCTGGTGGCATGGGGCAGGTTTATAAGGCTTTTCATTGCAGTACCGAAAGAATAGTTGCAATTAAGGTGATTCTTGGGAAAGGTAGAATCGGTCCAGAGGTTGTTAAGAGGTTTGAACGAGAAGTAAAAGCAGCAGCGAAGTTGGTGCATGCGAATATTATCACGGTATTTGATGCAGACCAAGCCGATGACAGGATTTTTATGGTGATGGAGTATATCAAGGGGGATGATCTTGGAGAACTTCTTCGAAAGAAAAGAGAATTGAGTGTAAGCGAAGTAGTTGATTATATGTTACAGGCTGCCAGGGGGTTGAAGTATGCGCATGATCAAGGGGTAATTCATCGGGATATCAAGCCTGGTAATATCTTGGTTGATTTGATTGGGAATGTGAAAATAGTGGATATGGGTTTGGCGAAATTGGAAAGCAAAGGAGATGATGAATCTATTTCTATGCTAACTGCATCTGCCTCGATCATGGGTACGGTAGATTTCATGTCGCCTGAGCAGGGTTTTTCAACTAAAAATGTTGATGCGCGGGCTGATATTTATAGCTTGGGTGCAACATTGTTTTTTCTTCTAACGCAAAAAGTGATGTTTCCGGGTGAAAGTGCATTTGAAAAGCTGTTGGCGCATAGGGAATCTCCTATTCCATCACTTAGAAATTTTAGATCAGGTATAACCCCCGATCTTGAAATTGCGTTTACCAAAATGGTCGCTAAGAAAGTGGAAGATCGTTATGCAAGTATGGCGGAAGTAATATCGGCTTTATCAAGAACAGAAGTGGAAGGGATAGTAAATCCAATTGGAGCAGAAGATTTAGCGACAACGCATTTTAAACGGGGCAGTTATCCGGAAACAATAGATGTTGAAACAGTACTTACGAATAATGGCAAGGAAGGAAATAAAGAAACAGATAAGCATATTGGTGGAAAAACCCTTGCACATATAAGCGGCATTCTGCAAAAAACTTACACTCCTAAAGTATTAGCGGCTACAGCAATAATTGTTTTGGTGTTATTAGCTTTAATGTTGTTGATGAAGCCGGGTGCAAATGTAAAGGAAGAAGTTAAGGCACAATTAGCAGGGTTAGAAAAGGCAAAGAAGACGGAGATGGCTAAGTTCAAGTTGGAAGGAGATGCAAAGGCGAAGCAGATGGAGAAGGAGAAATTAAAGCAGGAAGAAGAAGCGAAGTTGAAGCAGATGGAGAAGGAGAAATTAAAGCAGGAAGAAGAAGCGAAGTTGAAGCAGATGGAGAGGGAGAAATTAAAGCAGGAAGAAGAAGCAAAGTTAGCGTCGATTGAAAAAAATTTAGTATTAATTCCAGCGGGGAAGTTCAAGATGGGTTCCACCACCTCTGAAAACAGCCGTTTTAACGAAACTCAGCATGAAGTTACACTTACGAAGTCATTTTACTTGAGTAAGTATGAAGTAACGCAGGAGCAATATGAAGTGGTGATGGGGATGAACCTAAGTAGAAGTAAAGGAGCCAAATTGCCAGTTACGATGGTCTCGTGGGAAGATTGTCAGGAGTTTATTAAGAAGCTGAATGTGAACACAAATGGTGGTTATAGGCTTCCAACAGAGGCGGAATGGGAATATGCATGCAGGGCGGGAACAACGACACCTTATTCTTTTGGTTTTAAAATGACGCCTAAGGATGCAAACTATGATGGTTCAAAGGTAGGTAAACCAGTAATAGTAGGAAGTTACAAGGCGAATGGGTTTGGCCTTTACGATATGCATGGGAATGTATGGGAGTGGTGTGAAGATTGGTATGCTGCTTACCCAAAGGGAGCGGTAACTGATCCGAAGGGGCCATTGGCAGGAGAACACCGTGTGATGCGTGGCGGGTCTTTCGTTTACGATGTATCGTTAGCTCGTTCTTTCAACCGGGGCGTCCTTACCCCGACCACTCGATTCAACTCCTACGGGTTCCGCTTAGCTAGGACAAAATAATTACCAATTGCTACTTTGGTATTAGAAAGCCTTCAAGAAGTCTTTTTTGCGCAGGCGCATAAAAACTTGCAATTCCTATCAGCTTAAAGTGCAAGTGAAAGACTCTTTGTTTTTTGTTTAATAACATCAGATTTTTTACCTTAAAATCTTCTATAAATAAGATAATATAAGTGCATCCATTAGTTTTAAAAAGTGAAGAGAATAGAAGATGCCGGTCGCCTTGGAAACATTTCTGTCGCAGTTGTCAAGTTCTGGAATCGTTCCCGAAGATAAACTGAAGGTGGTAGTAAATAAAAAAGCCAGCTTTGCAGATGGCGAAGCATTGGCTCGGGATATGATCAAATCTAGGTTGTTAACCAAATTTCAAGCAGAACAAATATTGGGTGGCAGAGGTAAAAACCTGACCATGGGTAAGTATCAGATATTAGAAAAGATAGGTGCTGGTGGCATGGGGCAGGTTTATAAGGCGTTTCATTCCGGAACAGAAAGAATAGTTGCAATTAAGGTGATTCTCGGTAAAGGAAAAATAGAACCTGAGGTTGTTAAGCGGTTTGAACGAGAAGTAAAAGCAGCAGCGAAGTTAGTGCATTCGAATATTATCACGGTATTTGATGCAGATCAAGCTGATGGCAGAATTTTTATGGTGATGGAGTATATCAAGGGGGATGATCTTGGGGAACTTCTTCGAAAGAAAGGTCAATTAAGTTTCAGCGAAGTGGTTGATTATATATTGCAAGCGGCCAAGGGGTTGAAATATGCGCATGATCAAGGGGTAATTCATCGGGATATCAAGCCTGGTAATATCTTGGTTGATTCGAGAGGGAATGTAAAAATAGTAGATATGGGATTGGCGAAATTGGAAAGCAAAGGAGATGAAGGTTCTATTTCCATGTTAACCGCATCTGCATCGGTCATGGGTACGGTAGATTTCATGTCGCCTGAGCAAGGGTTTTCATCTAAAAATGTAGATGCCCGGACTGATATTTATAGCTTGGGCGCAACATTATTTTTTCTTTTAACGCGAAAAGTGATGTTTCAGGGGGATAATGCATTTGAAAAACTGTTGGCCCATAGGGAAGCCCCTATTCCATCTCTTAGCAATTCCAGAGTTGGTATTTCTCCAGATCTTGAAATTATATTTAATAAAATGGTAGCAAAGAAAGTAGAAGATCGCTACTCAAGTATGGCAGAGGTTATTTCTGCGTTTTTAAAATTAGAAATGGGAATTGCGGAAAATATAGTTGGATTCGAAGATTTAGTGACAACGCATTTTGAACGGGGAAGTTACCCGGAAACCATGGATATAGAAACATTAAATACGAATATGGGAAAGGACTTAAATAAAGAAACAGACAAGCACGTTGGTGGAAATACTGTTGGTTATCATAGTGGTTTTTCACTAAAAACCTTCAGTTCCTTGGCAATAGCGGTTACTGGAATCATCGTTTTGGTATTATTATTTTTGATTTTTTCTATGGACCCGGGTTCTAATGTAAAAGAAGAGGTAAAGGCGCAATTAGCTGAACTGGTGAAGTTGAAACAGGAAGCGGAAGCAATAGTGAAGCGGGGTGAGATGGCGAAGGCAAAGCTGGAAGAGGAAATGAAGGCGAAGCAGGAAGATGAAGCTAAGGCAAAGAAGGAACAGGAGATGAAGGCGAAGGAGGAAGAGATATTGGTACTGAAGCAGGAAGAGGAAGCAAAGGCGAAACAAATGGAGTTAGGAAAACTAAAGCAGGAAGAGGAAGCAAAGGCGAAGCAGATAGATTTAGTGAAGATGGAGTTATTAAAGTTGAAACTGGAAGAAGAAGCGAAGGCGAAGCAGGTAGAATTGTTGAAGTTGAAGCAGGAAGAAGAAATCAAAACTAAGTTTGTTGCTATAGAAAGAGAGATGGTATTAATCCCAGATGGAACTTTTAAGATGGGATCACCTGTATCTGAAAAGGGTCGCCATCCTAGCGAACTTCAGCATGAAGTAACAATATCAAAGGCTTTTTATATGGGAAAATATGAGGTCACGCAGGAGCAGTGGCAATCATTGATGGGGAATAACCCGAGTCAGGTAAAAGGAGCCAAGTTACCAGTAACGGATGTATCGTGGGAAGAATGTCAGGAGTTTATCAGGGAGTTAAATGAAAAGACGAAAGGAGGTTACCGTCTTCCTACTGAAGCAGAGTGGGAATATGCATGTAGGGCGGGAACAACGAAGGCGTATTCGTTTGGGAATAATATAACCAAAAGTGATGCAAATATTGCGGGATCAAATAAAAAGGTGGTAGGTAGTTACAAGCCGAATGCGTTTGGACTATATGATATGCATGGAAATGTATGCGAATGGTGTGAAGATTGGATTGGCGTATACTCAGTTGGTGCGGTAACGAATCCGAAGGGGCCGGGAACAGGCACCTACCGTGTGTTGCGGGGCGGGGATTTCTCTGACCTTGGGTTACCAGTCCGTTCTTCCTACCGTTCTTACCAATCTCCCAACATTCGGTTCGGCAACGTTGGGTTCCGCTTGGCCAGGACCAAATAATTTACTGCTTAGCCCTTTTGTTGTTTGCTGCTTTAGTCCTTTTTGCGGATGCGTGAAAATTACTAATGCGCGCAGGCCTGGCAAACTATTAATCACTGCCCGTTAAGCCAAAGCACAAACAAAAAGAACCCTGCGGACAAAAGCCGTAGGGTTCTTTGTTTTTAAGTCAGCTTAGATTTTTATCTGTAGGGCGTTCCCTGTGGTGCGGAAGGTATCCCTAAAGGTGCTGAGCTGGGCAAACTTCCCCCTGTCGGAACTATTACCGTAGGCGGTGCACTAGTCCTAGGAGCACCCATTCCCGGAGTGGGCGGAATAATTACCGAATCAATGGCTGGGATACTTTCTTTAGCATTTGTCGGAAGGATGGCTTTATCAGCATCCATGGTTAATGGAACAGATTGCAAGGATGGAGTTAAACTAGTTAGCGGTATGCCTAGTTCTTGTAAAGCAGGGGCAGTACCAGGTGTAGGCTGTTTGTTAATGTTTTCTGGTGCAGCAATAGTATGAACTGGAGCCTTTTTTACCTGTGGCGTGGGGGTGAATTTCACCTGACTAGCAGCAGCGCCATCACCTATCGGATTGCTTACAGCAATGGGTAATTTATCAGGGGCTTGGGCTACCTTTGGGGCATTGGAAATAACAATGGGGTTGCCATCTAAAGTATTACCCACATTGCTGACAGCGCCCGCGCCTGGGATGTCTGCGGTTTCGGTAGTAACTTTAGGCTGGGTAGTAGGAGCGCCCAGAGTATTAAGCGAGTAAGTAGGTTTGGGTTGGAACTTTTTATCTTCTTTGGTGCAAAAGGGGCACCATTCAAAGCAACCTGTGAATAGGAAAGAGCTCAAGGAAAGAAAGAAAGTAGCTTTGTGCCAATATTGGATTCGCATTGGAATCCCTCCCGCTGTTTTTGTTTGAACTTGCATTGCTCCAATAGCATGCAGGGTAGAGAAAAAATCTCGATTCAAACCTAAAACAAGATGGCGGTGGGAATAACCCTTGTTGGCAAGGTTGTCAAGTGAATGCAAGCAACTAGAGGCATTATTTTATGCCCCTAGTTGGGAAGTGGGAAAGATAAGAAGGTTAGTTGGCTGGGCCAGCGCCCATTCCACCGGGGCCAGGCAAAGGCGCAGGCAGTGCCGATGGCGAACCTGCAGTTTGATTGTTGTTGGCACCTGTCTCCATGGAAGCAAGTTCCTTGGAAAGAGGGAAAAACGGTGAAGGTGGAACATACTGTGGTGGGTGTTCCAGATAATGACCGCTTGGCAAAGTCATGCCGCCAATATGTGTTTGGCAACCTGAGGTCCCAATTAACAAAAGGCCAGTGAAGCCAAGTGCTGTTAAAGCTAGTTTTGATTTAATCTTCATATCTATTTCCCCTGTCTTGCCGGTTTTCAACCGAATAATGCAAATTTTGAGTGTTAGGACTACTCATTACTTCTTATCGGTTGGAAATATGAAAAGAATTTACTGGAAATAACGAAAATTACAGATCATCCTTTAATAGTGGTTGCAACGAGGCAACTAAATTTGATTAATACAAAGGAGAGGCGATTCACAATCGCTTTATTGCATGAGGCATTATCCTACAATCTTGAAGTGGAACAATCCGGTAGTCCCGGTGCCGATGGTCGTTTTCGACCGTAAAGAAATTGGTAAGGTGCGAAAAGTTGGATTTGATTCGCCCCCATGGTTGCAAACGGGAGCGATTGAAAGCTCGTTTGATTTTTCAGTAAGAATGCTCGAGCTAATATCAGACATATCGCAAAACTGCCCAGAGTTTTTTAATCTTGATCCCAATAAAATTCTGGTGACTATTACCCGAGCTAGGAATTTCAGACTTCATGGCTTGCAAGCTAGGGTTACCCCTATGAGGTTTGAAGGGGGAAATCTTCAATGCAAACGGGGGAATCGAAATTATGAGGTTCAGCAGTATTATGTGGATGGCAGGCAGATCTATTATCTAGTCACTTTTTGTTTGCCCCGATTTCAAGATCAGACACTCGAAAATAAACTGGTTACGGTTTTTCATGAACTTTATCATATCAGCCCTGAATTCAATGGGGATTTGCGCAGGCATCAGGGCCGTTGTGCATGGCATACGCACAGTAAAAAATCTTATGATGATCAGATGCTGCATATGGCAAGGGACTATGTTGCAATAACCAAAAAGCCCTATCTGCATGATTTTCTTCGAGTTGATTTCGCCCAGTTAATCCACAAGCATGGTGGGATACATGGATCTGTGGTGCCATTGCCCCGGTTAGTGCCAACCTCCCATTCGGCCAAAGTAAGCTAAACAATAACAGTACGGATTATCGATTCATGGCAAATAATAAATTTGGCGTCAAGGATTACCTCAAGGGCCGTCCCGAAACCTTTAATGTTAAATCGCATGCCAAAGGGCCTGAGGGTGAATTACCATTAACCGAAGAATTACTGCTAAATTCTCCGAGTGGTGATTTGTTTGGTTGGTCGTTGAATGTGGGCATGGGTTGGAAGCCTGAAGAAATGGGCAGGCCTGAGTTTCTGGTGCTAAGCACTTCCGGGGGGATTCGTAATCCGGATGGCACGCCCTTGGCGCTCGGGTTTCATACCGGGCATTGGGAAGTAGCTCTTTTAGTACAAGAGGCTGCCAAGACTTTTAGAACCTTGGGGGGGATTCCTTTTTCAGGATTTGTGACGGATCCTTGTGATGGAAGATCGCAAGGCACCCACGGCATGATGGATAGCCTACCCTATAGGAATGATGCTGCGATTGTTTTACGAAGGCTTGCGAGATCTTTGCCCACTCGGAAAGGTGTACTAGGAGTTGCAACTTGCGATAAGGGTTTGCCTGCAATGATGATGGCGGTCGCAGGTTTGCATAATCTGCCTGCAATCATTGTGCCTGGTGGAGTAACTTTGCCTGCTGATAATGGCGAAGATGCGGGTAAGGTTCAAACTATTGGAGCGCGCTTTTCTCATAATCAAATTACCTTGAAAGAAGCTGCGGAAGCTGGCTGTAGGGCTTGCGCTTCGCCTGGTGGTGGTTGCCAATTTTTAGGAACAGCAGCCTCTGCGCAAGTGGTGGCAGAAGCGTTAGGGCTAGCGTTGCCACATTCTGCTTTAGCTCCCTCGGGCCAACCTGTTTGGTTGGAGTTAGCGAAATATTCTGCGCAAGCGCTTTATCAACTTGCTTCTGAGGGGATAAAAACATCGGATATTCTAACCCCCGCAGCGATTCGTAATGCGATCGTGGTGCATGCTGCATTTGGTGGTTCAACTAATTTGCTTTTGCATATCCCTGCAATTGCACATGCTGCAAAGCTTCGAAGGCCCACGGTTGAAGATTGGATAGAAATCAATCGTAAGGTTCCGAGGCTTGTAGATGCGCTTCCGAATGGGCCGGTTGGTTACCCCACGGTTAGTGTGTTTTTAGCGGGTGGTGTTCCTGAAGTGATGCTTCATCTTGAAGCTATGGGTTTGTTGGACACCTCGGTTCTTACCTGCACAGGCCAGACCTTGGCACAAAATTTGAAAGAGTGGAAAGAATCTGAACGCAGGCATAAATTCAGGCAGATGCTAAAAGAGATGGATGGTGTGAATCCCGATGAAGTGATTTTCCCACCTGCAGAGGCTAAAAAACAAGGTTTAACTTCAACTGTATGCTTCCCCAAGGGAAATCTTGCGCCTGAAGGAGCCGTAATTAAAGCTACTTCGATTGATGCTTCGGTGGTGGGGGATGATGGGGTGTATCGCATCAAGGGGCCTGCTCGGGTTTTTCTGGAAGAGCGACTTGCGATTGCAGCTATCAAAGAAAAACAAATCAAGGCGGGAGATATTATTGTGCTGATGTGCAGGGGGCCGATGGGCAGTGGTATGGAAGAAACCTACCAAGTTACTTCTGCATTGAAGCATTTAAGTTTTGGCAAGCATGTGGCATTGATTACCGATGCCCGATTTTCTGGCGTTTCAACAGGGGCTTGTATTGGCCACGTTGGGCCAGAGGCACTTGCAGGTGGTCCGATAGGTAAAATCTTGGAAGGTGACTTGGTTGAAATAATCATTGACCGTAACAAATTGGAAGGCTCATTGAACCTTGTAGGCGAAAACGGAAATGATTATGGGGTTGAATGGGGTAATAAAGCACTTGAGAGCCGAGGGCTAAGGCCAGACTTGGCGGCAGACCCAAATCTGCCCGATGATACGCGCTTATGGGCGGCATTGCAGACATTGGGCGGCGGCACTTGGGGTGGATGTGTTTTCGATGCGGATAGTTTGATCAATGCTTTAAAACGATAAAGATGGTTTTTTGTGAATCGATGGTTGAATTTGATAAACAAATGTTTCATAGTGTCAACTTAATATCTTTTGTGGGAATTTGACGAGAGGGAACAAAATGTCAGTTCGTTTAAGATTGTTTGTGATGATGGTGTTGGAGTTTTTCATTTGGGGTGCTTGGTTACCCTTAATATTTGGCTACTTACCAAGCCTTAAATTTACGCCTGCAGAGCAGTCGTGGATATTGAATGCGTTTCCTATCGCAGCCATTGTCGGGATGTTTTTCTCCAACCAGTTTGCAGATAGAAACTTTGCAGCAGAAAAATTTCTGGCGTTCAGTCACCTTGTTGGAGGGCTAGCAATATTGGGTTGCGCCTTTACCAAAGATTTCTGGCCCTTCTTTGCTTTGATGCTGGTTCATTGCTTGCTTTATGTGCCAACCATTTCGATTACTAATTCCATTGCTTTTGCCAACATGAAGGATGCCAAGAATGAATTTGGTATTGTTCGCATGGGTGGAACCATTGGTTGGATTCTTGCTGCTTGGCCTTTTACTTTCATCCTTGTTGATTGGGATGCTGTGACTAAGGCAAACCCTCAGGGGATGGTGGATTGGATTGGTACTGTTTTGAAAAATGGTTTGACGGGTGAGGCTTTGAAAGAAGCCACCAAGTGGACATTTATCATCGCTGGTATTGCTTCTTTAGCACTTGCTTTGTTCAGTTTGGCTTTGCCTCATACACCTGCGAAAAAACCAGAATCCCGAGATTCCGAAAACCTTGCATGGTTAGAAGCCGTCAAGTTGCTTAAGCATCCTTTTGTGTTAATTCTTTGGGTTGTAACTTTCATCGATGCTTTTGTACACAACTGTTACTTCAACTGGACCGGTTCATTTTTGAGTGCAGATGTTGCTGTAGGCGGGGTTGGTATTCCGGGGAATTGGATTATGCCCGTGATGAGTATTGGTCAGATTGCTGAGATCCTCACCATGGTAATTCTTGGGGTAACCTTGAAAACGCTTGGTTGGAAATGGACGATGGTGGTTGGCGTTTTAGGTCATGCCATTCGGTTTGCTGTTTATGCGTTTTTACCTCAGCACAAGGAATTGATCATTTTCGTGCAAGTGGTTCATGGAATTTGCTATGCGTTTTTCTTTGCAACGGTTTACATCTTTGTTGATGAAGTTTTCCCTAAAGATTCACGCTCAAGTGCGCAAGGGTTGTTTAATGTGATGATTTTGGGCGTTGGTGCATTGGTAGCAAATTCAGTTTGCCCTTACTTAATGCAGGAGATTTTCACCAAGGATAAGATTGTTGATTTTAAAACTTTGTTTTTGGTGCCTTGCTTTGCATCCTTGGTTGCAGCAATAGTTCTCGCATTGTTTTTTGATGTTCCGAAAAAACAAGAAACCTTATCGTAATTCTTAGTTTGGTCTAATTTATTACAGCAAGCAGTGGAGTTTATCCATTGCTTGCTGTTTTTTTACGCACCAATACTTCCCAGATTACCTATGTTGGTGTTGTATTTGTAAATATCCATATTCTTGTCAAATTCCGCAAAGTCTACCCGTTTTATTGCCGATGTATTTTATACGGGGGAGTTTTTGTATTTCGATGATCGGGAAAAGCATGGCGTTTGGAAATAATAACAATCGAAAAGTCGAGGGCAAAAAGCGATTTGGCTTTTGGTCTTTGATAGCATGGGCAGGAAGCATATCGCTTTTAAGTGCAGGTTGTATGAATCCGCAAATGCGTAGCGAAAAACCGATACCGGTTCCAAAAGAAATGAATGTCGCATCTAAAAAGATGGCCCCTAAAACGCAAGAAGCAAATAACCTTAAATTGGTAAGCAATACAGAAGTTAGTTCTGATTTAGCTCAAGCCAAATTATCTAATACTAGTTCTGCAATTGCTGAAAAGAAGCCCAGGCAGATCCCGATCAACTTGGACACGGTTTTAAGACTTGCGGAAGAACAAAACCCCCAAATTATGGTTATGCGGGAAAAAGTTGAAGAAAGTAATGCGGAAAACGCACTCGCAGCTAAGTCTTGGCTGCCTTCCATTTATGGTGGTATTGCCTACTACAGGCATGAGGGTGGTATCCAGAATTTCAATGGCGATTTGATCAAATCCAGCACTGGTGCACTGTATCCTAATATTGAATTAAGAACCGAGTTAGATTTACGGGAAGCAACTTATAAACAAATCGTTTCCGAACGTAACAGTTGGCAAACTAGAGGCGAACTTACCAAGATTACAGTCGAGTTATGCCTTGAAGCAGCTACTGCCTATATCGATCTGCTTACAGCAAGGCGAGGCGAAGCCATTGCTCGCGAATTAGAAAAATACCATCTCGAGCAGTTAAAGCGTGCCGAGAAAATGAAAGAAAATCATCCCGATGCAACCGTCCTTGTAGAAGCTGTTTATGCAGAGTTGAATGGTCGTAAACAAGCCATTCTTAAGCTTAAGCAACAAGGTGACTCTTCAGCGGTGAAGTTGGCGTTCTTGTTGGGAGTTGATCCAGATAGTGAGTTGGTTCCTGTCGAAGAAAACTTTGTGCCATTGGATTTGGTTGATGTTTCGGTGGGCATGAAAGATATGGTTGCGAAATCTTTGTCATATGGTCCGGGAATTCGCGAGCTTGAACGCATGCTTGAAAATGTTCAAGATGGAATTGCAAGGATGGAAGGCCCAACGAGATTGATGCCAATTTTACAAGTAAACATGGCGGAAGGTGGGTTTGGTGCTGGTGCTAATTCAAGTTTGTACTGGGCAAATCGTTGGGATATGGGCTTGGCTGCCAAGTGGAACCTGACTGAATGGCACACTTCTCGCGAAAAAAGGCGTATTGCAGAAGTGAAGTTAAATCAGGTTCAACTAACCTTTAAAGAATTGCAGGCGAAGCTATCTGCTGGTGTTCAAGATGCCAGAGATTCGATTATTAATGGCCGTGAGCAGATACAATATTGCACCAAGCAGATTCAACACTCTGCTGAAACCTATCGTTTAAATACTTTGAGGCTTGAGCAAAACGCGCCCAATGCCACTATGAGTGATGTTCTTTTAAGTATTCGTGGGCTGGAAATGGCGCATGCGAATTATGTTGGCTCTATCAATGCGTACAACAGATCTCAGGTTCGGTTGATGTTGTTGCTTGGGCCAAACAATGCAACGGGAAGTGAAAACGCTGCGGTTTCGAATCAAAAGAACAATCGTAAGTATGAAATTCCTAAGGAAGGCGATGCACCTTTGCGACTTTCTTTGGATAAAAGCACAATCGAAAATAGATAAAAAATAGAGTGTTATAAAGGTTATAGATTGGTAGTTAGGGTTGAAGAAACCCTGACTATATCGGGGATATTGCATTCTTTTTGGTACCAAAGTCTTCAAATCTGCTAGAATAAGCCTGCTAGATTAAGCCATGGGGCATCGAACCATATTTCTTGGGAATAGGCAGGTATTTTGTGCGTACTGAAGTTAGGGTTGTAGCTGGAATACTCCGGGGCAGAAAAATCGAATTTGAAGTAAACCCATTGATGAGGCCCACCCCCCAACGGGTGCGCGAAGCCCTGTTTAGCATTTTGGGTGTCAGCTTCAAGGGCATTAGTTTTTTCGATGTTTTTGCTGGCACGGGCGTGAATGGCTTTGAGGCCATAAGCAGGGGCGCTTCGAAAACAACATTCATCGAACGGGATTTTCAGCTTGCCCAAGTCATCGAACGGTACATCAAAAAATTTAATGTTGGTGCATTGGGGCATGTTGTTTGCACCGATGCCTATCGCTGGGCTGCCCGTTGGATTCCTGTAAAAGAATCTTCCATTATATTTATCAGCCCACCATTCATTGATTACAAGAATCAGTTGGAAGAGCTTTTTTCGATGATCCGATCTTTTCAGGAAAAAGTTCAACCTGGGAGTGTCGTGGTTGTGCAGACTGAAAGCGAAATTCCGATTGGTGATCTTCCCGATGATGCGGGAGCTGGTTGGGATATAAGAAAGTACGGCAGAAACGAATTGCAATTCTGGGTAAAGAACGACCCGAATGCCCCACCTGCGGTTTCTGAACCAGTGAACGATGATGAATCACCAGCTTGAAAAA
>DBCB01000039.1:0-4063 GCA_002303765.1 Planctomycetaceae bacterium UBA969
GGGGGGGGACTCATGAAGTTCATGACATCACTGTTACCACTTATGATTCCGCTCATATTCATTTGGCAAAGTGGGGCAACAAATTTGGCTTTTTAGTTTTTGATGAATGTCATCATTTGCCCGGCTCGGTTTATTCGAATATCGCTTTAGGTTCGATTGCACCATTTCGTTTGGGGCTTACTGCAACCCCCGAAAGAACCGATGGCAACGAGACAATGCTTGAGCATTTGATAGGCCCCTTTGTTTTTCGAAAAGAAATTGGAGAACTTGCAGGTAGTTATTTGGCTAGTTATGAATCAGAAATCATTCATGTAGACCTTTCGGCTGATGAAAAAATTGATTATGAAAATGCTAGAAAGTTATACCGTGATTACCTTGTAAAAAGGGGAATCAGCCTAAGAGATCCTAGTGGTTGGCAACGGTTTCTTGCGGAAAGTTCGCGCTTTCAAGAAGCGAAAAAAGCCTACGACGCTTTCAGGCTGCAAAAGAAAATCGCGTTGCATTCAAAAGCAAAAATTGATGTCTTAGAAAATCTCCTTCTTAAGCATGCGAATGATCCCTGTATTATTTTTGCAGGCGATAATACGATGGTTTATGCGATTTCTAGGAGGTTTCTCATCCCTGCTGTTACGCATGAAACCAAGGCTAAAGAGCGAAAGCAAACCTTGGATAAATTTAAGTCTGGGGAATATCTTGCGGTAGTTACCAACAAGGTTCTTAACGAAGGGGTTGATGTTCCTAGTGCTGGCGTTGGCATTGTGCTATCGGGTTCCGGAACCGTGCGTGAGCATGTTCAACGATTGGGCAGAATTTTAAGAAAGTACAAAGACAAACGTGCCATTCTTTACGAAGTAATAAGCAGGAACACCAGTGAAGAATTAACCAGCCAAAGGCGTAGGGAGCATGATGCTTACAGGAAATAAATTGCTTGCAAAAAACTACAGGGGGAGACTTCTGGTCAGTTACCTTGATCCTTCCGATTCCAGATGGGGCGCGGTTGCAGAGTGGATTTTATCCAAAGGAAAGGACCTTTTGGGTCAATCAAGAAGTTTATTTGAAGAAGAAATAAATGAGTATCCTGGTTCACTTCCCGATGCTTTGGTGTTTGCAGGGTTGGTAAAAGTTTTTTCTGACAACTGTAGCTTTGAACAATCTACAGAATTTGATGCGATAAAAATCAGGGAACTTGTTTTCTCGTTAGCTTCAAATTTCAAGCAGGAAGGAAAGTTATCTTCCGATATCGAAGTTCGTAAAAACATTTTTGAACTTGTAGGGAAACAAACTGAAGTTGATCCAAATCTTATCGATGCACTGTTGTATTCCGATCTTGAATCAGAAAATAAACTTTTAGCTATACCCAAGGTTAATGCCCAGAATCTAATGCATCGTTATAATCTTTCGCTTGCCCAGGGGGCATTGCTTAACTCGTTGAATATTGTTGTAAAATTACCTTCATCGACTCCCCCAGCAAGGCTAAGGCAGTTAACACGATGGCTTAAGTTTCAGCGGTTGTTGTGTGCAGTGGATAAAAATAAAACAGAGGGTTTGACCCTGCAGATTGATGGGCCATTAAGCCTTTTTCGAACAACCCAGAAATATGGGTTTCAAATAGCTTTGTTTCTGCCTGCTCTTTTATTGTGCCCAGAATTTGAATTGGAAGCTGAATTGCTCTGGGGCAAAACTAAGAAGCCCTGCAAATTCCAAATTACAAGCAACGATGGTTTGGTTACCCATTACGCAGATTCTGGCATGTACCGGCCACCTGAAAACGATGCGTTTCTTCTTTTGTTCAAAAAAAGAATCGACGAATGGGATATATCGGATACTATTACCGACCTTGATTATTCTGACGATTTACTAATTCCAGATTTTGTTCTTAAAAGGAAAACAGATCAAAAAATTGTTGGCCTAGAAATTCTTTGGAATTGGAACACTATCATGATTGAACGAAGAATTAAAGATATGGAAAAGCTTAAACTTCAAAAGTATGTACTTGCTGTAGCTGATAAAGGTAATTTGGGAAAAGAGAAACTATCGCAAATACCTAAGTCGGTTTATTTGTTTAAATCCTCGCCATTGCCTCAGGAGATCGAGAAAATAATTAACGCGTTTTGATCTTTAAAGTTGTTTCTCTGCGATTTCCAGGGCCCTGAGTAATCCTTTTGCTTTGTTGAGCGTTTCTTCATATTCCTTGGCTGGGTCACTATCTGCAACAACGCCTGCTCCCGCTTGAAGATAAGCTTTTTGGCCTACTAAAACCATTGTTCGTAGCGCAATGCAGGTGTCCATGTTCCCTGAAAAATCAATGTATCCAACTGCCCCGCCATAGGGCCCTCTTTTGTGGGGTTCCAAATCGTCGATGATTTCCATTGCTCTTACTTTGGGGGCGCCGCTCAGTGTTCCTGCCGGTAGGCATGACTTTAATGCATCTAGTGCAGTCATTTCCTTTTTTAGAGTACCCTCCACCGTGCTACATAAATGCATGACATGGCTGTATTTTTCAACAGTCATTACATCAGATATTTTAACTGTGCCAAACTCTGCGATTCTACCTACATCATTTCTGCCCAAATCTACAAGCATGATGTGCTCTGCTCTTTCTTTGGGATCAGATATAAGGTCTTGCGCTAAAACCTTATCTTCTTCTTCGTTTTTGCCCCTGGGCCTTGTTCCTGCAAGGGGGCGTATGGTCACATGGCGTTCTTCCACCCTAACCATGATTTCTGGTGAACTTCCGATGAGGCAGAGTTCATCAAAGCGAAGGAAGAAAAGGAACGGGCTTGGATTTACAACTCTGAGAGTGCGGTAGATATCAAAAGGTTTGGCTTTGGTTTCTGTTTCGAGTCGTTGGCTTAATACGATCTGGAAAATATCGCCTGCATTAATGTATTCCTGACATTTGACCACAGCTTTTTCAAAAGACTCTTTGGTAAAATTAGATTTGTAAGGTTGGGAGACTTTACCCTCTGGCTGTATGTCTGTAATTTTTAATGTGCACTGGTTATTTTGAAGTTGATGTACGATTGCATCGATTTTGTCACATGCCGTCTTATAGGAAAGTTCTTTATCATTATCTGTTATGTGCGCATGCACAACTACAGCGATAGTCTTGTTGATATGATCAAAAATCACCATGTGGTCATAAAAACCAAAACATAAATCAGGGAGGTTTCTGTCGTCTGTGGGTGTATTTGGTAAATTTTCTACATATCGGACTGTGTCGTAACCAGTAAAACCAACTGCACCACCACAAAAACGCGGTAAACCTGCGATATGTGGTGAACGATATTTGTTGATGTATTCCTGTAAAAGCGCAATAGGGTCGTTATGCTCTGAAATACTTTGTATAAAAGTTCCGGATTGAGTGTGATTCCGTGTTTCAATTGTGACGGTTTTCTTTTTTACGCTGAATCTTAAAAACGGATCTGTACCCAGAAAACTATAGCGGCCTACTTTTTCGCCACCTACAACGCTTTCAAATAGAAAAGACCATTTATCTTGGGATAATTTGCAATAAGCACTTACAGGGGTAAGGGTATCTCCAGTTAATTGCCTAAATACCGGCACCATGCTGTTGTTTTTTGCATGTTCCAGGAATGATTCGATGTTTGGCCGGTGTCCCATGGGATTCATTCTTTGCTAGGTTAAAACAAAATTTTATACCTGTAAGCCGTACGCCATACCACTTATTTTAAAAATAATCGGTCATGAAATCATCGTTGATACTTGACCTACTAATATTTGCTTGCATATTTATATATAATTATTCTATAAGTTTAGAGGGGTATTTGGAATTCCGATGCATTGTTATGGCTGTAATACTTCAGTATCAAAAGAACAAGAACGCTGCGGTTCGTGTGGGTTTCCGTTGAAAATTGTATCGGAAAAATGTGATAATTTTGCAGATGTTGGGGCTGAATACCAAAACGAATGGCTGAAATATCAAGAAGACCTTACCGCCAACGCATCGAATATGAGTCTATTGCCTTTAATTGGTGTTTATTTTGGGGCAAGATGTATATTTTTAGGCAATGAGGGGTGCAAAAAAGCGCGCCTTGTCAAA
>DBCB01000039.1:4098-6249 GCA_002303765.1 Planctomycetaceae bacterium UBA969
CTAGCAAACCGTTTTATTCATATTCGTAGATTGGGTGTTTTTGGCTTAATAACAAATCTAATTTCCTTACTTTTCATTATTATTGGGGTGATTACGCTAATTCGAACCCCCTGATTTTCTTTAGAAATTAATCTTCCTGTTTTGGCCTGTTATTCAAGCGTTTCTTCCTGTTACTTATCAAAGTTCCTCTGTGATTTAGTGATTACCTTAAAACATGAAATTTTAAGGTTCATCTGGTGTTTTTTACTAATAAAACTTACTATTAAATCATGTAGTATTTCGAAACGAAGGCAAAAACTCTAAAGGTGATTCATGAGTTCGGAAGTAAATCCAGAACCTAATAAAGAGCCCGAAACCATAACTCAGGAAGTTAAATATTCCCAGGTGAGCGCAAGGGTTACAGAAAAAGTTTCCAGCGGTGTTTTTTCGTCAGGAGCTTTATTACTAAATGGGCAAAACGAGTTTATTTTAGATTTTTTGCAAAGAATGGTTCAGCCACAAAGGGTGGTGGCTAGGGTTGTGATGAGTCCGCCCTCCCTTTTAAGCTTTTGCAATGCCCTTGAAGAAAACCTTTCGATGTTTCAGGCTAAATTTGGTGCACCCCAGCAATTACCGCCCCCTCCGCCAGGTTCGGTTCCATTGCCAATTGACGAGTTATACGCACAATTGAAAATCGCAGATGAAATGCTTGAAGGTTCCTATAGCAATGCTGTGATGATAAGTCATAGCCCAAGTGATTTTGTTTTTGATTTTATTGCGACTTTTTATCCCAGAAGTGTGGTGTCTGCTCGGGTATTTATGTCTGCATCACAAATCCCCCCCTTTCTCAATACTTTGAAAAAAGGGTTCCAGCAATTTAAAGATAAAATGACTCCGCCTCCCGCCTCTGGCCAAAACCTGCCGCCACCTAATTAACATGATTGCTTTCAACAAAATAACTTTTGGTGTTTAAGCATGAATGAGCTGGATTCATTGCCAGTAGCTTTGGTAATGCCTGAGTTAATCAATGCGTTGGGTAATGGTAGAGCCGCAGTTCTTCATGCGCCCCCGGGAGCAGGAAAAACGACTCTTGTTCCCATTGGGTTAATAAAAGCGGGATACGATGGTATTGTTTTAATAGAACCGCGAAGGTTGGCTGCCAAAGCTTCTGCTTTGCGGATTGCCTATCTGCAGGGATCAAAAATTGGGGATTTAATTGGGTATCAAGTCCGGTTTGATTCTAATTATTCCAGCAAAACAAAATGTTTGGTTGTTACAACTGGTATCATTTTAAATTGGTTGTCTTCCGATCCCTATCTTTCTGATTGCAAAATCCTCGTTTTCGATGAATTTCATGAGAGAAGTTTAGAGAGTGATCTTTTATTGGGCATGGCTAGGTTGTTGCAAAAAACTGTGAGACAAGATTTGAAAATTCTTGTGATGAGCGCGACGATTGATAGCCATAAAGTTTCATCCTATATGGATGATTGCCCGGTGATCTCTAGCATGGGAAAAATGTATCCTGTCGAGATAAGTTATCAAGTGCCTAAAAAAGGTTTTCCACTAGAAGATGCAATTACTTCAGAAGTTTTTAATATCCAACAAAAAACAAAGGGCGACATCTTGGTGTTTTTGTCTGGGATGTATGAGATTCTTTCTGCGAAGGCGCAACTTGAAAAACAGTTTCCCGGATTGGATATACACATTCTGCATGGCGATTTGCCAATCGAGGTTCAGGAGAAATCTTTAAAAAAAGCTCCGAGAGACAGGGTGATATTGTCCACTAATGTTGCAGAAACATCGGTAACGGTTAATGGCGTTAAAGCGGTGATTGATTCAGGGCAGGCGAAAAAAAGTTTTTTTGATAACAGATTGGGGCTGAATAGTCTGGAAACAATTCGCATTTCCAAGGCATCAGCAGATCAGCGAGCTGGTAGGGCAGGCCGGGAAGCTCCAGGTTTTTGTTCCAGGCTTTGGTCTGAAAAAGACCAAATTATGCGCGAGGATTTCGATAAACCTGAAATTCATCGAGTTGATTTGTCTGCAGCATTGTTACGGCTTTTTGCCTTTGGAGAAAACAACTGGGAGGAATTCCCTTGGTTTGAAAAACCTAATCATCTTGCGGTTAATAATGGAATCAAGCTTTTGGAAAACTTGAAGGCTATCCATCAA
>DBCB01000039.1:6262-12732 GCA_002303765.1 Planctomycetaceae bacterium UBA969
AAAATAACCCCCCTTGGCGTTAAGATGAATGAAATTCCACTACATCCAAGGCTCTCTGCTATTTTGCTTAAAGGGGCCAACAAATCCCTTCGCCAAGTTTCTCTGGCCATAGCTATTCTTTCAGAGAGATCCGTATTTAATCAAACTTTTGATGGTTCAAATTTCAGGCGTGATCAAAGTGCTTCTAGTTCAGATGTTCTCGATGTGGTTGAAGTTCTTGAACATTATCAATCGTTTAAAAATTCGATGCAAAGTATCAATGTGATTCCCGATCGGGCAGCAAATGTTTTTCGGGTCCGGGATCAATTGATTGCTTTATTTGGTGGAGATAAAAATCTTGAAAATACAGGAACTGAGGATGATTTTCTTCGCGCAATACTAGCTGGGTTTCCTGATCGTGTTGCTAAAAGACGCGATAAAAAAGACCTAAAGGCTTTGATGGTTGGAAATCGTGGCGTTGTGCAATCGAAAAAAAGTATGGTTAGAGATCATAGCTTTTTTGTTTGTATTGATATTCAATCGGGCGATGAAGAATCGATTGCAAGAATGGTGTCAGGTATAAGTGCGGATTGGTTAGACCCTGTTTTTAAAAGAACCCAACGTGAAGTTCTGTATGATCCTAGTTTGAAGAAACTCATTGCAATTCAAAAATCGTATTACATGGATTTGGTTTTAGATCAAAAAGATTCGCATTTGACCCAAGATGATTTGAGTGGCGAAATATTGCATCAGAGTTTGATGAGCCATTTGAAAGAGGTTCTTCCTGTTTTTGATTCCCCTGCAGGTCAATTATTGGAACGGATAAATATTTATGGGCAATTGTTTCAGAATAAAAATTTCCCGATGATTGATTCAGATTCATTATTGGAGCCTTTATTATGGCTCTGTAAAGGTAAAAAAACACTTTCAGAAGTTCGGGATGGTGATTGGTTTAATGCGGTGAGAACTATTCTTTCTCATGAGCAGTATGTTGCTTTGCAAAAAGAACTGCCCGAGAAGTTGACACTGCCTTCAGGAAAAATTGTTCCCTTGAAGTATGAGTTAGGGAAATCGCCATTACTTGAGGCAAGAATCCAAGAATTATTTGGATGGAAAGAAACTCCTAAGCTTGGTGGGGGCAAACTTCCTTTATTAATTTCTTTGTTGGCTCCTAATTATCGATCTCAGCAATTGACTTTAGATTTAGCTGGTTTTTGGAAAAACACCTATCCGCAAGTTCGAAAAGATTTGCGGGGTAGGTACCCAAAGCATGCTTGGCCAGAAGACCCCCTAAAAAGCGAAACGGAACCTTAAAAATAAGGTCCCGTTCGAAGTTGTTAGAAAAGTTAAACTTTAAGCGTTGTAAGTGGAGCTTGAAACATCACCCCCACGGCCAGTCCAATTGGTGTGGAAGAATTCACCCCTTGGTTTATCAGTTCTTTCGTAGGTATGCGCTCCAAAATAATCTCGTTGAGCTTGCAGTAGGTTTGCTGGTAAGCGTTCTGTTCGGTAGGAATCAAAGAACGACAAAGCAGTGCTCATTGCTGGTACTGGAATGCCTTTTTTGATTGCCAACGCAACGATGTTTCTCCAGCCTTTTTGTGAACGCTTCATTTCTTTTTTAAAGTAACTATCAAGCAAAAGATTGCTAAGGTTTTTCTTTCGGTCGAAAGCTTCTTTGATTTTACCAAGGAACCTGCTGCGAATAATGCAACCGCCTCGCCACATCAGGGCGATTCCACCATAATTTAATTTCCACCCATACTCCTTTGCTGCAGCTTGCATCAGCATGTAACCTTGGGCATAGCTGACAAGTTTAGATGCATAAAGGGCGTCGTGAATATTTTGGATAAGCTTTTCTTTCTTACCTGAAATGTTAGGCTTGGGCCCTTTAATGGCCTTTGCAGCTATAACTCTTTCATCTTTGAGCGCGGAAACGCATCGAGCGTAAACAGCTTCAGAAATTAGCGTTACAGGCATAGCCAATTCTTGGGAGTTGATTACAGTCCATTTGCCAGTACCTTTTTGGCCTGCTGCATCCAAGATTTTTTCAACCATAGGTTGCCCATCGGAATCTTTAAAGTTCAAGATGTCCCTAGTGATTTCGATTAGATAGGAATCAAGTTCGCCTTTGTTCCATTCTTCAAAAACTTTATGCATTTCATCGTAAGAAAGCCCCAAACCTTTATGCAAAATATCGTAGGCCTCGCATATCAATTGCATATCACCATATTCGATCCCATTGTGGACCATTTTTACATAGTGGCCTGCCCCGCCTTCACCTACCCAATCACAGCAGGGGGTTCCATCTTCAACCTTAGCGGAAATATCTTGGAAGATAGATTTGACATGATTCCAAGCATCAGGGCTGCCGCCTGGCATAATGCTAGGCCCTCGACGGGCACCTTCTTCGCCACCCGAAACGCCTGTGCCAATAAATAGAATACCCTTTGATTCCAAATATTTGGTTCGCCTTACAGTATCACCAAAAAGCGAGTTTCCACCGTCGATTATGATGTCGCCTTTTTCAAGGTGAGGAAGAATTTGTTCGATAAAGTCGTCAACTGCTTGACCAGCTTTAACAAGCATCATGACGCGTCTTGGTTTTTTGAGCAGCTTGCACATTTCTTCAATACTATGTGCGCCAATAACTTTGGTTCCTTTGGCTTCTTTAGCAAGAAAATCGTCCACCTTGGAAGTGGTTCTATTGTATGCAACCACAGTGTAACCATGATCATTCATGTTAAGAATTAAGTTTTGGCCCATTACAGCCAAGCCAATTAATGCGATATCGCCTTTAGGTTCAGAATTGCTCATAGTTATTTCCATTAGAAAAGAGGCCAAACAGTGTCATTATATATTTGAGGAAATGCCAAGCATTGCCAACTCTTAATGACTTATAAATGATAATCTAGGCATAAATTGACCGTTTGGCTAGCAAAACATAAGAATTGTAGGGAAGAAGTTTTACTGATAATTTGTGGGCATGATAGAATAATTGTTTGATGAAATGATTAGCGTATTGAAAAAAGGTGCAAAAATGGCAGCAAGTATTTTTCCGATGGTTCCTCCTAAGATTGATCCTGCCCCCATATTTGAGTTATTCCGTGGCAATTATGCAACAGAATTACTCACTGCGTCTGTTGTGCATTTTAATCTTTTTGAAGAAATAGCTTTAAACCAAGTAGGATCTGAGTCATTGAGAGCCAAATTAGGGCTTGAAAGGCGAGCTTGGGTTGTGTTGATTACTGGGCTAAAAGCTTCCGGGTTGTTGTTGGAAAACAATGGGAACCTTACCCTTTCTGAAATTGCAAAATCCACGCTTCTAAAAGATTCAAGGCATAGCATTGCTTCTTATATTGGCTTATCTGGGCAAACCTCTGGTGTACTAGAAATGGTCAATCGACTCCGAGTTTCAAAACCAGTTCATGCAGATAAGCCTGATGTTGGTGCAGCTTTTATTTTTCGTGAAGGCCTAGATTCCGCAATGGATAAAACCGAAAGTGCAATGAATCTGACTTTGTCTCTTTCTGGAAGGGCCATGAATGTTGCGCCAGTGCTTGCAGAAAAACTCCCTCTTCCAGGTAATAAACTCCTTCTGGATGTTGGTGCGGGTAGTGGACTCTATTCGATTGCGTTGCTTGAAAAAAACAAAGATTTGAATGCCATACTATGGGACGGCGCAGAGGTTTTGAAAGTTGCTGATAATTTTGTAAACCAAGCTGGGCTTGCGTCAAGGGCTACAAGCCTTCCGGGCGATATGTTCGCAGATTCTGTGCCCGCAGGAGTGGATGTTGTTTTGCTCTCAAATATTTTGCATGATTGGGATGAACCTGAGTGCGTTTTCCTTATCAATAAACTTGTTAAAGCCCTTCCTAAAGGCGGCCTGCTTCTTGTGCATGATGTGTATCTAAATGATGACCTCGATGGCCCCTTGGAAATTGCTTTGTATTCTGCTGCTCTTTTCTCTCTTACCGAGGGCAGGGCTTATAGCAAAAAAGAATATCAGACATGGTTAAATGAAGCAGGGATGACTTTGGTTAAAGTCATCCCTACTTTGGCTCATTGTGGAGTAATGGTTTTTTCTAAATAAGTTATTAGACGCCCATCACATTATAGCCACAATCAACATATAGAACTTGGCCCGTGATTGCGGATGCCAAGGGACTACATAAAAAGGCAGTGGCGTTTCCAACTTCATCGGCTTCTATCGGGCGTGGCAAAGGGGATCTGCTGGTAGCGTGATCGATCATTTGGCCGATATCACCAATGGCTTTTGCAGCACGGGAAGCGTAAGGGCCTGCGGAAATAATATTAACCCTAATTCCTTTTGGTCCCAAATTACTTGCCAATTGTTTGGCATCAATTTGCAAAGCAGATTTTGCGGTAGACATTCCACCACCATAATGTGGAACAACTCTTTCGCCACCGATGTAGGAAAGGCCAACTACACTAGTGCCGCCTGGTTTATCTTCCATCAAAGGAAGTGCAGCCCTGCTCAGCGCGGTAAGGGAATAAGCACTAACACTTAAGGCGGTAAGATAAGCTGCCCTTGAGGTGTTAACTGCAGAATTTTTTATTTCTGGGCTGAATGCTACAGCATGAATGAGGATATCAACGGTATTAACATGTTGCGAAAGCGCATCAATCATGCCTTTGATTGAAAAATCGCCATGCTTCGCATAGCGTTTGTCATTCTTGGTTTTTTCGTCGACATCGTCCATGGTGTCAAAGCCAACATCGCAAGGAAGAATCTTTTGAATTTTCATGCTTCCTTGAGCATAAGGCAGAATTCGACTCTCGGCATCGGTATCACGCTCCATAATACTTTCAACAATACCAACCAGTCTGGGGTGGACTGCAAAAAAGAGAGTGGCGCCTGCGGCTTGCAGAGTTTTTGCAATATGCCAAGCAAAACCAACATTATCACCTACACCAGTAATCAGTGCCACTTTACCTTTTAAATCAATAGGAATCATGAGAGCTCCTGCAAACTCGAAACATTCAAAAGTAAGAGAAAGTAACCCGAAAATTACCTTTTGAAGGTCGAACCAGTTTGGCGAATCTTGTTACCAGATTCACTTGACCCAGAAGTTAGTTGAATAATCGCCTGATCAGCTTCCATTCGAACTCTAGGGTCCAAGTCCGTTTTCTTTTCATTAATTACTTCCAACACTTCTATAGTATTGATTTTCATGCGTGTAAGCGAGCGTATACATGCTGCTCTTACCAATGGGGCTGGATCTTCCTTAACTGCCGTTGCTAAGGCCTGAACTGCTAGATTCATGGAGACCCCTCGGATTTTGGATAGCTGGTCCGCAGCATACTCCCTTTGGGAAGGTTGATTCGCATTTTTTAGCATCACAACGTTCTCCATTAAAAACGTATCTGCAGGTATTACGTTTGATTCAGGTTGAATGTAAGCCATCATGTTGGCTGGCATTTGGCCTGAGGCCATGCTTCGAGCCATATCATTATTTGGATTAATTCCTTGAGGGCTAAATCCTTGGGCTGGCATATCGCCTTCTTTTGGCATTGTTGGATTAAATGCGTTTTGCATTGCAACGGTCGATTCGACATCAGAAGGGATCGGCCTCTGATTTGGGACCGAGGTAAAGGCGTTTGCCATTCCTTGGGTTGGGTAACTATTACCAGCCATTCTCGTATTTGGATAGCTAGGATAAAGTTGTGGTGCTTGGGGTGGAATAAAATTGTGGGCCGTAGGTGGTGCACCTAGGGGTTGTCCATTGGGGATATAAGGAATCACTCTAACAGGTGGGGCTCCTGCAGCTATAACCGAACCGTTGCCTGGAGGGACTTTTTCTTCATTTACGTTAATTTCTTTAGGCTTGTCCAAGAAACCATAAATGCGTCCCATGGTGCGGCCTAAGAAATCTGGTGTCTTAGCCTCTGTTGGTTCTTTCTTTTTGGAAAAAACTATTCTTGGTTGCCTAGGTTCTTTGATAACAATGATTGGAAGAGCGGCAGTTGTTTCTACGGTTTCTGTCTTAATTTTCGTATTAGCATTAATTTTAGCAACTGGAATAGATTTAGGTTTTTCCTTTGGCGCTACTTTAATAGTTTCTGTTGGGGTAGTTTTGGGAGTGGATTTTTCCGCTAGTTCTGCAGTTGTTTTAGGAAAGTTACCACCAGAGACGATCGCTTCAACTTCTTGGTTTGAGCTTTCTCTTCCCACAGCTTTTACAGCTTTCTTGGCTATTTTTTCCTCTAGCTTTGGATGTAGATAGTCGACGCTTTTCAGTGGATCAGGTTTAGTCCGATCTGCATGGGGAAGTTCATGCTCCACTGGTTGGCTTTTAGTAATGTTAGTTTTTTCCTGCGATGAATCCATTTTGCCCCAAGATTTTCTCCAATCCTGTGCTTTGGGTTGTTCAAACTCAGGCTTTTTTGTTTCTTTTGGCCCAGTGGATTCTACAACTTTAGATTCACTTTTAGTTGCAGAGGAATTTATAGTGGTAGGTGTAGTATTT
>DBCB01000039.1:12772-14280 GCA_002303765.1 Planctomycetaceae bacterium UBA969
CTTGAAGAATCGATTGCTTTATCTTTTACCTTGGCAATTAAAGGGGCTTTGTTAGGGATTTCTGTGATGGAAATGACTTTTTCAGGCCCAGCACTGGTGGTGGCCACAAGGCTTTTTTCTTCATGGAGAATAATGAGTTTGTCGGTGTTGGCTGGTGCAGTTTTAGTAGCAAATAATTTCTTGTTTTTCTCTGGTACGACTACGATTTTATCAGCGCCCGGTGCTGGAATGGTTATGAATTCAGTAGCCAAGGGTTTTTCGCTTGATGTAGCAACTTCTGATTTCGCCACTTCTTTTTTAATGGTCGCTGTTTCGATTTTTAAGGGTTTTGTGTCTTTTTGAATCGCAGTTTGCATTGGTATAACGGCTGAATTATTGATCGCCGTGGTCGCCTCAACTTTGGGAAGTTCTTTTTGCAAAGTTTTTGTTATTGTGGAGTTATATTCAGGCGGAATAGGGCAATTCGCTGGTGGAGTATTGGCATTCACCCAGTGGTAGTTAGTCGTTGAATTTTTATCTTTTGAATTTGGGTCGTTTTGAACGATGGTGATTTTCTTACCAGTTTCAAGAGCTTCCACTAAATAGCATTGTTGCCCGGTTTTATTTGTCCAAGCTAAAATTAGCTTGCACTTTATTGGAGCATTGCCTTTTTCATTTACAGTTAAAAACCGGTCTTTCGGTTTTTGTACTTCATTAATGCTCGGGGTTTCAGAATAGGCCATTCCAATGGTTGTTCCAGTAAGTGCTAAAAACAGGGAGCTTAGCCATAATTTGCGTAACATGATCGAATCCCCCGGCATAGGGTTAAATCTATGCCAATAAATGTTTGATATACTGTTTTATTTATCGGTAATGCGGGGAATGAGCTTGAAAGCGAATTTGACGAAAAGTCGGAATATTCAGCCGGGTGGGTAAAATAGCAAGGGCCTGTTGGAAAAACCAACAAGCCCTTGGTGATTTAGGAAAACTAGGTCAGATTACTTCGCTCCGCCCATCTCGCGACGGTACAAAGGCAAATGCCTGTAATAAACTTCCATGGTAAGAAGAGCCATGGATGTAGCCATAAGCCTACCACCAGCATCGGAGTGAGCGCCAAGAGCATCCCAACTTCCAGCAAGCATTATTTTTTTAGGATCTGCCCCCTGAACCTGCTTGGCAATTAAAATATCACGAACCCCATTTTTACGAACCCCACCAACTTCAGGGCCAAGGTTCCAGAAATCCCAAGCTTCCCCACCCATATGGTGCATAACCTGAGTTGCATAGTAAATTTGGTACATGTTGTAATTAGCAGGGCTAACGCCCGGATGGATCTTTTTCATGATTTCCACGCCTTTTAAAAGGCCAGGATTTCTTGGGTTAACACCCATGTATTGCCTGCAAAGCATACCGATAGCGGTCATTGCGGGAGCAGCTCCTGGATCTGTATAGCCATAACCACCAGATTTTGGATCGTGCACGCCATCAAGATATTTTTCAACCATTTTGTATCGTTCGGTTGGGACTTT
>DBCB01000039.1:14347-15258 GCA_002303765.1 Planctomycetaceae bacterium UBA969
TCGCCTGGTTGTTTAGGGCCATAGCGCCAGCCACCACCATCATGTTGGGCATAAATTAAATAATCTAAAGCTTTTTGGGCGGAGATTTTGATCAAAGGATCACTCGTCATACCGTAAGCTTCGCACATGGCGATTGTTGCCAATGGATGAGAATAAAGCCCGCCCCCATAATTGCCATCTTTACCTTGTTTTTTAATAAGGAAGTTAATCCCACCCATAACGGTTTTGCTGTAATCTTCCTGCGATTTTTTGCCTGAGGGTTTATGGGTGATACCTGCTGCAAGGAAAGGCAATAAACCAAAGCCTGTTCCTGCGATATCATTGTTTTGGGCTTTATCAGTAGTGTTATGCTTAATTATTTTGGAAGCAGGATTTCCGAGCGGGGCGGTTCGATAATGATCACCGTATTTTTCTAGTGACCAATGGCCATCATCAGCTTGGTGCAAAGCGAAAAATTTAAGGCCTCGAGCAACAGCCGCTTCGGAAAGTGCATTACCACCGCCCTCTGCAAGAAGCTTGTCTCGGGTGGCGCCACTACGACCAGCAATACCACCTGGGGCATAAACCCCGCCCATGCCACCAAGAGAACCAACATTACTTCCAAGGCCAGAAACATCTAGGGAGGGAGCAGCACCAGTGCCGCCACCAAAACCTGGAGGGGGAGGAACATTTGCGGCAACCGTTTCAGGCGAATTTGGAATACCAACCGATTGCGATGGATCTTCTGGGCCAGGAACACTCATCTCGTCTTTGCGATCCACATTGTATTGCGTCGGCACTTCGATATCGTTGCCCACATCAGTTACCGTTAGATCTGGTTCTGGTTCAGATTCTTCAATTTTCGTAGGTTCATCGAGTTTGGCAGCTTGAACAGGGCCATTTTCGAACGGAACAAGCATAATTAAGAGGAT
>DBCB01000039.1:15274-16694 GCA_002303765.1 Planctomycetaceae bacterium UBA969
GCAAACCGTGCATGGCGGCGCTTATGACCCCAGCACCCAATGCCCAAATAATATTTGCATAGCCGGTGTTATCTTGAAGAGTTTCAGAAAGCTCAACATGACCAGCTTCGTGGCCAATTCCTGCGAAAACCGCCAAGCCCATTGCGGGTTTGGTGGCAGCAATAACAGGTACAGCGCCTTCGAGAAGTACTGACGTAACATCGATACCTCTATCGCGGGCGATCATCTCAGCGTTTTTTTCATTTTGAGCAACAATCTTAGATTCAATGGGCTTGCCTGTCCCCTTGATTGTGCCTTTAACGATATAGTTTTGCGACATGAATAACTCTCCTGAAATTTATTGATACTTTATTATTGCATGTATGCTTTGGGAAATCAATCAAATCCTGTAGCCGGGAAATTTTGAATTTCCAGAATCGTTTTCTGGTAATTTAGACGCAGAAATATCGATTGAGTTCCCAATAGTGGTCGAATAATCTTTGAAAATAGGATCGACTTCTAATCTTCGGTTTCTTAACCGGTTTGTAGTCTTTTGATCGCCACGCAGAAACCAGATAATTAAACCAATAATTACTGTAAGGACCACCAGCGAGGATACCGTAAACAAAGGCAGCAACCCTTTCGCCCAAGTTGAACCGTCTGCTGAAGATTCAATCGAGCCCCTTGTGACATTTAATGTTTTTCCAATCACTAAAGGTGTATCTTTCCAAGGGTTATCGCTACCAGTATTTGCTGTTTTGTAGCGATATTTTTTGAAAAAGTAGCCTTGAAATTCAATCAGAAAATCATCTTTTTCAAAAGGTTGGATGTTGTCAGGCAATTGAGTAAATAGGATGCAAACAGGGTTTGGCCCATACATCTCTTGAAAGACCCAGCCTTCGTAAAGTTCGGAAACGCCAACACTTAGTAATGCTACAGGTGGCGTAATTTTTCTGAGGCGCCTTAGCCTTCCTTTTATCTCAACAACCTCGCCTCGATTTGTCCTAGGTTTGGTCATAAGATCCGAGAAAGTAAGATCTTTACGGGCGGATTGCGCGAAGGCTAAAGCTGAAGTTTGATAAGCCATTAGCACGAATTCGCAATAGGCAGAGGCCTCTAAATCATCAATCGAAGGGCCAGAAATTGGTTTTTCGTCTTTTACCCGGTCCAAAAATTCATCTGGAATCGGTCGAACAACATCTGAATTAATCAAAGACCAAAAATCTTCTTCGTCACCGATTTTCAATAAGCCAATAGTTTCAATTCCAGAACTTGCAGACCCTGCGGGCATAAGAATTAAACCACAAGTTGCAAGAAGGGTTTTGTCTCGTCTTGAAGAAAAAGGCGCAGTAAAAGACCATAAATTAAAACCTGCATCATCCCCGCTAACTAAAGTAGAAAGCGAGCCTAAAAGCCCGATCCCTGGCGTGGTTCCCGAGCC
>DBCB01000154.1 GCA_002303765.1 Planctomycetaceae bacterium UBA969
CCGCCTGTATTTTTCCCAAAGCGATCCGCCTAGCCAAGATTTCGTTTTAGGTTTAGAGTTTCAATTACCAACCTCCCATAGTTAAATAAAGTTATCAAAACTCTACACAGGGTAATTGTGACAATGAATCTTGGGAAAAAAATCTTTCTGTTGGGTTGGTTTATCTTCCTGATAGCCTGTCTTGGTTACTATGTTTCGCACACGGACGACTTCACCCCAAAGCACATCACCGACTTTGTCAGGCGGTTTGAAGGCCACTTATTGCTAGCCTATTTTGTAATAAGTTTTCTGCGGGGCTTTACCCTGATGCCCAGTACTCCTTTTGTAATCGCAGGAGTTTTGCTATTTCCGGAGAATAAAATAATCGTGCTGCTCATCAGCCTAGGTGGGATATTATTTTCCGCTACACTCATCTACTTCCTTTCTGAATTTCTTGGATTTGATAGTTATTTTGAAAAGATGGCTCCTGAAAAAATGGTATCGATCACCACTAAAATCAACAGCCCTTGGGGGTTTTTATTCGTCGTCTTGTGGTCGTT
Organism: Planctomycetaceae bacterium UBA969; assembly: GCA_002303765.1. Taxonomy (GTDB): domain Bacteria; phylum Planctomycetota; class Planctomycetia; order Gemmatales; family Gemmataceae; genus UBA969. The sequence goes on from DBCB01000154.1 coordinate 540, forward strand.
CTTCCCACTCGCACCCACAGATCTTGTCTGCTACCTAGCTGGCACCGTTCGCATGAATTTTTTAAGATTCATCCTTGCCGTGGCTTTAGGAGAATTAATCATCTGCCTGTTTTACACTTATTCAATTGGAAGCCTGAATCTTCTGCAAGGATGAGCTTATTTTTCAAGTATGATACGAAGCATTCTGCGCAACGGCTCTGCAGCACCCCATAACAACTGATCGCCACAAGTGAATGCACCCAAATATTCTGGCCCCATTGCAAGTTTGTGCAATCGGCCTATAGGGACACTCAAGGTTCCTGTAACGGCTGCAGGGGTTAATTCTTTTTCAGAAGCTTCCCTTTCGTTGGGAACCACTTTGACCCAAGAATTTCCCGAGGCGATAATTGCATTAATTTCTTCCAGAGGAATATTCTTTTTCAGCTTGATAGTTAACCCTTGCGAATGGCAGCGCATAGAGCTGATGCGAACGCAAATACCATCGATGGGAATGGAACCTGGTGTGCGAAAAGCAGGCAAGCCTAAAATCTTGTTACACTCTGCGCCGCCCTTCCACTCTTCTTTGGATTGACCGTTTTCATATGGAACATCAATCCAAGGAATCAAACTGCCAGCAAGGGGAACGCCTCGGAAATTCTTCGTGGGGATTTCTTGGGAACGAAGAATGTTTGCAACCTTGCGATCAATTTCAAGGATTGCTGATTCTGGATCTGAAAGCTCATGCTTCACAGCATCATGTAAAACGCCCATTTGCAACAGCAGCTCTCGCATATTCTGTGCGCCTGCACCAGAAGCAGCCTGATAAGTCATTGCGCTAACCCACTCAATAAGGTTAGCTTTGAAAAGCCCAGCCAACCCCATTAGCATCAACGATACCGTGCAATTACCACCGATCCAGTTTTTGATACCCTTGGAAAATGCAGCATCAATTACAGGTCTGTTAACCGGATCAAGAATAATAACAGCATCGTCATTCATGCGTAAAGTAGAGGCAGCATCGATCCAATGACCCTTCCAGCCATGGGCACGAAGCTTGGGAAAAACCTCTTTGGTATAGTCGCCGCCTTGGCAAGATAAAATGATATCAAGCTTGGCAAGGGATTCGATATCGGATGCATTTTTAAGGTTGGGAGATTCTTTTCCTGCAAACGCAGGGGCTTTGCCCCCTGCAGAAGAGGTTGAAAAATAGACAGGCTCAATCAGATCAAAATCTTTTTCATCAACCATGCGCTGCATCAGCACCGAGCCCACCATGCCACGCCAACCTACCAAACCTACCTGATTCATTTCAATATTTCCAAAGTCTGATTACAAATAGAACCTACTGCTAGAATATGAAAAATTGCGCCGCTTATTTACCCAAGCGCTGGCTCATAAGCTTGGAAAGCTCTGAAACTGTACCTTGGTGCGCGGGGTCATTAGCTAAGTTTTTCAACTCTTTCGGGTCTACATCATGATCGTAAAGTTGAACACCATCTTTGCCCTTATTCCATTCGGTGTAGCGATAGCGTTCGCTTCGAATGGTATACCCATTAATGTTTTTGCCCAAAATTGTTTGCGTGATTGCAGGGCGGTTCCACTGCGCTTTAGGATCTTCAAGCAAAGTTTTCAAGCTTTTACCATCGAGGTAATCAGGATACTTCAGCCCACAAAGATCCGCCACGGTGGGATAAATATCGAGCATTTCCACTGTGCGTGGGGAACTAACATTTGTGGTTTTAGACTTGGGCGCAACCATGATCAAGGGAACACGAGCAGACTCTTCAAAAATACTTCGCTTTTGCCATAAGCCATGTTCACCCATGTGATAGCCATGATCGGAAGTAAAAACGATGAGGGTATCATCAGCAAGTTTAAGGCGATCGAGTTCATTGATAATTCGACCAACCTGCGCATCCATAAAACTAATGCTCGCAAGATAGGCCTGAGTGGCTTTTTTGCGCAAGTCATCCGTAAGCTGTTCTTCATCTTTTTTAAAGCTGAGAAAAGCTGCATCAGGAACCCCCTTCTTATGATTGACATCCACCACTGGAAGGGTGATTTTATCAAGTGGATAAAGTTCGAAGTATTTCTTGGGCGCAACATAGGGCGTATGTGGACGATAAAGGCCCACCGCAAGGAAGAAAGGTTTTTCCTTCATCTCATTCATTAGTTTGATGGCTTCGGTTGCGCCTATGCCATCGGTTTGTTCTTCATCTTTTCCCTCTGCAGCAAGCCAACTTAGGGT
>DBCB01000129.1 GCA_002303765.1 Planctomycetaceae bacterium UBA969
ATGTTATACTCCCTAAAATTATTATTTAAGCTTTTTCACAATATTATTTAGCTGATTGAGATCTCTATTGATATTGCTAGCGGCAGGACCAAACGCCTTGTCAAGTATCCTTTGAGCTTCTCTTATTTTTTTTACTGCAGCCGCCTTAGCTGCTTTGCCTTTGGAAGCTCCAGACTTTTTTCCTTTTGACTTTGATTTCTTTTTACCAGACTTGCTTTTAGCGCTAGATGATTTTGCACCTTGACTTTTAGCTGCTGGTTTTGCTTGAGCAGCATTTAGATTTGGTTTTAATGCCTCTAAAGAATCTTGAGGGATCAATAATCCTAAAAACAAAGCCCCAAATACCAACCCGGTAACAATTCGCTTAATCATGGCACTATCCTTTAAAAGGTAAATTTTACTCCTATATATAAATGCGGATAAATCTTTATCAGAGGCCAAGATTTTATAAAAACTAAAGAAACCCTCATCCTTAGCGGTCGTAAATCATTACCCTGTAACAGTTAATGAAACTTAAAAATGATGTTTATTAGTTGATATTATTTCAACTATGATTTATATTTATTAGAAGATTCTAATTGCCCAAACAATGCTGGAATTTATGCTCCCAAAAGCCAAGCCCGATGTCCCAAAGGATCTTCACACTTTGCAAAGCCCTTTGGATTGCTCCAATCTAATCCAGCAATCTAGCAGCAGCTTGATTCGCTTAACTCGTCGAATGTTTCATCGATTCCCAGCCATCCGCAGGTGGGAGCAAACTGATGATATTTTTCAGAACTCAATGATCAGGTTGCACCGGGCACTACAATGCTGCAAGGTGGAATCACCAAGGCATTTCATAAATCTTGCAGCAGTTCAAATCCGCAGGGAACTAATTGACTTGGTGCGCAAGTATAAAGCTGAAAGTAATTTTGCAGCAAACCATCATTCTGATTCACTGATTGTTCAAAATATTTGCGATAATAGTAAGCAAACTGAAGCGCTGGTAGATTTGGAAAAATGGTCTGAATTTCATCTTCTAGTTGAGAGCCTTCCAGAAGAAGAAAAGGACGTGGTTGATTTGCTCTGGTATCAGGAACTCACCCAGGAAGATGCAGCCAAACTTTTGGATATCTCAGTTCGAACAGTAAAACGCAGATGGCAATCCGCCCGCATTAAACTTTACGAAGCCTTAGTATAAACACTTCTTAGCCATGAAAAATTTCTTCTTCTTTCCGTTAAACTAAACCTAGAATCCAACCTTCAATATCGGCTTGCTTTATTTCTGATGCGCTTAATTCAGGTTGAAAAAAGGCTGATAAATTGTCTGCCAAATCACTTTGCCTCATCCACCTCGCAATACAATAGGCATCATGCTGATGTGAACTAACACCTTCATTGGGATAATTCTTGTTGCATAAGGAAGGATAAACTTCTGCAATAACCGATTTCCCTAACGGCGGTTCCCAACCATCAAAAGGCCAGAAGTGTAATCTTTCCCCCAACTGCTGGCGTAAAAATCGCAACCAGGGCAACCCTGTGTGAGTGGACTTTGCAACTGAACCCTGCACATCAAAATGAAAGACCGACTTTGCACCACAGCGCTGCTCTGCCAACCTGCGCCAACGGGAATTCCCCATGCGCGCACACCCATTCCCCTCGATGCCATTACGAATAAAATCAACTTTCATATGATCCAAATCAGTAGGCCAATGTTGTTGAAAATCATCTAAGAATTTATGCCAATCATGAGTGAGAGAATGTGTTTCAAAATAAGAAAGTGGAAATGAAAACCCATGATCGATTCCAATAAGGGTGCAAGGCCCTTCTTGAAGTTCACGGGCGAGAAATTCTGCAATTCCCTTGCGAGACCAATGCTTTTTCTTTAACGGCCCAGCTACGCTTTGCGTGGGTTTTATTTCGAAGGGAAGTCTCTTAAGGGTGGCTTCATAAACTTGCAAGCCAGGCAGATTATTCACAGGAGTTTGAGCCCCCGAATAATCAATTCCTAGGTAGCGTTCAAATTGAGGCATAACAAATATAACCCGCTAAATATTTCTTAAGATCGGCATGGCCAAAGCTATAATTCATTACATCACTGAAAAAGTGCGTTGCAATCTTTTTCCAAAACGCCACCTATCAGTTCACAATGCCAATGAGGACTACGGCGAACCACTTCATCGGCAAGAATATCAATCTGATGCCAACCGTTACTCTGTAAAAATCTTATCGAAGTACCAAACACCACCATGCCAATGCCTGCCCAAAGAATTGCAGCCTGACACATAGGGCAAGGCTCAGCCGTTGTGTACAAAACCAACTTTGAATAATCAGCAGAATTGTGATGCAATGCAAGTTGGTTGATTGCATCAATTTCGCCATGCCAAGTTGGATTAATATTGGTTTTGTTCCAACCTTCAGCAAGGATCACTCTGGTATCACGATTTATGATCAAGGCACCAAAAGGAACATTGGGAACATTCAAAGCAAGTTCAATGGCCCGCCTCATAAAGAATTCATGATCTAGATTATTCATGAAGCCTTCTGATTAATGAGCACCCTGCAGGCAGGGCATGTATGAAAACGAGTGCCAGTACAACAAACGATATGTTCAAAGCACATTTTCATTTCGCCACATTCCCAACACTTGGCGAGAACTTTTTCAGGTTGCTCATGCGGTGGCGAAGCATTCTCGAAAGTATCCATGAAAATCTCTCCCAAAAAAACAATTAAAACAACCCTAACAGCGACGAAGTTTCTCGTAGCAGATTCTTCTTTATTATAAGCAGCAAAACATCCATAAGGCCAATAAAGGAAAGATCGCAATAATGTTGCAGCAATAATATCGAAAGTGAATAGCTGAAGAGTTGCATTCAGAGCTTAATTTGTTTTTGCAAGGCGAAAGCCAATCACAACATTATGAAAATCAGGCGCGACATAATCACGGGTTGAGCTACGAAGTAAAAGACCATCAACAAAAAAAGAACCGCCTCGTAACACACGATCATGGCCATTCTTTACCCCCATCGGATCTAACGATTTGCCCGCCGAATATGCACCATACCAATCAGAACAAAACTCCCAGACATTGCCATGCATATCGTACAAACCAAAGGCATTAGGCTTGTAACTACCGACTAGTTTTGTACCGCCCTTAACATTTTCATAATTAGCATCATCCTTCGTGATTTTATCACCAATGCTATACGCAGATTTGCCACCAGATCGACATGCAAATTCCCATTCTGCTTCGGTAGGCAACCGATAATTACTTTCGGTCTTTGCATTTAACTTGCTGATAAAGTTCTGGCAATCAAGCCAAGAAATATTCGTGACAGGCAACTTCGCGCCCTTTGTTTGACTAGGATTCTCACCCATTACAACCTCCCATTGCTCTTGGGTAACTTCATACTTCCCAATGAAATACGGCCTAGAGAAAACAACCTGATGCTGGGCTTCATCACTCTTGTGGCCCGGTTCGGAAATAGGAGAACCCATCATAAATTTCCCCTGCGGAATTAATATCATCGCAAGGTTAACACCTGTACCGAGATCTACGGTAGTTTCAACTTCCAAGCCTAAATTTTTGGCCAAGGCTTGTTGCGCTTCCTGCGCTTGGTTGTTGTCAAAAGGTGGTTCGAGAAAAGCTTCATGGGCATCGTTGGTATTGTTGAGATCACTTTTTACCAAAGTATTCTTAGTGATAAAAAGCATGACAAAAAGCAATCCAACAGCAACAACTAGGCCTGCACAAAATAAGACGATCTTCCAATTCGCAACTATCCCTACGCTCTTTTTTGGCTTTAAAGAATTGTCATCAAGATCAAGAAAATTTACGCCATTAACTTGGAATGGATTTAAAGCTGCGTCTTGATTAAAACGATTCTGGGCTTCAGATTCTTTTTCCAATGCTTCCAAATCTAAAATCAATTTCGTCATACTTTGATATCGATCTTCAACCTTCTTCGCAACCATCTTTGTATAAACATCATCAAGCTTTTGTGAAACCTCGGGGCGCATGAATTTTAAAGACGAAATCGGGGCCTGCCTATGTGCGATCAACTTCGAAAAAGCAGTTTTCTGCGGATACATCACCTTTGCAGTCAGCAGAAAATAAAAGCTTGCCCCCAAGCTATAAATATCAGTCCGGGCATCGACATTTTTTGTTGAAACTGTTTGTTCAGGCGACATGAAATCGGCAGACCCCATGATCGCAGTATTAGTGGTCAGCATAGATACTTTATCTTCGTTTTCCCCTGCTTGAATCTTTGCCAACCCCATATCAACTATTTTTAAAAGCCCTTGCGAATCCGCAATAAGGTTTGCAGGCTTTACATCTCTGTGTATCACCCCATTCGCATGAGCATGTTCAAGGGCCCTTGCAGCCTGAATGATATACGCAACGGCTTCGTTAACTGTAAGTTTCCCCTTCTCATTGATTAGTTCAAAAAGATCTTTGCCTTCAATTAGTTCCATCACCATGAAGAGCTGGTCATTGATACGCCCAGAATCCAGCACCGCAATAATATTGGGGTGAACCAACTTTTCTGAAGCTTTTACCTCCCTTTCAAACCGCTTAATAGATTCCGTATCGAACTTCCCTTGAGGAAGAATTACTTTGATTGCGACTAATTTAGCAACCTCTGGGTGGTACGCTTTATACACCTGCCCCATACCACCTGCGCCAAGTTTTTCTTGAATGATGTATTTGCCAAAAGCTAGACTGTCGCCTTTACCAGCAATTAATTGTTCTACCTGAAATTTGGTCAGTAGCTTGGATCCGATTAAATCCTGGATAAAAGATTCAACATTTTGATGGCGAGTTTTTTTTTCTTCGACAGCATTTAAATTTTGTTCTGTTAATATTCCAGAATCATTCAATCGTTGCAGAAATGTTTCGAAATCAACTGCCATTATTTTTCATCTTTTGTAAGGATTAAAAATTATCGAACTATTTTAAAAGATGATAACAGCAATTAATTTGTCTTTGCCAAACGAAAACCAATACCAATAGTCCGATTAGAAGGCGCATTGAAATATCCCCGATAAGAAGACCGAATATTCGAAACATAAAAATAGTTAAACGAACCGCCCCTTAAAACACGTCGAATGCCGCCTTTTGGTCCTACTGGATCTGATAATGGGCCTTCAGGGTAATTTGCAAACCAATCACTGCACCATTCCCAGACATTGCCATGCATATCGTACAAACCAAAGGCATTAGGTTTGTAACTGCCTACTGGAACAGGTTGGCCTATTTTTGAATCCTCATAATTAGCATCTTTGCTTGTGATAGATTCACCAAAGGAAGTTGCAGTATTTGTACCCGCCCTGCATGCGTACTCCCATTCAGATTCAGTAGGCAACCGGTATCCGCCTTTAGTTTTAGAATTCAGCACCTTGATAAAATCCTGACATTCATGCCAAGAGACATTTGTGACTGGTAATTTTGGCCCAACATTAACGCTAGGATTTTTACCCATCAGGGCTTCCCACTGTTCCTGCGTTACCTCGTATTTTCCAATCAAAAAACCTTTTGTAATGACAACATCATGCTCAACTTCATTTTTTTGTCGCCCTTTTTCAGTTTCAGGCGACCCCATCTTAAATTTACCAGCAGGAATAAAAACCATCTCTAGATTAATTCCCTTACCAAGATCTACAACTTCAACTTTTCTAGGCTTCACTTCCTGTGCCATTACAAAAACAGAAACAATAAAGCTGGCCATGATAGCCATTAAAAAAATATTCTTCATTATTAATTCCATTAAAAGTAAAAACGTTATGAATTTATGGTAAAACAATTTATTGGAACTGTCCATCAGCAAAACACCGATCGAATTATCTACTTACATCTGTCAATAAAATATCGGCAAAACCACTTTGGAAAATCTAAACAGAATTGCGACCAGTAGAAATTGAACCCAACACATTTCAGTATAAACAACATTTTAATTTGTCACAGAACCGTAGAGAAGGTCTTTAAGATTTGCTATCCTATTAACAACTTTTTTAAGATGATTTTCCAAACCAGCAATTAAGTATGACTGCGAAATCTGACTCAATTTTTGAATCTAAGATTAAATTTAATCTATTTTCAGCTGCGAGATCCCAGATCTTTGGGTAATTTTTTGCTTGGATTAATTACCTGCTCAGTACCGCTTTTGAACTCCAACCCAGAGTGATAACCCTAAGAAATGAACTATCGAATTGTTAAATGAAATTAAAAACGAAAATTTTAACCGCACGATGGGGCGTTTGGGCGCTTAAGGGCGTGTGGGGTTTTGATGGTTTCCTGAATAATCAAGTTCAATTTTAAAGTTTAGCGATCAAAAAATATATGTTTGGTCTAATTATTAGGGTTGGTTTATTAGAAGTCGTTTGTTTATTTGTGCATAAAGAGATTAACTCTTGGTGTTTTTTTGATCTTTTCGATCATTTTAGTCTGTTTTATTACCCAATTATCAAAAACCAAGCTGATTCGACGAAACTTTTTGATTCTTCTTCAAATTTTGAAGGATAAGTGCATTTATTTTTGATTTTTTCATGTTTCCATGAGTAGCAGTCTAGATAGGTATTTTAGATTTTTTAGATGGCTTGATATAAAAAATAGTAAATAAGTAAAATTTAAGTGATTTTAGGTTTTTAATTCGCAATTTGGACGATAATTAGATAGATTTTAGCGTTCGAGTTTTCTTAAATCCAGTTTGAAATTTTTTTCTCTCGGGTCGAGAGTTTCTAAAAAGTAGGTTTAAGTGCATAAATATAAATTGAAGCAATGGTTCAAATCGTTTTTCGATTTTGAATCGTTAGCCAATTCAAAACATCCTAGGGCAAAAAGACTTTCGGTTGAACTTTTGGAAATTAGACTCACCCCTGACGCTAATGCCATTCCCGCCCTCCACGATTTGGACCATGCTGTTTTAGATAACAACTGTGCTGCAAATTCAATCACGATTGTTGATGACATTCGCCTTCTAGAAAACTTAACCGACTATCGTTCTAATAAAGTATATTTTTGCTCCAATAATTCCTCTAATTTTCCTGTTCTAGCTTTTCAATCCGTAAACAAGCTCGATGCTGTTGCTTTGCAGGCTGCTGCCACCAAAGGCGTTGTCCTTATTGACTCCGCCCTTGTCGCTACTATTCCTGCTGACGAATTAAAAGGTTCGTTGGTTGTTTCGATCGATGGCAATCGTGATGTGGTCAGCCAAATTACCACTGCGCTTGAAGGCCTTGCTAATGTGCCAGTGCTTAGGATTATCAGCCATGGTAACGATGGCATATTGTATTTCGGAAACCAAGCGTTCGATTCCACAGATTTAACTTCCAGTGCGATGCAGGTTGCATCATGGGGTAAATCCCTAACCTCAGATGCAGATATTCTTCTTTATGGTTGTTCGATTGCAAACACGGATGCTGGCAAAGCTTTTGTACAGCAGTTCGCAAGCATTACCCAAGCCGATATCGGGGCAAGTAGCAACTTAACCGGCAAAGGTGGCGATGAATTTCTTGAGTTTAAAGTTGGCCAAGTTTCAAATTCCCTTATTGCTAGCGCAATTGATTACGATAGCGCCAATCTTACGCTTGCTCAAATTACCGTTACCACTACTTCAGATGCAGGCGCGGGTTCATTAAGGCAGGCGATTGAAAATGCCAACGCAACCTCAGCCAATGATCAGATTATTTTCGCTTCCTCGCTGTTTACGAATGGCGTCAGTACCATCACACTTGGGTCTGCTGCGCTTCCAGATATTTTAGCAACTACAAGCGCAGGCTCGCTAACCATCACGGGCCCTGGTGCTTCTTCGCTGATCATCAGCGGTAATAACGGCATCACCAGCCGCAATTTTAGTATTTTCAATATCGCTTCGGGTGGCAATCTTTCGATTTCGGGTTTAACTGTTTCCGGTGCGCAAACCACTGACACTTCTGGCAAGGGCGGCGCCATTATTAACTCCGGAACCCTCAACATTTCCAGTTCCGTTATCACTGGGAATTCTGTAACTGGTTCTTCAAGTTATGGTGCCGGTATCCAAAACAATACTTTTGCTGTTATAACTATTTCTAATACAACTATTTCTGGTAACATTTCAGCCAACCATGCCGCTGGCATCAATAACGACGGCACCATCACCATCACAAGTTCCACAATCTCTGGAAATACTGCTGCCAACGCCGGGGGTGGCTTCGTTAATAACGGCACTCTCTCCATTTTTAATTCCACCATTTTTGGTAATACTGCAACCAATGTTAGTGGCGGTGGCATCTTCAATAATGCCGCCCTAAACATTACTAATACCACCATTGCTAGTAATTCCGCAGTTTCGGGCGGTGGCATTTGGGCTAACGGCGGCACCCTCAACATTTCCAACACCAT
>DBCB01000025.1 GCA_002303765.1 Planctomycetaceae bacterium UBA969
TGCTTTTCCTATCGGCAAAAAATCGACAGATTAAACTTTTACTTATTACCTCGTATTCGAACTTGTGATTCTTCCACGATCCAAAGAAGCCCTACTATAGGCTCAGTTTGCAAAAGAAAAATTGCACGCGAGGTTAGCTCAATCAATCTTGGGATGGTTTGAATCGCATCTCGGATTACAATTATTCCTGCATAGCTGTTTGGGGAATATGATCTAATGTCTGAAAAATCTAAATCAAGAGTCACGAGTATGCGATGTTCTAAATTACAAATTTCGATTAATTCCACATCTGAACACCCTCCCAAATTCTGATCCCTAACACTTAAGCAATCATGCCCAAGCCTTTTAATCATATTGGTAACTTCTAGGGGAAGGTTTTCGTCTGTCTTAAATTTCATGCCATGAGTTGGGGCAATTTTACAACCCGCTCTTTCACAATTTGGGCTGCATAACCTAAACAAGCGTCGATATCTGCATTGTGCAAGGAGGGATAATTCTCCAAAATCTTATCTCTTGTTTCACCTGCTGCAAGGTTGTCAAGAATTACCGAAACTGGAATTCTTGTACCTTTGATACACGCCTTGCCATGACAAATGTTGGGGTCTACTCCTATATGGTTTTCCCAATTCATGGGTTTCCCCTTTTCTAAAGCTTTCCAACATAAAAATTTCACTTCTATTATCGTACCATAACTATGAACAAATATGGCTTTCTGCTTTTCCTATCGGCAAAAAATCACTCTATCATAAGCTGCATACCTCTATAGACATTTCTCATGCACATTCAAAAGCCATTATGCTATGTTAAAGCCTCGAGATTCAAACTTGACTCAGGAATAAATTCCATGCGAACTTTATCTGCTATTCTTTCGGTAATATTTCTCTGCTCCAACCTATTGGCAGACACCCTTACGATCAACACGCCCCTTGATTACCAGATCGTTCAACGCAGTTCGAAGGACAAAGGAAAAATCATCGTTGCAGGTAAGCTTGAAACAACCAAAGCAGAGGTCGGCGCCATTGAGGCTCGATTAATTGGCAAAGGAATCAAAGGAGACTGGCAAAAACTGCTCGCTACCCCCAAAGGCGAATCTTTTAGGGGCAATCTAGAGGCGCCAACTGGCGCATGGTACGCAGTCGAAGTTCGGGCCCTTGAACAAAACATCCCTTTCATTTCGGCATCGGTGGCACATGTAGGGGTAGGTGAAGTTTTCGTCATCGCAGGGCAATCCAACTCCGCCAACCACGCAGAAGAAAAACTAAGCCCGAAGTCTGACAAGGTTGTTGCATTCGATGGCAAGAGTTGGAAAGGTGCAAACGATCCCCAACCCGGCGCAAGTGGTGGCGGTGGCAGTTTTATCCCTCCATTCGCAGATGCAATCGCTGAGCAATTTAATGTCCCTGTAGGTATCGTCGCTACAGGTGTAGGCGCTAGTAGCATTCGTGAATGGCTTCCCGAAAAAACAACTTTCCCTAACCCTCCAACGCTTCTTGGGAATGTAACAAAACTTGATTCCGGTGAATGGGAAAGCAAAGGTATTATCTTTCAACGCTTGGTATCGAAGTTGCAACCCCTTGGCAATCAAGGATTCAGAGCAGTGCTTTGGCATCAAGGGGAATCTGATGCCAACCAGGCAGACCCAAAACGCACCTTGAAAGGAGAACTCTATCAGAAATATTTGGAGCAACTCATTCGTGATAGCCGTAAGGAAGTGGGTTGGGATTTCCCATGGTTTGTTGCTCAGGTTAGTTATCATTCGCCTGCAGACCAAGGATCTGAAGATATTCGTAATGCCCAAAAAGCACTGTGGAACAACACCATCGCCCTCGAAGGCCCAGACTCGGATAAATTGGGAAGTGAATACCGTGATGGCAACGGTAAAGGCGTGCATTTCAATGGCAAAGGTCAGAGAGAACATGCAGCTCGCTGGGTAGAAAAAGTAGCCCCATGGCTTGAAAAACAACTTGCAACTCCGCCACAAACCAGCACCATCGGCCCTGCGAAGGGAACTCTTCTCATCGTGGGTGGTGGCGGTAAAGATTCATCAATCATGAAGAAATTTCTCGAGCTTTCTGGTGGAGATAAGGCAGTAATTGCTATAGTGCCTACCGCACTTGAGGGCGACAAATTTGATAATGACTCAAGGCCCGCACCTGCTTTACGCAAGGCTGGGGCTGCAAAAGTTTTTGTACTTCATACCCGCGATAAAAAAGTTGCAGACTCTGATGAATTCGCTGCTGCACTTAAACAAGCGACCGGGGTTTGGTTCGATGGCGGCAGGCAATGGCGCTACGCAGACAGCTACCTCAACACCAAAACTCAGAAAGCTTTGTTTGATCTTTTGGATCGTGGCGGAGTGATTGGCGGCAGCTCTGCGGGTGCTTCCATTCAAAGTTCATACATGGTGCGAGGAGCCCGGGAAGGCAACACCATAATGATGGCGCCAGGCTATGAAACTGGTTTAGGCTTCCTTAAGGATTGCGCAGTTGATCAACATCTTATCAAGCGCAAGCGAGAAGATGATCTTATCGCGGTGGTGCAAAAACACCGGCACCTTCTCGGCATTGGAATCGATGAAGACACCGCAGTAATCATAAAAGGAAACAATCTGGAAGTCATAGGTTCGAGTAAAGTGGCTATTTATGATCCTGATCGTAAACCTGCAGAGGGCGAAAAGTTTTATTTCTTTTTAAACGCAGGCGAGAAGTTCGATTTAAAGACCCGGGAAAAACTACCATGATTCTGCAAACCCTCCTTTTTTTAAATTGCTTGTCAGTTGCAGCACAAGATACGACCATTCCGAGTAGGCCAAATATTCTTTTCGCAATTGCAGACGACTGGGGCGTTCATGCAGGCGCCTATGGCACGCCTTGGGTGAAAACTCCAAACTTCGATCGGGTTGCAAAACAAGGTATTCTCTTTCGCAATGCTTTTACCCCCAATGCCAAATGCGCCCCATCCCGTGCATGCATACTTACAGGTAGAAATTCTTGGCAACTTAAAGAAGCTGCCAACCATCTTTGTTACTTCCCCAAAGAATTTAAGGGATGGGGTGAAGCGCTTTCAGAAAACCAATGGCAAGTAGGCCATACTGCAAAGGGTTGGGGCCCGGGTGTTGCACTAGATGACAAAAACAAACCCAGGCAGATGACTGGGAAACCTTTCAATGATCATAAAAGCCCACCCCTGACCAACGGCATCAGCAACAATGATTACGCTGCGAACTTTAAAGATTTTCTCAGCACCACTTCGAAGGAAAAACCTTGGGCCTTCTGGTACGGTGGGCTAGAGCCCCATCGTGGTTATGAATTTGGCTCTGGCGTTGCAAAAGGCGGTAAGAAACTTTCTGACATTCCTAAAGTGCCCGGGTATTGGCCCGATAATGATACCGTTCGAAATGATATGCTCGATTATGCATTCGAGGTGGAACACTTTGATAAACATTTGGGAAGGATGCTTGATGAACTGGAAAAACAAGGGTTATTGCACAACACCCTTATCGTTGTGACTTCGGATCACGGTATGCCATTTCCTCGCTGCAAGGGCAGTGCATATATCGATTCGAACCATGTTCCCTTGGCGATCATGTGGAAAAAAGGCATTACCAACCCGGGAAGAGTGGTGGATGATTATGTGAGTTTTATAGATCTAGCGCCCACATTTCTTGGTGTTGCAAATCTTGATTGGAAGAAGTCGGGGATGGCACCAACTCCGGGATTAAGTCTTCAAGATTTATTTGCTTCTGCAAAATCTGGTTCCATCAATCCGGTTCGGGATCATGTTCTTATTGGAATGGAAAGGCACGACATTGGCAGGCCGGGCGATGTTGGTTACCCTATTCGTGGGATCATCAAATCAAATTTGATCTATCTTCATAACTTTGAACCTTCGCGCTGGCCCGCCTGCAATCCGGAAACAGGTTATTTGAATGTGGACTCAAGCCCCACCAAGAGTTTGATTTTGGAAGATCACCGAAGCAACCCTACAGATAAGTTTTGGAGCTGGTGTTTTGCAAAGCGCCCCAGTGCAGAACTTTACAATCTTGAGAAAGATCCTGATTGTTTAAATAATCTCGCCTTGAATCCTGCCAATGCAGAACTCTGTGACTCTCTGAAAAACCAGATGTTTGCGAAATTGAAGGCAGAAGGCGATCCGCGCATGGAGGGTAAGGGCAATCTCTTTGACGAATACCTGCATTCCAACAAAGCTCATGTGAATTTTTATGATCGCTACATGAAAGGCGAAAAATTGAAAGCAGGCTGGGTCAACCCTTCCGATTTCGAAAAGAAACCTCTCGATTAAAATCTTTAGCAAAGGAACAACATCATGCTTAGGCGCCAATGGTTGAAACATTCTGCAGCGGGCCTTATTCTCGCTACTACTCTTCCTCAAAATAGTGATGCAAGCCAGGTTAAGAAGCGAATTAAAATTGGTCAGATGGGCGTGGGGCATCCTCATGCCAGCAAGCTTTCTGTCTACCGGGCATCCTCCGATTACGAAGTGGTTGGCATCGTTGAACCCGATGAAACGCTTAAGAAAAGCGCAATGGCACAGCCCGTGTATAGCGATTTGAAATGGATGACTCGCGATGAACTGTTGAATATAAAAGATCTTGATGCAGTGCTTGTAGAAACCCGGGTTGCTGATCTATTAAACACTGCTGAAGTTTGCATTGCTGCGGGCAAGCATATTCACCTCGATAAACCCGCAGGCGATAACCTGACACAGTACAAACGCATCCTTGATAATGCGAAAAAGCAAAACCTTCTCACCCAGATGGGCTTCATGTATCGCTACAACCCCGCTGTTATTCTACTTCGTGACTTCCTTAAAAAAGGCTGGTTGGGTGATGTCTTTGAAGTGCATACCGTCATGAGCAAAGTAGTTTCAACTCCTGAACGAAAACAGCTTGCCAAGTTCAAAGGTGGAATCATGTTCGAACTGGGTTGCCATATCACAGATCTTGTTATTGGCGTTCTGGGCAAACCAACCAAAGTGGAAGGATTCAACCAGCATGCCTCAACAATTGATGATGGTTTGATGGACAATATGCTTGCAGTGCTCACCTATCCGAAAGCAATTGCGAGTGTCAAAACATCTGCGATGGAAGTTGAAGGAGGCAGCAGAAGGCATCTTGTGGTATGTGGCAGCGAAGGAACATTCGAGATCGAACCTTTAGATAATCCATCGGTCAAGCTTTCACTTTCAAAACCACGGGGTGAATACAAGAAGGGCACACAAGTAATTAAATTCCAAGGGTTCAATCGCTATGTTGCAGATGCAGCAGACATGGTTCGTATTATCCGTGGAGAAAAGCCTTCCGATTTTTCCTATGATCACGATTTTGCAGTTCAGGAAACTCTGCTGCAAGCTTGCAAAGTACTATAATACACCTAATATTAAGAGGATTTTTCATGAGACATTATGTGCTGGTTATTGTTGGACTATTATTGGGCAATACTCTTCATGCTGCTGAAAAGGAGACTCCACCTCAATTTGAATGGGTGATCCAGGCGGGTGGTAAACTGCATGATAAAACTCGTGGCATCGCAGTCGATGGCAAAGGCAATGTCTACCTAACAGGCGAATTCACAGGCACCGCAACTTTTGGCGAGTTCACGCTCACCAGCAACAAGCTCATGGATTTCTTCATCGCTAAGGTTGATCCCAAGGGAAAGTTCCTATGGGTACGAAGTGGTGGCGGTTCGAAAATAGATCGTGGTTATGCAATCACAGTCGATGATGCGGGGAATTCCTATGTGACTGGACATTACGAAAGCACCGATGCAAAGTTTGAAGAAGTATCGCTCCCGAATTCAGGCGATTACGATATTTTTGTCGCAAAGTATAATCCTTCGGGAAAGATGCTTTGGATTAAAACCGCTGGTGGCAAAGGCTACGATTACGGCCATGGCATCGCAGTTGATTCCCTCGGAAACTTATTTGTGACGGGCGCTCTTACAGGCGAAGGAACCTTTGACGAAGTTAAACTTTCAGAGCCTGGATCATCACGCGTTTTTTGTGCCCGCTACACCACCGATGGCAAACTTCTCTGGGCTAAAACTCCCCAGGGCAAAGGCAACAGTAGCGGCCATGGCATTGCAGTTGATAGTAAAGGTAATTGTTTTGTGGGTGGCCATACCGGTGGCGAAGGTTCGTTTGGCGATATCAAACTCACCAACGCAATGGGTAGAGATATTCTGGTTGCAAAGCTTGATGCCTCTGGGAAGGTGCATTGGATTGCACAGGGGCATGGCAGCAGCGGGGCTATGATTCATGAAATCACCGCAGATAAAAATGGCAATGTCTGGGCCTCTGGAATGTTTAAGGGCGATCTCAAGCTTAAAGATAGGGTCGTGAAAAGCAATGGCGATAGCGATTTATTGCTAATGAGTTTCGGAACTGATGGATCAGAGCTTTGGACCAAAACCACAGGTGGGCCTGGCATCGATTACGGTCTAGGTGTAGCAACCGATAACCAGGGTAATTCATTCCTCACGGGTTCATTTACTGGAAAGGTGTTGTTTGAAGGCGAAGAGAAAACATCTTCAGCATCTGCAGATATTTTTGTCATCAGTTTTGATCAGGCTGGAAAGGCTCGCTGGTTTAACCAAGTGGCAGGCAAGGGTACCGATCACGCCTACAGCATAGTTGCAGATACTTCAGGCAATCTTTATCTATCCGGGGCTTGCAGTGGTAATGCAAAGTTTGGCAAACATGAGTTTACAAACCTAGGCAGCAACGATATCTTTCTGGCTAAACTAAAACCCAGATAGCGGCTCAACCTAAGCTAGCATTAAGCACGGGTGAAAACCGGACTATTCAAAGTGCCCGTGCTGTCTGCAAAAGATTCCTTCTCGACCCCGATAGATCGCAGGATGCTCAGGTGCATATTCGACATGCGGGTTTCGTTATTTTTCCAATAGGTGCCATGCTTTAAACCCATCTTGGCGCCACCTGCAATCAAGGTTGGAAGATTCCTTGGATTATGCGTGGTGCTTGCACCACTACCAAACAGCACAATCGTGTTATCAAGTATACAACCATTCTTATCCTTGTACTTGTTAAGCATTTCAAGGAAATGTGCAACCTGCTGGCTCAGGAAGAGATCATACTTTGCGAAGTCCAACTGGCCCGCCTTATCGTTTGCATGGGAAAGGCCATGATGGGTTTTTGATAGATTCAATTTAAGTGGGAAGGTATCGCTGATGCCCATACCATCTTCACGATTCAACATGAAAGTTACAGATCTAGTGATATCAGCATCAAATGCCAATGCGATCAGATCGAACATATTACGATAATAATCTGCAGGCTCACCTTCGGAAGTTACATTGAGATTCAAATGCAAATAATCTTGTTTCTTTAATGGTACATCAACCCATTTCTCGGAAGAGATCAAACGGGATTCAACTTCATTAAGGGAAGTAAGATACTGCTCCAGCCTTTCACGATCAGATTTACCCAACACATTATTCAGCGCCTTGGTGCTTTCAACCACTGCATCAACTAGTTTAATGCGGCGTTTAAGATCTTCGCGTTCTGTTTTCATTGAATCACGATCGACCCGAAACAATCGGTTGAATATTCGTCTCGGATTGTTTTCCGCAGGGATAGGCCTGCCTTCCAAGCTGTACGAGATCGTACCGGTACGTGATAAAAATCCGGTACCTGCATCGATCGATAATACCAACGAAGGTTGCCTGCAAAATTGTTTGGTATGCTGCGCGATCACTTGATCCAAGCCCGCAGAATTATAACTTCCGGGTTTGGGATTATGAAGCGGGGCCCCCGTCAGCCACATATCAGAACATACATGAGGATCGGCTTTGGGCCCACTTGGGTGATACAAACCGCCCATGAAACTCAGTTGATTACGGTAAGGGCTAAATGGTTCAGTAGATTTACCAAAAACAAAATCGTTGCCATTTTTCGCCGAGGGAAACCAGCTCCAATCATCCATGCCATGTTCCGCTCGGGGAAGCGACATACCATTAGCGGTATAGATTGCGCAAAATCGTTTTGGTATTTGTTCAGCCACTTCCGCACCCATGGCATCCAAAACGGGCAAAGCCATCGCAACTCCACCCATTCCCATGAGGAAAGCTCTGCGATCTAATTGTTGGGTTGAACTCATTGGTTTCTCTGCTTGGTGTGCGCTAGGGGTCACTTATATTGTAATAATACTCTACTTTTCGGTAAATATCCTGCTATTGACGACAAAAAGAATCATATCCTGCATCAAATATCCATCCGCTTTCAATTTTAACCCTTCTTTTTTGAGAAACTCAAGCTCATTGAAGGAAAGATTTCTACCGGTGGCATATATCGCAAGATGTTTCAACATACTAAAAGCAAGTTGGTCGATCCGATCATTTGTCAAATAGTGTTTTAGATCATCAAACCCTTGAACTTCTTTTTTATCGGGAAGCACCGAACGGGTATCGATCTTCTGCAACTTTAATCGCCCGCCCGCATCGAATTCTTCAAGCGGAATTCCCCAAGGATCAATTTTCGCATGACACTGTGTACAACCCTTTTGGTTGCGATGTTGTTCAAGCCTTTCGCGAAGCGATAACTTTTTTGAATCTTCAGCAAGTGCGGGCACATTGGGTGGTGGGTCATCGGGTGGCTCTGCAATAATTCTTCGGGCAAGCCATGCGCCACGCTTTACAGGGTTGGATTCGCGCCCATCCGAAAGCCCTGCCATGATTGCAGCCTGACCCAGAAATCCCCCCAGCTCTTTTCTGCCATGCTGGATCGGAAGGAAATCAAACCCGCTTTGAGATTTATCACCAAGGTCGTAATAACTTGCAACAACCTCGTTAGCAAGGATGAAGTCGGACTCAGCAAGATTCTTAACGGACAGATTATTTCGAATCAAATATTGAAGGAATTGGCCTGGTTCTTTGAGTAATTCTGCCCTCGTATCTCGGGTCAATTTTGGAAACTGCTTTCTATCGGGCTCCAATACCTGGAACTTTTCAAGTGCAAGCCATTGAGAAGCATACTCATCAATGAATCCAGAAAATCGTTTATCAGCAATCAAGCGCAGAACTTCAGCATTAATCTGGCTACGCAGTTCGCCTGTTGATGCAAGCTTCAACGCCCTTTCATCGGGCGGGCCGTTCCACAAAAAATAAGAAAGCTTCGAAGCTAATTCGTAATTGTCCAAAGGCTCGGGATTGGGCGTCTGGCTGTTCTCAATCAAGAATAAAAACTGGGGCGAAGTAAGCACTACCTGAAGTGCATCTTTAATACTTTGCTGAAAACTGTTGCCCGATTTGATCGATTTTTCAAACACTCCAAATAACGCTGCTTCTGTTTCTTTATTAATCGGAGAACGAAATGCTCGAGCAGCAAATTCACCGATAATCTTTCTGGCATAGGCAGTAACATCATTTTTCTTATCAAAATCAACGAAGATATTCTTATGAGCTGCAGGCGGCCAAGTTTCATAAAACGGCCCTTCAAACTCCACCGAACTAATCAACAATCTTGGTATTTCACGGCCATCGGTGTATTCACTATGAACACCTATTTCGCGAACTCCAGCGAGGTAGTTAACATTGTCTTTTTCTACTTCGGGGTTCGGGTAATTTCGAATGGCGCCCTCAAACACAAACGCAGTCGGCTTATTAGAAGTAATTGGTTTTGGTGTGCCTATCAGGGCAAGTGTACTACCGCAGTCACGCCGAAAACCCATGGAGACCCCAAGCTGTAGAGTGCGCTTTTCAAACAGGTTAAACTTCTGAACAAGTTCATTCGTTTCGGGCAAAGGAGTAAAAACAATCCGATCAAAACTTTTTGCACCAGTCGTTTGAGCATTTACTTTAACCTCTCCTGCAGGCAGCCTAACAACTACAAACGCAGGCTGATTTAAAGTGCCTGAGAATTGCCTTTCACCTAGGGATAATGTAAACTCCGAAGGTTTCTCGCGGGACTGCTGCACAAATTTCCTGCCGGGCTCTACTAGAGCTTGTATTTCTGATTCATCCAACGCCCGCTGATAAATTCTAACCTGACTCAACTCACCTTTGAATTGCTGCGCATCTTGAATACGGCCTAGATAAAGATCAACCTTCGGGTTATCCAGATTTGCTGAGCCAATCGCGCCCTTGCCCACCAAGAAGCCATTAACATACAAACGCGTTTCGTTAGTACCACGGCGCACCACCGCTGCAACATGCTGCCAAGCGTTGGCACGAATCGTACCAGGGGGCGAACTAACGGTGCCATTAGATTGATTATCAGGGCCTGCAGTTTCGATCCGAAGCACACCTTTGTTATTGGGCATGTCAAGGTACCAACCATTGGTCCAACCGTACTTCCCAAGACAAACTATTCCTGCCTGTCTGAGTTGAGTTGGATGAATCCAGGCAGCAACCGTGAACTCGCCATCCTTAACATTCATCGATTCATTACGGGGGATTGAAACCGAATCACCATTGCCATCAAGGGAGAGAGCTTTGCCAAAAGGCGAATTGATAAACTTAGCATCGCCTTGAAGTTGCCCTGCAAGATTTTTTGTATCGGGATTACTAAGGGCATTGCCATTCAAAGGCCAATTTCCGATCAACTTATCACCTAACTGAGAAGAATCCTGCTTGGCTAGTTTCTCGCGAGTTGCAGCATGAACATCAACTTGATAGATGCCTGCCTGCTTGATCATGATGGATGCGGAATCTGATGGATTGCTGCAAACAACAACATTTTCCGAATTTGAAGATTGAGCAGTCGTACCCGAATCTAACAGCAGGCCATCATCATATTTTGCAGCATTAACCGTAATGCGGAAACGGCCCTGATTGGGTAACTCACGAAGTGCAATTTTGAAGTTTGCCCTAGGGCCATAAGTGCTATCAACGCCAAAGATTTCAGCACTGGGAATCGCAGGGCGCAATAATAATCCTTGCGGTACCGAACTATAGGCCAAACCCTTGGGATAGCCAGCGGTGCCACGCATGCATGCATAAACTGCATGGTAGATACTGTCGTAATCTCGCCAACCACGAACAGTACTATTACCCGCATAACCTTCAATGAAACGAAATTTCGTCTGCATGATAAAAGGGTCAAAAGCAAAACTTTTGATGGGAGTGCTTTGAGTTACCTTGAAATCTTTATTGTTAAGCAGAAGGCTGTTGGCGCCCAAGATAAGTTGGTCAGGGCAAGGATTGTTATTAATGGCTGAACCCAGATCCATACGAAAGCTTTGTATGATGGGCTTTGAATTTACATCCACGATACATTCTTTAAGCGCTTTGTCTGCTATTTCAAAATACGATTCCAAAAGCAACGGAGAAAGTTGCAAGGTGGCTTGGTTGTTTAAAAACCCATCACGAGAAACAGCATCGGGTGGCAAGATGTCAGTAAAGTTATCTTCGATCTTCAGCAACTCTCGAAGCGTGTTTTTATATTGGGCTACCGTTAGCCTTCTCGTACCGCCATTCTTGGGTGTTGGCCTTAGCCTGGCGATATCTGTGGAACTCTTGATCCAAGATATCAGTTGCTGGCGCTCTAAATTTGTGGGTTGAGCTTTGCCTTTGGGGGGCATCGCTTCATCCTTGACTTGATGTAAAATAGCATCCCATAGGCGTATCTCATTATCCGCAAACCCAGCAGTAAGCTGATCCACTCGAATCCCTGAATTCATCTTCTCTGCGTTATGGCATTGAACGCAGTATTGTTTCAAGAATGGCGCTGCATGCTTTTGAAAACCTGACTCCGTTGCGGAGGGTTGGGCAGCATGAAGCTCAACTGTTATAAACAGGAAAGTAATCATACTGCTAAATTTAATCATGCAACGAATAGTTTGAGACATATTTACACTTGAGTACGGTAGGTTAACCAAGGTCTTAATTACAGTTCCATATTAAACAAAATCTTCTCGATATCCGCATTTTTTACGAAAGAATTACTATTTTCCCTGCATTAGGGTTCGATCTTTCTGACAGAACTGATTTTAGGATTGCCCATTCGGGCTTATTCATCAAATATCTTCATTCTTTATAAAATCGTGCTTTCGCTAGCATTAACGTTATTTGTGCCTTACCATAATCCTAACTATTGTTATCCCTGCCTGTATTTTTCTGGAAACATGAACCATGAAACTCAAACTTGCATCCGCTTTTATTTCTGGATTACTCTTAGCTCCACTGTTTGTTTCCGGGGCTGATATTCTCCCTTCGGATAAACGATTGGCGCCACCCAAAGATCTCAATGGCTACTTCCCCTTCACTCCACCCCAAACCAAAATTGAATGGGATACCCGAGCAGAATTTGTGCGAACACAAATCCTACTTTCACAAGGCCTTTGGCCCATGCCCACCAAAACACCCCTTAAAGCTGTGATTCATGGCAAAATAGATCGGCCCGATCACACCGTCGAAAAAGTCTATTTCGAAAGCAGCCCCGGTTTCTTTGTTACAGGAAATCTCTACAAACCTAAAAATGTGAAGGGCAAAGTCCCAGGCGTTTTGTTCGCCCACGGCCACTGGAAAGATGCCCGACTAAGCGAAGAAGCGCCGAATAAAGTTCGCCATGAAATCGCAACCGGCGAAGAACGATTCGAAAAAGGTGGTGTTAGCAGATTTCAAGCAATGTGCATTCAACTCGCACGCATGGGCTGCGTTGTTTGGCAATGGGATATGCTCAGCGATTCCGATTCCCACCAATTCTCTCGTGAAGTTGTTCATACCTTCGGCAAACAACGACCCGAAATGAACAAAACCGAAAACTGGGGCCTCTATAGCCCACAAGCCGAATCTAATCTTCAAAGCATCATGGGCCTACAAACTTGGAACGCTATTCGCTCCATGGATTTCTTACTCAGTATTCCTGAAGTAGATTCAGAACGCACCGCAATGACAGGCGCAAGTGGTGGTGGCACCCAGACCATGCTGCTTGCTGCAATCGATCCACGCCTAAAACTTTCCTTCCCCGCAGTCATGGTTAGCACCTCAATGCAAGGCGGTTGCACCTGCGAAAATTCCTCTATGCTTAGAGTAAACACAGGCAATGTTGAATTCGCTGCACTATTCGCGCCCAAACCACAGGGCATGACTACCGCAAACGATTGGACCAAAGAAATGGCAACCAAGGGGTTCCCAGATCTTAAGAAACTTTACTCAACCCTAGGAAAACCAGAAAATGTAATGCTGCATCGGGGCGAGCATCACCCGCACAATTACAACTCACTAAGTCGTTCTGCTTTTTTCACCTTCTTAAATCATCACTTTAAACTCGGCCACAAATCGCCTGTGATTGAAAATGATTTTGATCCTCTTACCCCTGCACAACTCACCGTATGGGATGCCGAGCACCCCGAACCAAAAACTAATGGCCCTGATTTCGAACGCTACCTTTTAAAATACTTTAAGGATGATTCTGAAAAATTATTGCAACCCAGCACTTCGTCTGCTGCAGCGCTTCGCAATGGTATTGGCAAAGCGGTTGAAATCATTATTGGCAGATCCTATGCGCAAGCAGGTGATTCCGATTGGATTCTCAACGATAAAAAAGATAAAGGTAAGTATGTTGAAATGACAGGTATCATTCGCAACAAAACTTATGCAGAGGAACTTCCCGTTACTTGGCTTTACCCCAAGGAATGGAAAGGCCAGGCAGTTGTTTGGCTTGATGATGCGGGCAAGTCTTCCCTTTACAATGCAGATGGCTCGGTTAAAGCGGGCGTTCAAGAACTTTTGAATGCAGGGGCAACCGTCATGGGTGCGGACCTTCTATTCCAAGGAGCATTCTTAAAGGATGGCAAACCCATGAAACAAACACGACTTGTTGCCAACCCGAGGGAGTTCGCTGGTTTCACTTATGGTTATAACCACACCCTTTTTGCACAACGCACCCACGATGTGCTTACACTCACCCGTTTTCTTAAAACCGCAAAGATTGGTTCGCATCCTCAACCCACCATGATTGGTGTAGCTGGCTTTGGGGAAATTGGCCCCGTCGTTATTGCTGCCCGGGCTCTCGCAGGCGATGCTATCGACCGTGCTGCAGTTGATACCAAGGGCTTCCGCTTCTCGAACCTTCTGGATTACCGCGACCCAAGTTTCCTTCCAGGTGGCTCCAAGTATCTGGATCTTCCAGGCATGATGGCGCTTAACGCTCCCCATGCAATCTGGCTTGCAGGAGAAACCAAAACTCCCGCATTTGTTTCAGATATTTACACAAAAGCAGGAGCAGCAACCAAGTTTAACCTCTTTGCAGGCGATGCTTCCAAGCAAGAGCTCGAAGCAGGTAAATGGCTCGTGAAGTAAGGGACGGCCCCTACGGCGATAACCTTGCAAATACGGTATCGCAGCAGCATTGCTATTAAAATATTTAATTTATCGCTTTACTCCATTACAACATTTGTTAATGTCTGTTTAGGATGATCCTTTGCCCAGAGGATTTAAAGGTCTTTTAAAAGTACTGCCATTCATCGCATATCTGCCTCAAACCCAATTTCCGAGAAGCCTTCTCGGAAATTGCCTTTCACTCTAAGTTGGTCCCATTACATACTGCTTCTCACCATTAAAGAAACTGCGTAGCACCAGTTCTACGAGATCGAATCTAATAATAAATGCTGGTCTGTTCGCAAGTTTAGGCGTCTAAAATCTTCATGCTTATATGAACGTTTGGCTTTAAGCCGTAATCCAGCAGGGGCCAAGTATCTGGCTCAAAAAGAGAGAATGTGAAAATCAATCTGTTGATGCAACCCTTGAATCTGCTGAAAATTACCAGAACGATTTCTACATTCCGGCAAACAAATTGATAGGAAATGTTAAAAGTTCCACGGGTAACTTTCCGTTCATTTATAAAGCGCGTGGCATAAAGAGCTCGCTTAAAGAATTTTTAGTAACTTTCATTCATTGGGAGTTAGTCAATAAGCCCAAAGAAGCAAAAGTTTCCTTTGCTTTAAAAAACATCGATTATGAAGTTGCCTTAGCCGTCGCATTGGAATTACAGCTTTTGTATCAGCAAGAAGACCCCCAAGGAAGCCTTGACCCTAAGCCATGCTCATCGGCCTCCTACTCCTTTTTAAACTTTTACAACACCTTTAATTCTTTGTGGCTTTTGATTTTTCATAAAAACCTTTGACAGGTTATCAATCCTATGATTTTATGATTTCATTATGACAAATATTCAGAATGAAAATCTTGTTCCAAAGCCTTCAATAGTTCGCAGTTCCGCTATTGATTACCTTAGGGCTTTGATGACGATTTTTGTTTTGATTTTACATGATATACTGGCTTACCCATCTTGGGGAAAATTTGATCCAGCAGATTATGCTAAACATTCCGCAGCACCCATCATTGACCCGAACAAGTGGGGTGGCTTTGATGTAGTTGGCCCTCTGTTAAATCTTTTTTTCATGGCATTAATGTTTTTCATCTCAGGGCTCTTTGTCTGGAAAAGCCTAGTAAAAAAAGGATCTGTGTATTTTCTTAAAGACCGAGGGCTAAGGCTGGGTATTCCTTTTATAATTTCACTTACAGTGATAATGCCCTTGGCATACTATCCTTCTTTTTTAATGACTGGGGCCACTAATGATTTTTTCTCTTACTGGGCGGGTTGGTCTTGGTTTAGTGGACCAGCTTGGTTCATATCGATGCTACTCGTTTTCAATCTGCTCGCAGTTCTCTGCTTTTGGGTTTTCTCAAAATCAACAATCGTTCTTCCTGCAATCGTATTCACAAAACCCCTGGTTTTCTTTTCAACCCTGTTGATATTATCATTGGCAAGTTTTCTCCCATTGCTGTATATATTTGGACCGTTCCAATGGATTGCTTTTGGGCCACTGGTAATAGGCCAGGGATGCCGTTTCATTTTGTATCTGGTTTATTTTTTTGCGGGCGTCGCTGTGGGCGCCTATGGGTTAGACAAAAGTATTCTTAGGCAGGAAGGGCCACTTTCAAGGCAATGGTTTTTTTGGGTGATTGCTTCAATATTCAGTGCTTTGTTTTTTTTGATCACTTTTTCGAGCGTGCACCTCGATCGAACTGCGAAATGGGCTGCCCCTGAGGGATGGATAAAAGTGGGATTTTCTATGACCGTTTATTGTACGACAGTAAGTATTACCTTCATTGCTTTGTTCCTTCGATTCGCCAACACTCGATATTCAATCATTGATAACCTGTGTGATAATGCTTACGGCATCTACTTGGTTCATTACCCATTTATCGTCTGGTCGCAATACGCATTACTCGGCTCATCGATGCCTGCAATTTCCAAGGCAATGATTGTATTTATCATAACTCTGGGGCTAAGTTGGGGAACAAGCGCATTACTACGGTCAATTCCTGGGGTTCGTAAAATCTTATAATTTGGGCTTTGATTAAAACCCAAGTTCCAATGGTATTGATTAATCTTGCCTTAAATGCCGATATTAACATTAGCATCCAAGTTTTCAATTGTATCAAACAGTTGAAAGCGGCTATAATTGTAAAGGTATAGATCCCGCCTAAGAATTTAGGACCGTAAGCCATGCCAGAAATAAAAGGTTGCACAAGTTTTCGTAAAGCAGAGACAAAAAGCCGTCGCGAATTCATGAAGATAGGCGCCCTCGGAATGGGTGGCCTTTCCCTTCCCTCGCTGCTTCAAGCAGAACAAGCTGCAGGTATAAAAAAATCGCATAAGGCAGTAATCATGATTTACATGGCTGGTGCGCCTCCGCATCAAGATATGTACGATCTTAAGATGAATGCGCCTGCTGATATTCGTGGCGAGTTCAAACCGATCAACACCAATGTTCCGGGCATCCAAATTTCCGAACATCTGCCCAAGCTAGCCTCGATCATGGACAAGCTTGTGCCCTTGCGTTCGGTTTATGGTTCACCAAGTGGTGATCATGATTCCTTTATTTGTTACACCGGTCGTACGGTAAAAAACCAACCTCAAGGTGGGTGGCCTTCGCTTGGTTCATCGATTTCAAAAATACTAGGCTCAAGTAATAATTCAGTTCCTCCATTTATTGGGCTGGCCCCCACTGCTGGCCATCCGCCTTATGGTTCACCCGGTCATCCAGGATACCTCGGTATTGCCAACGCTGCATTCAGGCCCTCCGGCCCAGTAAAAGATAACATGGTGTTGGATAGCATTAAATCTTCGCAACTTACTGACAGGCGATCGTTGCTTTCAAGTTTTGATGCAATGCGCAGAGATCTGGATTCCCGTGGCTCAATCGATGCAATGGATTCCATCGGCCTTCAGGCACTTGAAATACTTACTTCCAGCAAGTTGATGGATGCGCTGGATCTTTCCAAGGAACCCTCTTCTGTGCGTGAAAAGTTTGGCAAGGGCGATTCGAAAAACTATGGCGATGGCGCACCACGAAACATCGAACACTTTCTGATGGCACGCAGACTCATCGAAGCAGGCGCACGAGTGGTAACCCTTAATTTTGGCCGTTGGGATTTCCATAGCAACAACTTCAGCGAATGTAAAAACACCCACTTCCCCATGTTTGATCATGCGATGCATTGCCTGATTACAGATCTGCATCAACGAGGGTTGGATAAAGATGTTGCTGTTGTTGCCTGGGGCGAGTTTGGCAGAACGCCACGAATTAATAAAGATGCTGGCCGTGATCATTGGCCACAGGTTGGTGGTGCCCTACTGGCAGGGGGCGGCTTCCGCAGTGGTCAGGTAATTGGTTCAACCGATCGGGATGGGGGCAGCATTGCAACCCGGCCTATTCATTTCGGCGAGGTTCATGCCAGCCTTTATCAGCACTTTGGCATCAACCCTCATACCACCGCACTCAACGATTACGCAGGCAGGCCGCATTATCTGGTGGATGAATGGAAGGCACTTCCCGAACTTGTTTGATCTAGTTAACTAGGAATCAAACAAGTAATCAGAGGGCGCAGCTTATTTAGCACCGAATATCTTTTTCAGAGCCTCGGCTTTGAGTAGCCTTTCGAAGTAATTAAGCATTTGCGTAGGAACAACTTTTTCCCTCACATCAACCACGCCCGCAATAATGTAGAAACCCATTTCGTCGGTAGTATTCTCGCCCAGGAAAACAGTTTTCGCAGGGTGGAAAGGGTTCTGGGGATTGCTGGTTGAATTATCAAAAATCCATTCGTTATGAATCGTAGTCCCTTTGGGTAACGCAACATATTCAATTGGATAATAGCGTTGCTGCCAGTTGAAATCCCAGTTCTTGATTTCAAATAATAGAACCTTTTCCGTCGAACCGGGAAGCGAATAGTAAAGTCGTGATTCCGTTGCAAGCCTGTGGGCATGGGGTGAAAAAGTAAAAAGCTTAATATCTTCATTTAGAACTACAGAGCCGGTGGCTTTATACTTTTTAACCCCCGCAGGAATGATAGTAAAAGTGGTATCCACCAGATAACTCTTGATGAATTTGGTAGGCGGTTTTTTTGTCAGCCACAGGCCTAGTTTAGAACGATCCACCTCTTGCTTGCCATTGCGATGGAAATGCATCTGCATGAAGATATCACATTGGGGCGGCAGGATATAAGCAGTATCTGGAGGGGCAGTAATAGGATCAACTGCAGGAACCCAGCCACCAAGGCCAGAGCCTGGATTATCCTGATTGCGTTTCACCTTCGAAGGATCGGGGATAAATCCAAGCCCCATACCGGAGTTATATCCGGGGCCCCAATCGCCAATCCCGTTTGCGGGCGGGGTCGAATTGCCTAGTTTTTTTTGCGCATCCATCAACATCCCCGTGCCATCATAAAAGTACAAGGAGTGATGAACAATCTTAGGATTACCAGGAATAAACTGTGTTTTTCTTATAAACAGTTCTTCCTTATTGTTTAGAGGCATCACAATCGTACGATAATGATCCTCACCCAAGGGCCCGAGATGAAAATCTCCTGGAGATTCGAGAATAATATCAGGTGGGTTTTCATCATCCCATTCTTTGGAAGATCTAAACTTGGCTGGTGGTGGAACATCTTTTTTATTACCCATGGCACTTCCCCCCTCAACCCACTTGTTGATGGTTTCAATTTCCTGCTTACTCATGCGGGGATCATGCCTTAAGGGAATGCTTTTTGTTGTTGGCTTCCATGGCGGCATCACCCCCGAAATCACATTCTCTTGAATTAATTCAGCCCAATTGTAGGCGTCCTTGAATGTCAACAACGGGAAAGGGCCCGCTTCACCCGGCCTGTGGCATTCCTGACAGTTCTTCTGGAGGATCGGTAATACATCACGGTAAAAAGTAACTTTGCCATCTTGAACCAAGGGTTTTTTAACCCTATCAAGCGGGCAACCCACTGGTTGCGTGTATTGGATTAATACTTCCTTATTTGCAAGCACATTGCTCAACGCTTCTTTAAGGTCATGGTTTTTTATAATCAAATTCCGAGTTGCACGATCTTCATGTTGATCATTGATCCTGCCAAAATAACGAAGGGTCATTGCACTATCAATCACGTAAACCTGTGGCGTGATGTCTGCAAGAAATTGAGTTGATACAAAATGCTCGGGATCATAAAAGACCGGGAAGTTGATTTTGAATTCTTGAATATGATTTGCCAGCTCCTTCGGCGACTCCACATCACAGCATACCCCAATGATGTTAACCTTCTTTTCCTTATATTTTTCAGCTAACTCGGTCAATTCAGGCGTTTGCTTGTTAGATATCGGGCACTGAAAATTCAAAAAAGCAACAATGGTGGCATTAGCACCCCTTAGTTCCTCAATTGTTTTTTTCTCTCCTGTAACACTAACAAAAGTAATGTTCTCAATTTTTTTATTTAACTTGATGAGGGCGGAAAGAGTTTGATTAGAAGCGTTTTGTTCTGGATCATTTTGCTCTTTCTTTTCCTGCGCTAAAATAACCGACATCCCAAGCGCCAAACCAACCATACTTACAATTGCAAAAAGAATTCTCATTCGTTCGACCCTTTATAATAACTATATTAATCACAGATTATTGGTTACCATTTAGGCAACGATATAAATTACGGGCTTATTTATATTAACATTATATCGTGCTTTTTTAAAAGGTTTCATTTATGCTCCCCTTATTTTTTTCCTTTTTACTCGCCTTGCCTGCGGACCCTGTAACCGTTTTAGAACCAGGCAGGGTTTTTGATGGGGTTTCTTCCATCCATGAAGGATGGGTCGTCGTAATCCAAGGCGAAAAAATACTCTTTGCAGGCCCAAAAACCAGCTTTAAACCGCCAACCAATGCCCAGATTCTTCTTCTACCAGGCACCACCCTAACACCAGGGTTGATCGATGCTCATTCCCACTTATTATTACACCCATATGATGAGGCAAAATGGGAAGATCAGGTATCGAAAG
Source organism: Planctomycetaceae bacterium UBA969 (assembly GCA_002303765.1). GTDB lineage: Bacteria > Planctomycetota > Planctomycetia > Gemmatales > Gemmataceae > UBA969. The sequence continues at coordinate 20,293 of DBCB01000025.1, forward strand.
AGCCACTTGCAGAACGCATTAGCAGGGCCACCGTCCACGCCCGTGCCAATTTACTAAGTGGCTTTACCACACTGCGAGATCTCGGCACTGAAGGCGCCCAGCTTGCAGATGTAGGCATCAAATCTGCAATTGAAAAGGGAATTATTCCTGGCCCAAGATTATTGGTGACCACCCGTGCCATTGTTGCAACAGGAAGCTACGCCCCCAGAAACTTCGCCCCCGAATGGCGCATCCCCCAAGGCGCCGATGAAGCCGATGGCGATCATCTGCGCACCCTAGTTCGTAGGCAGATTCGTGAAGGTGCGGATTGGATTAAAATCTACGCAGATACACCCCATGGCTTAGGGCCAAACCAAAATCCCGCCTTCTCAATCGAAGAATTAAAACTCGTTGTGGCAACCGCTGCAGATGCTGGTGTCAAAGTTGCAGCACATGCCCAATCGAAAGAGGGAATGAAACGAGCCGCCCTCGCTGGTGTTGCCACTATCGAGCATGGCGATGCAGGCGACATCGAAGTTTTTCGTTTGATGGCGCAAAAGAAAATAGGCTACTGCCCCACCCTCGCCACTGCGGAAGCCTACGCTCGTTATGAAGGCTGGAAGCCCAACTCCCCATCGCCCGCAGCCCTTGTCTCCAAAAAGGAAAGTTTCAAGGCAGCATTGGAATCGGGAGTGTTAATAGGAAACGGTAGCGACATCGGGGTATTTCCCCATGGGCAGGGCTATCAAGAACTTGAAATGCTGGTAAAATATGGCATGACTCCCCTGCAAGCCCTTCGCTGTGCAACTTCAGATGCTTCTAAATTACTTGACCTGCAAAACAAAGTGGGCATAGTACGGGAAGGCATGATCGCAGATTTGGCAGCATTCGAGGGCGACCCCTCAAAAGAAATAAAAGATGTTCGTAAAGTTAAATTTGTAATGAAATCTGGTACAATCTACAAACAACCATGATAAAAAAAATACTTTTGTTAATTAGCATCCTTATCTTTGACATGAACGCCATTGCTGGTGAAAAGATCATCATTGCGCATCGGGGCGCCAGCGGATACCTTCCCGAGCACACCCTAGAGGCTGCTGCTCTGGCCCATGCCATGGGCGCAGATTATATCGAGCCGGATGTTGTACTAAGCAAGGATGGCATTCCCGTGGTTTTGCATGATATTCATCTGGATACCGTGACAAATATCGCCCGGGTTTTTCCTGATCGCAAGCGTGCTGACGGTAGGTATTACGCCCTCGACTTCACCCTAAAGGAATTAAAACAACTAGAAGTTACAGAACGATTCAGCCCGAAAACAGGCAAGGCAATCTACCCTTCTCGCTTTCCAATCGGCCTATCCTCGTTTCAAATCCCCACCTTGGAAGAGGAAATCCAACTGGTGCAGGGCCTGAATAAAAGCACCAGAAAAAATGTTGGCATCTATCCTGAAATCAAAGCCCCATCCTGGCACAAAAAACAAGGCTTCGACTCTTCTAAAGCCATACTCGAAGTTCTTTACAAATACGAATATCGCACCAAGAATGACAAATGCTTCCTCCAGTGCTTTGAATTTGATGAAGTCAAAAGATTACGAACTGAATTAAAATGGCAGGGGAAACTAATCCAACTCACGGGTGAAAACGATTCTCTACTCGAACCAATGGGCCTAAGAGAAGTCGCCCGGTTTGCAGATGGTATCGGCCCACCTTTGCAAGTGATCATCTCAGGCAATTCCCGAGAGACCATGAAGATAACTGACTTTGTAAAAACCGCCCATGCTGCTAGTCTGAAAGTCCACCCCTATACCATTCGCCTAGATACCCTTCCTAAATATGTTTCTTCTGCACAAGAATTATTCAAACTTTATCTGGTCGATGCAAATGTGGATGGCGTATTCACAGATTTCCCGGATGAAGGAGCAACGTTTCTAACCAACTACCACACTAAAAATTTCAAAAAATAACACAGGAGATAGAGCATGAAAAAAATTATCACATTGGTCCTAACACTTGCCTTTGTACCAATTACCTTAGCACTGCCGCCATTAACTCAAGCCACCTCCAGCCTCGGTGCTGTAGAACTTGATGGCTACCTTTATGTGTATGGTGGGCATGCAGGCAAAACCCACAAGTACAATACCGAAACCGTTCTCGGCACCTTCCAGCGCTTGAAACTCGATGGGGGAAAAGAATGGGAATCTTTACCCGGTGGCCCAAAAGTTCAGGGAATGAACCTTGCAACCCATGGTGGTAAAATTTATCGAGTCGGTGGCTTGCAACCCAAGAACGGCCCTGATGAGCCCGCCGATAATGTATCCATCACCGATTGCTCATGCTTCGATCCCAAAACAAATAAATGGCT